>NZ_JBITMP010000028.1:0-149314 GCF_044466425.1 Nonomuraea sp. NPDC049400
CCCGCGACGTCTTCCGTATTCTCACCCACGGCCACGAACCAGCGACCAAACCCGCTTCTGACTGTTGACAAGACATAGGAGCATCCCGTTGCCCGTCTGGGTGGTCGGCCTGCTGGACCCCCCGCCCCGAGCAAAAGGTCTTCGCGGGGGAGGCGCTTCGCGCCGAAGGGCTCAGGCGTTCCTTATTCAGGCGCCTGGCGGCGCAACCCCCGCGCCTTGCGGCGCCATCGCCCGCCCCTTACCTGGTTACCGGGTTGGCCTGCTGGAGCCCACCCGAAAACCCCGCTCGCCGCGCTCGCCAGGAGGTTGCCCGCCTTGCCCGATTATCGGGTTAGCTTGCTGGATCTGGCCCCACGAACCCGCTCCGCGGCACCGAGGTCCGTACTCCCGATTTGCACCACTCCATGGGGGACATGACCGATAGTTGCGCGCTCAGGCGTCTGTCAGCTTCCGCCGTCTGCGATGGCGCAGCCGCTCCCCCAGCGCCCTAAGTCTGTCCAGCTTGAGATCCATTGGATCACCTTCGGCCGCATCGAGCAGATAAGACTTGAACAGCGCCTCCGTGTCATGCGTCATGGCAAGCCGATCCTTAAGGGAGGAAAGCGCTTGGGAACGTGTGCCGGCATCGTCCGCAGAAGCGGCCGTCTCCCTCTCCGCCTCGTTCAGCAGCTTCCCAACGGCCTGATGTGACATGCCAAGCAGGTAACCAATGTCGCGGTGAACGTAACCTCTTCGCGCCAGATCAGCCACCGTAGCTTGCGTCGCTTCTGCAGCCTTTTGTTTGACGAGAGTCGCCGCGAGGCGGGTCACCAGCGTGGCCTCCAGTTCTGTAGCCACTTCATCGTCGGCCACAGTCAATTCGAAGCCGGCGTCAATCTCGGAGACGTCCACATCCAGCATCGTGGCCACCAGGTCACGCGCCATCTCCTCAGCTTGCTCCAAGCGCTTCACCTGTGTGTGGTAGCTGCGCTTGAGGCCCGGTCCGGAGATGGTCAAAGCCCACCAGCCGTCACTCCTGCTGGCGGTGATGGTGTAGGCGTCGCGCTTGCTCACTGCTCCTCCTGCTCCTTCGCGACCTCAGCGAGGATGCTCTCCCAGTTCTCCAGGATTCCTTTCGCCGTGCGCTCGTTGACCTCCGAGTGGCGAGGTACGGGCATCGCCTCCGAACCGGCATGCCACTTGGTGTGGCTGCCGCCTTCGGTGGAGTGAACGGGTACGCCATACTCCTTGGCGAGCTTGCGCATCCGCCGCTCCAGATCCCGCTTCCTCATCATCAGTGTAGGCTACCGAGGTTGCACGATGTAAGGCAACCGAGGTTGCATAATGACCATCTGAGCTCGTTTAGGCATTCCGTTAACCATTGATCCCGTAGAGAGCTCCAGTACCGAAGATGTGATCAATCAACCCGGAGCGAATTCGCGCTTGGACGGGTTCGGGGACGCGAGCGAGATGATCTTGCGGATAGCGCTGACACCTCGAAGCATCTCCGCAGCTCAGAGCGGGCGATCCCTCATGGTGAACTGCGACGCCTGACCCGTGATCGCTCGGTCAACGTACGGTGGTGGCTGGCCACATGGCCCACCACCCCGGAAGCCTGCTGTTATCGCGGCGCCGGCGCTGCCGGCTGATGGCGTCGGTCGGCTCCGGAGTCTCCGGCAATACGTCTCGTTCTGGGCGATCTCGCATCGAGTCCTCATTCGTTGCGGCATCTATGCATGATTACCTACAGTTACGGGCATAACGCTCTCCGTGTCATAGCAGACTCCCTAGTCTGAAATACGCCTATTTGTCGGGGGACTGGAGGCGTCGGCGATGCGAAATGGCGGGACCGTACTCGTCAGCACGTTCACGGTGCTGCTGCTCCTGGCCGCAGGCTGCACCTGGGGCGGCTCCAACACGCCGTCCGAGAAGCAGCAGGAGCAGGGCCTGGCGGCCAAGCTGTCGATCATGCCCGCCGACGGCACGGAGAAGGTCGCCCCCGATACCGGGATCGGCGTCAAGGTCACCGACGGCAAGGTCACCAAGGTGACCGTCGCGGACGCCAAGGGACGCGAGGTGAGCGGGAGCGCGGGCGCGGACGGGACCTGGCGGCCCAGGTGGCCGTTGAAGCCGTCAACGGCGTACACGGTGAGCGTGCAGGCCACCGGCACGGACGGAAAGCCGGTCACGGCGCAGGCCAAGTTCACCACGCTCAAGCCGAAGCGGGTGCTTGAGAGCGGCATGTCGCCGCTGGACGGCGAGAAGGTCGGCGTCGGGATGCCGGTGCAGCTCCTGCTCTCGCAGCCGGTCACCGCGCGCCAGGACCGGGCCGCGGTCGAGCGGTCGCTGGAGGTGCGGATGTCCAAGCCGGTCGAGGGCGCGTGGAGCTGGGTGAGCGACCGGGAGGTCCAGTTCAGGCCGCGGGAGTACTGGCCGGTCGGCGAAAAGGTCACAGTGGTCGCCCATCTGGCCGGGCTGCGGGTAGGACAGAATCTGTGGGGCACCAAGGACCGCAGCCTGACCTTCACCGTCGGTCCCGAGCACATCACCAAGATCCGCAACTCGACCCACAAGGCGGTCGTGCGGGAGAACGGTGAGGTCGTCAAGACCATCCCGGTCAGCCTGGGGAAGCCGGGGGACGAGAGCTATTCCGGCATCATGATCGCCCAGGAGAAGGTCGCGGACATGCTCATGGACTCGGCCACCATCGGCAGGCCGGGCGAGTACTTCGCGCACACCAAGTGGAACGTCAGGATGACCTACAGCGGCACGTTCTTCCACGCGGCACCCTGGTCGACCGGCGCGCAGGGCAACCGCAACGTCAGCCACGGATGCGTGAACGCCAGCCCCGCCAACGCTCGTTGGTTCTACAACTTCACGCAGCGGGGGGACATCATCAAGGTCGCGGGGACGTCGCGCAAGCTCCAGTTCGGCAACGGTCCGACGCCGTGGGACAAGTCATGGGAGGACTGGCTGGCGGGCAGCGCCCTCGGCACGTCGATCAACGCCTGACGCTCGTCTCTGACGTTTGAGGGCCGGTACTGCTCGACCTGCATCACACCCGCGGCCCGTTGCCGATCAGTGTCTTGGCTCGTCCCTAGATCCAGCGCTGGCCGTCATTGAACCCGCGCGCCAGCGGCCCTGCACAGCCTGGCCTACCGATACGGCGGGCGAGCTTCCCGCCGCCGAGGTCAGGCCCGGCGGGACGAGCAGGAACTCGTCGGTAAGGGCCTGGGGTGAGAGACGTCCTCTGTACTCGCCTCAGCGGGGCACGAAGCCGCGGTAGACGACGCGCCGCCGCCAGAGCACTGGCCACTGCCGGTCCCTGATGCCGCTCAGCACACCGGCGGCCACCGCACCGGTGAGGAGGCCGCCCACGATGACACTCATGACGACCATGAAAGCGATGTCCATGACAATTCCCGGGTGAGTAGTTGAATTCTAAACTTGTCGGCGTAACAGTGCCCTGCCGCGGTCTATTCCGAGGGCTCCACGTGGTCAGCTGCAGCGCGAGCCAGCTCAGGCCACTGCAGCATCAGGCCGGGCACGTCGCCAGCAACGCCGGCTGATCGACCGGAATCCGGTCGTGGTCATGCCGAATACGTCCGTGCTCCCGTAGGGCCTGGCCAAGCGGTCGCAGGGCGGCATGACACGGCGCTGATCGTCGGGCTCCGCCCGCCGACCGGCCTGCGGCGTTCGTCCGTGAGCAGGCGCGATCGCGGGGTGGCTCGGGCGGAGCTGGATGCTCCGGGGCCGGACGACCGTCGGGACACGGCGGCCGCACCCCATGCCCAACGTCGGATCTTGCCTGGAGTGGCCGACACGGGTGGCGTTCCGTGCAGGCGGTTGACGTCACGCCGCACAGTACGCGGGCTGATGTCCAGCCCCTCGGCCAGCAGCGCCTCCGGCCAGCCCCCGCGCACCTGCAGCAACGAGAGCAACGCCAGCAGCCGCGCTGAAGTTTTCGGCATGGCCCCCACATTGGCCCCAAGTAACGGCCACACCCTGTCCGCTTCGCCTGTCACGGTGGTCACCGGCAAGGGCCGGGCGAGCCGATCGTCGTCGGTGGCGCGGGGGGAGCAAGCTCCCGCCACCGCAACGCACCGGTCCTGCGGTCGACAGGACGATCGGACGTCGATGGCGACGCGTAAGACCGCCCAGATGGCAGGAATCGAAAGGCAAGGACCGCATTATGTCCGTCAATGTTGTGACCCACCTGAACTTCCGGGGTGACGCCCGCGCGGCGCTCACGTTCTACCAGTCCGTCTTCGGCGGGGACGTGGCCGTGGTCACGTACAAGGACGCCGGGAACGTCCAGGAGACGTCCGAGGCCGACCAGGTGATGTGGGGCCAGGTGGCCGCCGACAGCGGCTTTCGCGTGATGGCCTACGACGTGCCCTCGCGCCTGTCCTGGGATCAGGGCGAGAACGCGTTCTTCGTCTCACTCCGGGGTGAAGCGACCGAGGAGATCAGCTCGTACTGGGAGAAGCTCTCCGACGGCGCGACCGTCCTGCAGCCGCTGGGGCCCGCGCAGTGGGCGCCCCTCTACGGGATGCTGAAGGACCGGTTCGGCGTCACGTGGGTCGTGGACGTCGTCAGCGAGTACAACGCGTCCTGACCCCGGAGCCGCAGGGCGGTGGGCAGCCGCCGCCCCATCCACCCCACTACTCGAAAGCAAGGACGTAGCAGTGAAGATGCGCCCCTTGGGCCGGACCGGGAACCAGGTCAGCGCCTACTGACTCGGCACCTTGATGTTCGGCCGAGTCGGGAACCCTGACCACGACGACGCGTCCGGATCGTCCGCCGGGCACTGGACGCGGGGATCAGCTTCGTGGACACCGCCGACGTGTATGGACCTCGCGGCGAATCCGAGGAGATCGTCGGCAAGGCTCTCAAGGCCGGCGCGACGACGTCGTACCGGCCGCCAAGGTCAACGGCTCGATGGGCGAGTACCCCAACCGCGGCGGCAGCTCACGGCGCTGGATGAGGAGCCTGTGGAACTCAGCACCCGTGCCTGCTGCGCGATGGCGTCAGCCTGCGGGCTCCGCGCGGTGGTGGCGGGCTTCGGGGTCAACACCTCCGGGTGGGCCTGCTCGACGCGGTCGCGCCGGGTGTACATGTCCCAGTGATGCTCGGCGAGCTCCGGATCGACGAGGTCGCCCGGCAGGCCCTGGCTCCACGACGATGCCTGGGACGGCTTCGCCTGCTACATCGAGACGCTTGCGCAGCAGGCCGGTGCCCTGCGCGCCGACTTCGCCGGCGAGGACCTGCTGTTCGTCTTCGGCGCCTACGCCCCGCTGGCGGTCCGTCAAGGACATCGCCCCGATGCCTGGGCGCCGAGGCGTCGCCTTCGCCCTGGACGGCCTGCGCGCTGAAGCCGCGCAGCCGCTCCCCACCGCCCCGCTGGCCCTGCAGCAGGTCTACGAGGTGATGCGCAAACTCACCGGCACGCCGTGGCATCGAGCAGGCACCTGCCGTACGGGTTGATGTGCACCCAGAACAGCGAAGACAGGACCCGACGGTCTTCGTTCGGTGAGCTTGCGCGCTCGCGGTCAGCTCGGCGGCGGCCTGGTTCCCCGTATTCCGGTGTCGCCCGTACAAGGACCTCATGACGCTGGGCGCCGGGCGAATGGGCACCCGACGGGCGCAGGGAGCGAGGTTTTAGGGAGCGGTCAGTACGAGAAACGGGATAGTCACCCTGATGGGGAGTTCCAGCTCGAGGTCTGCCTGGTGTACCCGATGAAGCCTGTATTCGGAGGCTACGGCATCGAGATGGAACTCCTTCACCTCGATGATCTCGTACTTCTCGTCCAGCAGGATGAGCAGGTAGAGCGGGATGCCGGCGGCGGCATACTGCGTGCGTTTGTCGGTGAGATCTTCACGGACGGTCCCGGGTGAGGAGACCTCGACGACGGCCAGGGTCTGGGACGCATCCGGCTTCTGGCCGGGGTCGTCCAAACACCTGTAGACCACCACATCTGGATGTCGGAAGGTGAACTTGGGAACCCGCCAGAGCACCACGTCGATGTCGGTCTCAACGCTGAGGCACGGGCCGCTTATCGGGCGAGCGGCTTCCAGTGAGCCGGCGAGACGACGGGCTATGCGGTTGTGCTGTGGCGCGGGTGACTCGCACTTGATCACATGCCCGTGGACCACCTCGATGCTCCTGGCGACGTCCTCCGGCAACGCTCGATACTCTGCTTCGCTCATGGCTTCGGGAAGCGACTCATACCAGGGAGGGGTTGCCACGCCGGTCTCCCTCGCTTAGGGCTGACATCGACCATCGGCTAACTGGAAGACGTGGAGCGGGTACGGGAATCGACCGCGCTGTCGGCTCGGAACCGCACCGATCACGGCCACCGTACCATCGGGAGCCTGGCCAGCGGCGACATCGGCCCGGGAGCGAACAGCAGCACCTCGCCAGAGCTTCTAAGGGAGGGCCGACTGGGTCAGGGTGCGGATGATTTCCTCGAAACGCCGCGCCTCGTTCCGATCCACGTCAAGATCAATGATCTTCCCCTGCTTCCAGGCGGTGAGTGGCTCGGCCGGCGGATGGTCGACGAGCGCGGCGATCGGTGGCACGGCCTTGGCCACCGGCTGGGCGAATACCGCCGATGCCACCCGTACGATGCTGCGAAGCGGCTGATTGAAGGGCTCGTGCAGCCCTGTCGCCACGAACACCGGGTTATAGAGCATGTACTTCGTCCGCTGAGGGGCGTAGGCCGCCCCCAGTAGCTCGCTGGCCCTGGCTCCCTGCATGGTTGCGGTGACCGCCCGGTACTTGTCCTTCAGCTGGAGGTCGTCCCAGTGGATCTGGCCGCCCTGCCCTGCGCCGCACAGGTTGATGATCACCGGTGCCGACGCGTTCTCCAGCGGGTCACGCAGTCCTTCGACCATGAGCCAGCGGTTGAGCACGTAAAGGGCAAAGGTGTGCTCGAAACCCTCCTCGGTCTCGACTCGCGTCGGGTTGAACCGGAAGGCGGCGAGTACCAACGCGTCGATCACGGGGTGCTCGGTATTGAGACGTTCCACCAGGTCGCGGGTCTGGCGGAGGGAGCTGAGGTCACATCTGACGAAGTGGGCCTTCGGCACTTCCTCACGCAGGCGCCGCCCGCCCTCCTTGCTGCTGCCCACGGCCACGACCTGATCGCCGCGCTCGGCGTAGTGGCGGCCCAGGGCTTTGCCGATGCCGCTCGTGCCGCCGGTTATCACGATGGTACGGGCCATAAGTTGAGGTCCTCCTCAAGTTGAGATGGCCCTCAAGTTAGCTAAGCTTGAGGACATGCGCAAGGACGCCGTGCAAAACCGCGAGCGCCTCCTGCAGGCGGCCCGGCAGCTGTTCGCGGATCGAGGGCTCGACGTGCCGCTCGAAGAGATCGCACGTGCAGCCGAGGTGAGCATCGGGACGCTCTACAACCGCTTCCCCGCACGGGACGCCCTGGTGGAGGCGGCCTTCGCGGACCGGGCGGCGACCGTGACTGGGCTGGCTGAGGAGGCGCTGGCGATGGCCAACGCCTGGGAGGGGTTCGTCGGGTTCCTTACCGGCGTTTGCGAACTGCAGGCGGCCGACCTCGGCTACAACGACCTCGCCGCACGGATGGCGGCGGTGGGCGAGGATCGCGGGTACGGCCTGATGCGGGAGATCCTCGAACGCGCCCAGCGGTCCGGGGAGTTGCGGGCCGACGTCACACTCGCTGACATGGCCTTCGTGGTCTGGGGAGTGGCGGCGACCGTCAGGGCCACCCGCAAGGTGGCGCCGGGAGTCTGGCGGCGACACCTCGCCCTGGCCCTGGATGGCCTGCGCGCCACCGCCGCCCAACCCCTGCCTGCCCCGCCCATGTCCACCGCGCAGGCCCGCACCGCGATGCGGGAGTGCTGACGTCTCATGGGCCCTTCGGCGCCATCGCGCGCCCGTGGCCCTGATCGTCGTGCTCTACCGCTCGGCCGGCCTGCCATGCCTCTCCCCACCACGGGAATATCGCGTCACCAGGGGAGCCAACGCCCCAGAGTCACAGGCTCGCGGGATTGTCGTCGTTGACGACAACACACATCGACCCGCCGATATGAGTTAAGGGTTATATTGGCGAGGTGGCCTGGGACGTCATTCTCCTTGAACCGGTTGAGAGCTGGTTCCTCAAGCTGTGCGAGTCCGACGTGGACACCGCAGCCTTGATCGAACAAGCCGTCGACCGACTCGCCGAGGTCGGCCCCGCACTGGGACGGCCCCTCGTCGACACCGTCGAACGTAGTGAACTCCACAACCTCAAGGAGCTTCGACCCGGCAGCCGGGGCCGATCTGAGATCCGCATGCTGTTCGTCTTTGATCCAGACCGCGCCGCGATCTTTCTTGTGGCGGGGGACAAAGCCGGACAATGGTCCCGCTGGTATGAAGAAGCCATCCCACTGGCCGAAGCCCGCTACGCCGACTATCGGGCAGAGAAGGACAAGGAGGCCGGACGATGACCACCGGACGCCGTTGGCAAGACATCAAGGCCGAGGCGCGCCGCCGCCACCCTGAACTTGCCGACCCCGAACGCCAGGCACAGGCTCGGGCGGACCTGAATGCCTACGTAGCCGGCCATCACCTCAAGGAGCTTCGCAAGGCCATCGGCATGACCCAAGCTGAGGTCGCCCAGATCCTGGGGGTATCCCAATCCCGCGTTTCTCAGATCGAGAACGGTGACCTCGCGGCCATGGAGTTGGAGACCCTCCGCGCTTACGCCACCGCGCTAGGCGGACATGTGGACATTACCGTCAGCGTCGGACCTTACTCGATCAAGGTTGCGTAGCAGCGAGCGTATGACTGGCTGACGGCCACGGTGATGACGGCCGCCCACCGCCTGCTAGTCCTTCTGGACCAGAGCGATCGCCACACCAGACGTACTGCGCTGTAGGTCGCTCATGGGTGCACGAACATGGGCACCGAGAAGAAGACGATCATTGCGATCGCCACGCAGATCAGGAACCCGACGGCCTCCCAGGCCCAGTCCAGATGCCGGTCCTTGCGGCGCCGTACCTTCTCGGGCCGGGCCCGGTACTCCGGCCGCTTCTTGGGCATCGGCCGGGCACGGACCGGGCGCGGGGCCAGGAGAGAAGGCTGTGGAGCCGGCGAAGCCGAAGGAGCCGAGGGAGCGGACAGGGCCGATGGAGCGGGCGGAGCGGGGGTGCTCTGGGGTGGCTTCTGGCGTGAGGTGCCGGCGGTCGAGGGCTTCTCGCGGGAGCCGCGCGCGGTCGAGGGCTTCTCGCGCGAGGTGCGCGAGCTGAGCGAGGTGGAGGTGACTGAGGGCTCCTCGCGCAGGGCGGCTGAGGGTTTCTCGTCGTGCGGAGGTAGCCGGTAGATCGGCTCGGTGGGCCTGGCCGGGGTGGCGGGGGTGGCCGGATCGGTGCGTCTGGAGGTCTTCGTGCGGGGGCGGAACAGCGGTGCCGCATCGCGGGTTGGCTCGTCTGTCCGCGGCGGTTGCGGAAGCGGCCGGGCCGGGCCCTTGTGCACCAGGACGTCTCTGGGCGCGAGGATGTCACCGTCGTCCGCCGCGAACGGCTTCGGGAGGTCTCTGGGTAAGAGCACGTCGCCCGTCGCGAAGGGCTCGGGGGCGTCCTTGGGTAAGATCACGTCGCCGGTGGCGAAAGGCTCCCGGCCGCCGGCGGGCTCGGGCGGATCCAGGAAGAACGGGCGCTCGTCAGGCGGCACAGAGCCCCTCCCCGCGGTAGACGGGTAGGGCCGCGCGTCGTCGAAGGCTGCCAATGGGTCCCTGAGGGGCAGGGACGAGTCCGCGGAATCGCGGAGCTTGGGCATGGGGGCCGTGGTGGCCTCGTGTTCGGTGGGCCGCGAAGCCGAGGGTGGCGTCAGGAGCTCCGCCGGGAAGAGGACCGTGCTGGTCGCCGGGTCCGGGTCGGTCATGGGGGGGTGGGGCCAGACCGGCGGGCTGGGCCAGCGGGGCTTGACGAACAGCGGGCCGGGGGCCGCCGTACGGGAGCCGAGGAAATGGATGCGGAGCGCGCCCGGCGGCTGGGGCCAGGGGAGGCGGCCGAGTACGTCGCGGAGCGGGGCGACCCCCAGAGCGCCGTACACGTCGGCGACCGGCTTGGGGATGCGGACCCCCGTCGAGGCGAGCGCCGCCCCGAGGGCCTGCCTGAAGTGGTGGCCGGCGCCCACCGACAGCTCCTCGGCGGTGTCCGGCGCGACCTCGAGCACCCATGCCAGCTCCGCCTTGCTCAGCCCGCACACCGTGCGCAGCACCAGCACCTCCCGCTGGTGCGGGCGCAGCTCGCGCAGAGTGCGCTCGACCAGCGCGGTGGCCGGGTCGATCAGGGGATCGACGGCGGGCGGCGCGTAGACGATGTCCCGCCGGTGGATCTCGCGGCGGGCGAACGCGTAGAGAGCGGCGCGGGGCGGCTCCGCGGGGGAGGGGAACCCGGCGACGCTGGAGAACAGGGCCACCAGGACGTCGGACGCGGAGCCGAGGTCGCCCAGCTGGTCGGCGCAGTACGCGAACAGCCCGGCGGCGTGGCGGTCGTAGAGCTCTGCGATCAACTCGGCGCGTTGATGCTGATCGGTGAGCGGCTGGGACACAGGGCCGGATCCTCTTGCTTTGTGCGGACGCTGAGGGTGAGGGAGGTGAGGGATGCGCGTCAGGACTTGTGGAGGTATGCGTCAGATGTTCGTGGAGGTAATCATGCCAACACACCATGGTCCGGCGCACTATCAGTTCCGGATTTGGGGTAAATATCCAGGTCAACTGAAACGCTTCAGGCGGTACCGGGGACGACAGGGCACTTCAGACCGCCGTAGTCTGTGTCTCCAAGAGATCATGCGGCGGTCGTGGCAGGGGGCTGCGACCCCTGCCACAGAAGCCTGAAGCGAGAGTTCGCGCGTGATCACATTCGACGCTGTCACCAAACGCTATCCGGACGGAACGGTCGCCGTGGACCGCCTCGACCTCGAGGCGCCCACGGGTGAGATCACCGTGCTCGTCGGCCCCTCGGGCTGCGGGAAAACGACCTCGCTCCGGATGATCAATCGCATGATCGACGCCTCCGAGGGCCAGATCCTCCTCGACGGCACGCCCGTGCAGGGCATCGACCCGCCGACGCTGCGGCGCGGCATCGGGTACGTCATCCAGCAGGCCGGACTGTTCCCGCACCGGAAGATCGTCGACAACATCGCCACCGTCCCCTACCTGCTCGGCTGGGACAAGAAGAAGGCCCGCGCCAGGGCCATGGAGCTGCTCGAACGCGTCGGCCTCGACCCCGCGCTCGCCGGGCGCTACCCGTTCCAGCTCTCGGGCGGTCAGCAGCAGCGGGTGGGCGTGGCCAGGGCGCTGGCCGCGGACCCGCCCGTGCTGCTCATGGACGAGCCGTTCAGCGCGGTGGACCCGGTGGTGCGCACGAGCCTGCAGGACGAGCTGCTCAGGCTCCAGTCGGAGCTGAACAAGACGATCGTGTTCGTCACCCACGACATCGACGAGGCCATCAAGCTGGGCGACCGCGTGGCGGTGCTGCGGGTGGGCGGCAAGCTGGCGCAGATCGCCAGTCCCAAGACGCTGCTGTCCGAGCCGGCCGACGACTTCGTGCGGGAGTTCCTCGGGCATGACAGGGGGATCAGGCGGCTGCAGTTCGTCTCGACGGACGGGCTGCGGTTGCATACTGACCTGACCGGCGCCGACGACGAGCCGTGGCGGCTCGTCGTGGACGCGGACGGCCGGCCGACCGGGTGGGTCTCCGCGTCGCGGCCCGACGAGCTGGAGCCGTACGGGACCTTCGTGCACGGGCGTGACTCCATGCGCACGGCGCTCGACGCGGCGCTGCTGTCGCCGTCCGGCTGCGCCGTGGCCGTGGACGAGCAGGGCAAGGTCGTCGGCGTGGCCACGAGGGAGGCGCTCGACGAGGCGCTCGCGGAGGCGGCAGATGGCTGACGGTCCCCCTTCCATCTGGGAGTGGATCGGGCGCAACTGGGACACCGGCCGGGTCGACAGCATCAAGAACCTGCTCATCGACCACCTGACCATGTCCCTGGTGCCGATCCTGGTCGCGCTGGTCGTCGCGCTGCCGCTGGGGCTCGCCTGCGTGCGCTGGCGCTGGCTCTACCAGCCCACCTCCGGCTTCATGAACGTCGTCTACGCGCTTCCCTCGCTCCCCGTCTTCATGCTGCTGATCTCGGTGACCGGGCTGTCGCAGGCCACCGTGATCATCCCGCTGACCTTCTACGGCATGGCCGTGCTGATCCCCGCCGTCGTGGACGGTCTGGGCTCGGTGCCCGACCACGTGCGGCAGTCGGCCGTCGCGATGGGGTTCACGCCGCTGCGCAGGCTGATCGCGGTGGAGCTCCCGATCGCCGTCCCCGTGGTGCTGGCGGGGTTGCGGGTGGTGGCGGTCTCCAGCATCAGCCTGGTCAGCGTGGGCGCGCTGATCGGGCAGGGAGGGCTCGGCGGGCTGTTCACGCGGGCGTACCAGAACCCGTTCATGCCGCCCGTGATCGTCGGCATCGTGCTGATCGTGGCGCTGGCGCTGATCGCCGACGGGCTGCTGGTGCTGGCGCAGCGGCTGCTCACTCCATGGGTACGGGCACGAAAGGGGACGGGTTCGTGAGCTGGCTGACCGCGTTCTTCGGCTGGCTGGCCGACTTCTTCGGGAACGCCGACAACTGGTCCGGCTCTTCCGGCATCCCCATGCGCCTGCTGGAGCATTTCGAGTTCTCGGCGCTGGCGCTGGTGCTGGCCGCGCTGATCGCGGTGCCGCTGGGGCTGGTGATCGGCCACACGGGCCGGGGCGAGGTGATCATCGTCGTCTCCGCGAACCTGGCCAGGGCGCTGCCCACGCTCGGCCTGCTGGTGATGTTCGTGCTGCTGCTGGGCACGGCCTCGATCTGGCCGGTGATCATCCCGCTGGTGCTGCTCTCGATCCCGCCGATCCTCGTCAACACGTTCGAGGGCATCAAGGGGGTCGATCCCGAACTGCGGGACGCCGCGTACGGGATGGGGCTGCGCGGCGGGCAGGTGCTCGGACGGGTGCTCGTGCCGGTCGCGCTGCCGCTGATCCTGCTGGGCTGCCGGTTGTCGGCGATCCAGGTCGTGGCCACGACCACCGTGGCCGCGTACACGGGACTCGGCGGCCTCGGAAGGTACGTGATCGATGGTTTCGCGACGAAGGATTACGCGAGCGTTGTCGGGGGTTCAGTACTGATTGTGCTGTTCGCCCTCGTAGTGCAGGTACTGTTCACGCTCGCCCAGAGAATGACGGTCTCCCCGGGGGTGAGCCGGAGGCTGAAGGTTCGATAGTCTCCCCTATTACCTCCCGCTTTAGAAGGGAAAATCGAAATGGGACGCAAGTACGGCATCGCTGCGGTGCTCATGTCAGCGATGCTCGGGCTGGCCGCCTGCGGTGGTGGCGGCGGTAGCACTGGAGGCAATCCGCTCGACACCTCGAGCGCGGCGCCCAGTGGTTCGGCTTCGGGCGGGGGCGGGGGCAAGGCCGTCATCGGGTCGTTCGACTTCGACGAGAGCGCGCTGCTCAGTTCCATCTACGCCCAGGCGCTTGAGGCCAAGGGCGTGCAGGTCGAGGAGAAGGTGCGCATCGGCAGCCGCGAGGCCGTGTACGACCAGGTCAAGAGCGGCGGCCTGACGATCGTGCCCGAGTACAACGGCAACCTGCTGGCCTTCATCGACCTGAAGAACACGGCAGCGACCACCGACGAGGTCAACGCCGCGCTGAAGGAGAAGCTGCCGGCCGAGCTGGAGGTCCTCGACTCCTCGCCGGCCGAGGACAAGGACAGCCTGTCGATCAGCAAGGACACCCAGACCAAGCAGTCGCTGAACACCATGGAGGACCTGGCCAAGGTCTCCAAGAACTTCGTCGTGGGCGGCCCGCCCGAGTTCAAGAAGCGGTGGGAGGCGCGCTTCAAGGAGGTCTACGGGATCGAGTTCAAGGAGTGGAAGCCCACGGGCCCGACCACCGCTGACGCGATCAAGGACGGCACGATCCAGGTCGGCAACGTGTTCACCACCGACCCCAAGATGACGGCGAACAACCTCGTGCCGCTGCAGGACCCCAAGAACATCTTCCCCGCCCAGAACGTGACGCCGCTGCTCTTCAAGGCGGGCGCGACCGACACGATCAAGACCACGCTGAACGCCGTCTCGGCGAAGCTGACGACGCAGTCCCTCCTGGACATGATGCAGAAGATCTCCGTCAACAAGGACGAGCCCGCCACGGTGGCCAAGGAATGGCTGACCTCCAGCGGCCTCGCCTGACGCATATCGGTGAGGGCCCCCTCGTCCGGGGGCCCTCATTTCCCGTTGCGCCGTGACCTACCGGAGACTGTCCCTGTGAGTGAGTTCACGGAGGCGATGGCGCAGCTCGCGGCCGGGGTGTCGGTGGTGACCGTACGCGATGGGCGCGACGACCTGGGCGCCACGGTGTCGGCGCTGATGTCGGTCTCGCTGGAGCCCCCGCTCGTGCTGGTGAGCCTGGCCGGCGGCGGCTACCTCAACGAGGTCCTGCTCCGCCAGGACCGCTGGGCGGCCTCCCTCCTGTCGTCCGGCCAGGCGGCCATCGCCAGCCGCTTCGCCACCGCCGGCCGGCCCAGCGCCCGGCTGCTGCTGGCGGGCACTCCGCACCATCGGGGCGAGCACACGGACGCGCTGGTGGTGGAGGGCGGGGTGGCCGCCCTGGAGGCCGAGACCACCAAGGTGGTCCCGGCCGGAGATCACACGCTCTTCGTCGCCGCCGTCCTCGCCGTCCCTTACGTCAACCCCTCACTCCAACCGCTGGTACGGCTCCGCGGCCGCTACCGTGCGGCAGGGACGTGATGCGCGACATCGGCCCAGGTCGAGTCGAGGGTCAGCGGATCACGTACCAGTCGGGCAGGAGAAGGGGACCCGCGGCCGGGAGGCCGAGTTCGGCGGAGAGGCGGGCGAGCGGTCCCCACGCGTCGAGCCGGATCCGGGCCAGGGCGGCGGACTTGTCCTCGCTCGACTCGGGTCCGCGCAGCCGCTCCAGCGGGTTGAGCCGAGGATAGGTGCGGACGGGGGCGTCGTCGGCGAGGCCGGTGCGCTTCCTGGCCAGGGCCAGCGCGTCCTCCAGGCCGCCCAGCTCGTCCACGAGCCCGCCGGCGTGCGCGTCAGCACCGGTCCACACGCGGCCGCGGGCCAGCTCGTGCGCGCGCTCGCGGGTGAGGTCGCGGCTCTGGGCCACCTTGCCCACGAAGTCGTCGTAGATCCGGTCGAGCCAGGCGTTCACGCGTTCCCACTGTTCGGGGGAGAAGCCGCGGGAGGTGGAGAACATGCCGGCGTTGGTGCCCTCGGCAACCATTTCCGAATTTATCCCGATTTTTTCGAGCATTTCGGAAAGGACCGGCTTGCCGCCGTACACGCCGATCGAGCCCGTCAGCGTGCCGGGCTGGGCCACGATCACGTCGGCGGCCATCGCGATGAAGTAGCCGCCGGAGGCGGCCAGGTCGCCCATGGAGACGATCACCGGCTTGACCTTGCGCGTCAGGATCACCTCGCGCCACACCGTGTCGGAGGCCACGTACGAGCCGCCGGGGCTGTCCACCCGGAACACGACGGCCTTGACGTGCTGGTCGCGCCTGGCCGCGCGGAAGGCGGCGCTGATCGTGTCGGAGCCCATCGCCCCGCCACCGCCGAGCGGGCTGCGCCCGCTGCGGCCGGTCCTGATCATGCCGGTGCCGTGGATGAGCGCGATCCCGTCCGCCGTCGGGTGCGGCAGCTTCTTCACGGCCGCGCCTCTGGCGTACCGGGACACGTACAGGAGGTGCGCGTCGTCGCCCGCCGCCTGCTTGACCTCGTCGTACACCTCGTCCCGGTACGCGAGCCGGTCGACCAGCCCGGACTCCTCCGCCTCGCCGGCGGTGAACGGACCGCGGTCGATCAGCTCGCGGACCTTGCCGGGGTCGAGCCGGCGCCCGTCGGCGATGCCCGTGATGAGGCTCTCGGTGACCGACTCGACGATGCGGCTCATGGACTCGCGGTGCGGGTCGGTCATGTGGTCCTGGGTGAAGGTGTTGACGGCGGTTTTGTACTCGTGCCGCTGCCCCGCCTCGTAGCCCACTCCCAGCTTGGCCAGCGCCCCCTTGACGAAGCGCTGCTCCAGCGCCACCCCGGTCAGCCCGACGTCGCCGCTGGGCTGCAGGTAGACGCGTTCGAAGGCGGAGGCCAGGTAGTAGGGCACCGTGCCGCCGCCGAACTCCCCGAACGTCTCGGCGAAGGCGACGGTCAGCTTGCCCGAGGCTCTGAAGTGGATCACGGCCTGGCGCAGCTCCTGCACCATGGCCAGGCCCAGCGGGTTGCTGCCGATCTTCACCACCAGGGCCTTGACCCTGGAGTCCTGCCTGGCCCGCTTGAGGCCGGACAGGACGTCGGACAGGCGCGTCTTGCGCATGGACAGCACCGCGGAGAGCGGGTCCGTCGGCGGGCCCTCGGTGAGGCCCTCTGTGAGATCGAGCTCCAGCACCAGCGGGGCCGTGCGCCGCTGGCGAAGTTTTTCCACTGTTTCGAAGATGGCCTTGCCTGCCTCCATAGATGCCACCCTAAGCGACACAATTTGAGATGCGCTCAGCTGTTTGGAAGTGGGTCCCCCGGTGACCGCTATCGCCGGGCGACGTCCCTGTAGTCGCGTAGCGTGATGTTCTCGGCGGTCCTGCGGGCCATCTTGGCGACCAGGTTCTTCCCCGGCAGATACGGCATGAGCCTGTAGTAGCGGTTGAGCAGCCCGGCCATGAAACGGCTTGACGGAATCATGAGGTTGGCGACGCCGTCGCCCATCTTCTGGCAGCCGGCCGCGTACTCACGCATCTCCTCCTCGTAGCGGGCGAACGCGACGCGGTGGTCGCCGTGCGCGGCGGCCAGCTCTCCCGCCAGGACGTACGCACCGACCACGGCGAGCCCCGTGCCCATGCCCGACAGGGAGGAGGGGCAGTAGGCGGCGTCGCCGACCAGGGCGACCCGGCCTCGCGTCCAGGAGTCCATGCGGACCTGGCCGACCGAGTCGAAGTAGAAGTCGGGCGCGTGCCGCATGTCCCGCAGCAGGCGGTCGCTCTGCCAGCCGTTGCCGGTGAAGTGCTCGGCGAGAACTGCCTGCTGCCTGGCCACGTCGCGGCGGTCGAGGTCCAGCAGCGGGGAGCCGAAGTAGAAGACGGCCTTGGCCTCGGTGTTGTGGCGGGCGCTGTACATCGCGACCAGCCTGCCCGCGGTGCGGTAGGCGTGCCCGGTGTGGTCGAGCCCGAGGTGGTTGGCCGTGGTGAAGATCGCGCAGTAGACGCCGAGGTGCTTGACGAACCGCTCCTCCGGCCCGAACGCCAGGCGGCGGGTGTTGGAGTGCAGCCCGTCGGCGCCGATCACCAGGTCGAACCTGCGGGGCGGGGTGCGTTCGAAGGTGACGGTCACGCCGTGGTCGTCCTCGGTGAGCGAGGTGATGGAGTCTCCGAAGACGTACTCGGTGTGCTCCTTGGTGGCGTCGTACAGGATGCGCGCCAGGTCGCCCCGGAGGATCTCGATGTCCCCGGCGAAGAGGTCGGCGGGCATTTCGCCCCGTGGTTTGCCCGCGCTGTCGACGTACGACATGGAGCCCATGCCGGTGCGGGCGCGTTCGAGGTCGGTCAGTATGCCCATGCCGCGCAGGATCGACAGGTGCGCCTCGCCGCGGAAGTCGACGGCGTAGCCGCCGTCGCGCAGTGCGGGGGCGCGCTCCACGATCGTGGGGTTGAAGCCGTGGCGGCGCAGCCAGTAGGCGAGCGCGGGGCCGGCGACGGAGGCGCCGGAGATCAGGACGTTGCCGTTCTTCATGACGCAGAGCCTGCTCGGGAGGGCTCACCGCCGGCTCACCCCGCGCTCACACCGCCCGGGTGAAGCTCGCACGGTAGGCCGTGGGCGTGAGCCCGACCCGGCTGACCAGGTGCTTGCGGAGGGAGTCCGCGCTGCCCAGACCGCTCTTCCCGGCGACCTGATCCATGGGCAGCTCGGTGGTCTCCAGCAGTTCCCTGGCCCGGTCCACGCGCCGGTGCAGCAGCCACTGGAGCGGGCTCAGCCCGGTCTCTGCGTGGAAGCGCCTGGTCAGCGTCCGCACGCTCACCTTGGCGTGACCGGCCAGGTCGGCCAGGGTGAGCGGGCGGTCGAGGTGCTCCAGCGCCCACGCCCGGGTGGGGGCGAGTGAGGTGCCGCGCTCGGGCGGCAGCGGCGTCTCGATGAACTGGGCCTGGCCGCCGGGCCGTACGGGGGAGACGACCGCGAGCCGCGCCGCCGCGTTGGCCACGGCCGCTCCGTAGTCGAGCCTGATCAGATGCAGGCACAGGTCAATGGCGGCCGCGGCGCCCGCCGAGGTGAAGATGCCGCCGTCCTCGACGAACAGGACGTCGGGCCGGACATCGATCGACGGGTAGCGGGCGGCGAGGTCGCCGGCCAGCCCCCAGTGGGTGGTGGCGCGGCGCCCGTCGAGCAGGCCTGCCTGGCCCAGCACGAACGCGCCCGTGCACAGCGAGGCGATCCGGGCTCCGCGGGCCGCGGCCTTCCGCAAGGCGTCGAGGACCTCCGTGGGGGCTGGCTCGCCGCCGCTGCCGACGGCGATCACGGTGTCGGCGCCCTCCATCGCCTCCAGGCCGTCCGTCACCACCACGTCGGGACCGCCGACGGTCGGCACCTGGCCGGGCCGCGCCGTGCAGACGCGCACGTCGTAGTGGGAGCCGTTGTCGAACACCATGAGCGGGATCGAGATGTCGAAGCTCAGCACGGGCGGCACGACGACGGCGGCGATGCGGTGCATGGCCAGATCCTCCGGATAGTTGGCATTCAGGCCACTATGCTACGAGGCCGCAGGTCGCCACCGTTGTAATCATGAAATTTCATGTGATCGTGGGTCGCGGGGCCGCCGCGTCGAAGACCGCTCTGCTGCTGGCCGAAGACGGCGAGCGGGTACGGATGATCAGCCGCACCGGCGGCGGGCCCGACCACCCGCTCGTCGAGAAAGTAGCCGCGGACGCGACCGACACCGATCGGCTCACCGAGCTGACCGAGGGCGCGGACACGCTGTTCACCACCGCCGCGCCGCCGTACCACACCTGGCCCGAGCAATTTTCGATCCTGTCGGCGTCGCTGCTCGGCGCGGTGCGGCGGACCGGGGCCGACTACGTCATGCTCGGCAACCTCTACGCCTACGGGCCGGTGGAGGGGCCGATCAGGCCGGACTTCCCGCTGGCCGCGACCGGGCCCAAGGGGCGGACCAGGGCGCTGGTGTGGGAGGAAGCCGCCGCCTCAGGGGTGAAGGTCACCGAGGTACGGGCCGCCCAGTTCTACGGCGGCGGGGCCGTCTCGGTGTTCAGCCTCATGGTGCAGCGGCAAGTCCTTGAAGGCAGGCTTGCCCTGGTGCCGCAGGCACTCGACGTGCCGCACAGTTACTCGGCGATCGGCGACACCGCACGCACACTGGTCGCCGCGAGCCGCAGCGAGCAGGCGTTCGGCCGGGCCTGGCACGTACCCACCGCGACCCTGTCGGCGCGGGAACTGGCCGGGCGACTCGCCGAGCTCGCGGGGGCGCCGAAGCCGCGGATGGAGGAGATGACCGAACGCGACCTGACCCTGCTCGAGTTCACCCAGCCGTTCTGGGCGGAAATGCACGAAGTGCTCGAGAAGCCTGGCCACCCCTGGGTCATCGACTTCTCCGAGACCCAGAAGATCCTCGGCGTGAGCGCCACCCCGGTCGACGACGTGCTCCGGGAAGTGATCTAGCGGTTTCCGGGGCGACGGGCGGATCACCCGCGCGCCGCTGCCACCCTTCACGACTGCCGTGCGAACAGATGGGACAACCGCTCGCTGAGCTCGTCGTAGGAGCCTTCGGCTGCGACGCGTCCTTCCTCCAGCAGCACGATGTGGTCGGCTTTTCGGATGGTGGACAAGCGGTGGGCGATGACCAGCGTGGCCCGTCCTGTGGCGGCTTGCTGGAGCGCCTCGGTGAGGCGGGCCTCGTTGTCGGGGTCGAGGTTGGCCACCGCCTCGTCCAGCACGAGCACCGGCGCGCCGGTGGCGAGCGCCCGGGCGATGGCCACCCTGGCGCGCTGGCCGCCGGAGAGGGTGGTGCCTCGTTCCCCGACGGGGAGCTCCGGGTCAATGGTGAGCTGGGAGGTGCGCAGTGCGCCCGCCACGTCGGCGTCGGGTGCTCCGAGCCGTACGTTCTGCCCGATCGTGCCGGCGAACAGGTGCACGTCCTGTGGCACCACCGTGACGTGCCGGTGCAGGTCGGCGATGCGTGGCAGTGGTACGCCACCCACCAGGATGCGCCCGTCGTCGGGGTCCCAGTGGCGCAGCAGGAGCGACACGCAGGTGGACTTGCCCGCCCCTGAGGCGCCGACCAGGGCGACGGTCTTGCCGTACGGGATGCGGAAGGACACACCGCGCAGCACGTCGGTCCCGTCCGGGGTGTACCGGAAGCGCACGTCCTCGAAGACCACATCCGGCTGGGCGGCCACCTGGAGGACCTCGCGCGGCGGGGGCACGTTGGCGGGTGCGGTGACCAACGTGTGGACCCGGTCGGCCGCCGCGCGCAGCGTGCCGTACTCCTTGAGCAGCAACGCCACCTGGGCCGCCGGTCCCAGCGAGCCGGCCGCCAGGACCATGGCCACCGGGGCGTCGGCCGGGGTTCGGATCACGGTGGCGACCAGGAGCAGCGTCCCGGCCGCCGCGACGGCGAGGAGCAGGTCGGTGAGGGCCGCCTCGAGCCCGCCACGGGCCGCGTTCGCCGCCTGGGCGCGTGCCAGCCGGCGGGTCTTGCGCGCCAGCAGGTCCCTGCGACGTTCCAACGCGCGGAAGGCCGCGAGCTCGCGCATGCCCTGGACGGTGTCGACCACGTCGGAGGTCAGCTCAGCGGTGGCGGCACGCAACTCGTCGCCGTGCCGGCGGGAGGTCTTGCGCAGCCACAGCGGCACGGTGAGCACGCAGGCGGCCAGCGGCAGCGACACGGTCAGCAGCAGGGGGTCGATCATCGCCGCGGCCACACTCGCGGCCGTCAGCACCGTGCCCGCCGTGATGAGCTGTGCCAGGGTGTGCGCGAAAAGCCACTCCAGGGTTTCGATGTCCGACAGCACGGCCGCCGACAGGTCGCCGCTGCGGCGGCCCAGCAGGCGGGCCGGGGCGATCCTGGCGACCGCGTCGTACACCTGGCCGCGCAGCCTGGCCAGCACCAGGTACGCCAGATCATGCGCGACGTAGGTCTCCCACCAGGCGGCCAGCGTGGCCACCACGACGAGCCCGCCGAGCATGGCGCCGGCCAGGTCGAGCGGCGCGCTCTGGCCGCCGATCACGCGGCCGACCAGCCAGGCGCCGGTCACGGCCGCGCCGAGCGCCGCGAGCTGGCCGAGCAGGTTCGCGGCCAGGGTGGAGACGAAGGCCCGGCGGTGCGCGCCGACGGCGCCCGCGAGCCAGCGGATGGACGGGGTCATGCCACGGTCTCCAGGATGGTTCCGTTCTCCAGGGTCACCACGTGGTCGGCCTGACGGATGGTGTCGGGCCGGTGGGCGATCATCAGGCAGGTACGGCCCCGCCGCACCTCGGACAGCGCCTGCTCGGTGCGCGCGTCCACGTGCGAGGTGGCCTCGTCGAGCACCAGGACGGGGGCGTCGGCCAGCAGTGCCCGCGCGATGGCCAGGCGCTGCCGCTGCCCGCCCGACAGCGTCGTCCCGCGCTCCCCCAGCGGCGTGTCGTAGCCGCCGGGCAGTTCGGTGATGAAGTCATGGGCGGCGGCCAGCCGAGCGGCGGCGACCAGTTCCTCATCGGTGGCTTCCGGCCTGGCCAGGCGCAGGTTCTCGGCGACCGTGCCGTGGAAGAGGTAGGTGTCCTGGGCCACGACCGCTACGGCGCCGCGCAGCGCGTCGAGTGTGAGGTCGCGCACATCAGCCCCGCCGATGGTGATGGCGCCTTGGTCGGGGTCGTAGTGACGCTGCAGAAGGGCGGCCAGCGTGCTCTTGCCCGCGCCCGACGGGCCGACCAGGGCGACGGTGCGGCCCGGCTCGACGGTGAAACCGACATCGCGGACGGCGGGCCGTTCGGAGCCCGGATAGGCGAAGGTGACCTGCTCGAAGGTGATGGCGGGTGGCCCGGGGAAGTCGCGCCGCGTTCCCCGGTCCTCGACGGCCGGGGACGCCGCCAGCAGGGCCTCGATCCCATCGACCGCCGTTATCCCGAGATATCCGGCGTGCCAGGAGTCGGAGAGGTTCTTCACCGGACGGAAGCACTCCACGGCGATCATCAAGACGGCGAACACTTCCCACGCGCTGCCCGCGGTCGTCGCGGCGAGGATGGCCGTGGCCGTGCCTGCCTGGACGAAGAACGTGCTGATCCCGGTCTCCACGAGCGAGATCCTGAGCTGGCGCATGGTGGTCACGTAGAGGGCGTGGGCCCGCCCCGTCAGCCGCGTCCCCAGTGCGCCGACGGCTCCGAACGCCCGCAGCGTCGCCATGCCCTGCATCGCCTCCAGGTAGTCCGAGGCCAGCGCGGCGAACGCGGCCCAGCGGCCGCGTCCCCGCCGCAGCAGCGTCGCGTCCCAGAACCTGGGAATGATCAGGACACTGGCCACGGCGACGGCCAGGACCGCCGCGGCCGCCGCGTTCACCGTGAACAGCCAGCCGACCAGCGCCACCGGCACGCAGAAGGTGATCACGACCTGCGGCAGATAACGGCTGAAGTACGGGTCCAGCCCT
Source organism: Nonomuraea sp. NPDC049400 (assembly GCF_044466425.1). Taxonomy (NCBI): domain Bacteria; kingdom Bacillati; phylum Actinomycetota; class Actinomycetes; order Streptosporangiales; family Streptosporangiaceae; genus Nonomuraea; species Nonomuraea sp. NPDC049400. The sequence goes on from NZ_JBITMP010000028.1 coordinate 22,676, forward strand.
TCCACTCCGTCGACCAGCGTGGTCTGCACATTCCCCGTGCGGGCACCGGTCAGGTGCGCCGGGCCCAGCCGGCCCAGGTGGACGATCAGCCGATCACGCAACCTGGCCTTGATCAGCCCACCCGCCCACACGGTGACGGTTTCCCGGGCCCACAGGAGAGCCGCCCGTGCCGCGATCACGACGAAGGTCCAGGCCAGCAGGCGCACCGCGGCCGGGGCGTCCCCGCGTACCAGGGCGGCCAGGGCCGCGGTGAGCAGGACCGCCTGGGCGACGTACGCGGCGCTGACCGCCAGGCCCAGCCCCACACAGGCCGCGATCGGCCCCTTCACGCTGCCGCCCAGCTGCAGCAGACGGCGATGAACGATCACTCGCTGTCCTTCCCAGTCCGCGGGAGGCATGATTTGCCCCTTGATGAGAAGCGAGCGTAAATGATAACTATTTTCACCGTCTAGGGTTGATAATGGTTTTCACAACTGGAGGTCCCATGCGCCGCGGCGCTTTCTCCCTCGGCGGGCAACGCGCCTGGCCCGCGATGAGGCGATCCCTCATCACCCTGGCCTCGCTCGCCCTGGTGGCGTCCTGTGGTCAGAGCGACCCCCAAGTCGGCGCCGCGACCCCGGCGCAGCCCCAGGCCTCCGCCCCGGCCGCCGCCCCGGTCACTCCAGTCAGCGCGGCTCTGACCGTCACCGATCCGCACGGCAAGACGTTCACGCTGCCCAAGAAGCCTGAGCGCGTGGTCTGCCTGACCGGCTTGTGCGACGACGCCCTGGTCGAGCTGGGTCTGACGCCGGTGGCCACGACTCTGCCCAAGCTGCTGTCCCGCCCCGACTACCTGGGCGCGAAGGGCGCGGACGTTCCAGCCATCCCGGGCAGCTTCGGCGGCGAGGACGTCGCCAAGATCGCCGAGGCGAAGCCCGACCTGGTGATCGGCCTCGCCGGCGTGCACGACCAGCTCAGGACCGCCGTGGAGAAGTTCGCGCCGCTGTGGGTCGTGCAGGTGAAGTCGTACGAGGACTCGATCGGCTACCTGCGCGCACTCGCCCAGCTCACCGACCGCGGACAGCAGCAGGCCGCGGCGGAGAGCAGGTTCCGCGCCAAGTTCGCCGACGGGGTGAATCGAGCCAAGGCTGCGGGGCTGGACAAGAAGCCGGTGCTGGCGATGTACGGCGGCACCTCGGTGGGCGTCAACACCACCGAGGACGTGCTGGGCCACTACATGTCGCAATTCTTCGCCTACCCCTGGCCCAGCAAGGGCGGTGGCTTCGAGACCGCGCAGGCCTACAGCATCGAGGAGATCCTGGCCAAGGCGCCTCAGGTCATCTTCATCCAGTCGTTCGGGACCTCGGCCAGCGAGCACTACAAGGACAACCCGGTGTGGAAGCGCGTTCCCGCTGTGGCGGCGGGCAAGGTGTTCGAGGTGCCGACCGAACTGTGGGCTTCGGGCCGGGGCACCAGGGCGTTCGGCATCATCCTGGACGAGGCGCTCGCCAAGGCCGCCGGATGAGCGCTGCCATCGGCGTACGTCCGGGGACCGGCGCACGGCGCCCGCGCGCGCTCGCGCCGTGGGCAGCTGGGCTCGGTCTCGCCGTGGTGGCGCTGGCCGGGCTGTGTCTGGGCACGCCGTTCGTGGCCCCTCAGGACCTCCTCGTGGCTGCTCCGGACTCGATCGCGCACGTCGTGGTCTGGGAGCTGCGCGTCCCGCGCGTACTGATCGGCCTGCTCGGCGGCGCGGCCATCGGCGCGGCCGGGCTCCTCCTGCAGGAGTCGCTCAGGAACCCACTCGCCGTGCCCGAGATGCTGGGCGTCTCGACCGGGGCCGCGCTGGCGGTGAGCGTGTGCGTGGTGTGGGCGCTGCCCGTGCCGCCTTCGCTGTATGCGCTGGCGGGCCTGCTCGGTGCCGCGCTCGGCGGGCTCGTAACGCTGGCCGCGGCCAGGACGGGCCGGAGCGCCGGTGGCGTCCTGCTGATCGGCGCCGCGGTCTCGACCGGCATCCAGGCGCTGCTGCTGGCCGTGATGGCCACCGCCGACCGCCTCCAGTACGACATGCTCTTCCGCTACCTCGTCGGAAGCCTGTCCGGCCTGATGTGGGAGCAGACCTCCAGGTCCCTGCCGTGGTTCGCCGCCGCGATCCCGCTGGTCGTGCTGTGCGTTCCCGCGCTCGGCCTGCTACGCCTCGGTGACGACACGGCCGCCTCCCTCGGCAGCCGTGTGAACCGCGCCCGGCTCGGGGTGCTCGCGGTCTCCACCTTGCTGATCGGCGCCGTGACCGGTCCCTGCGGCCCGATCGCATGGGTGGGGTTCCTGGCACCGGTGACGGCCAGGCGATTGCGCCCTCACGCGGGTGTCCGGAGCTGGCTGCCGTGGTCGGCCGCGCTGGGCGCCCTGGTCACCTTGACGGCCGACCTGGCCGCGCGTCTGGCGTTCGCCCCGGTGGAAACCCCGCTCGGGGCGTGGACGGCGCTGTCCGGCGTGCTGGCAGGGGCCATCCTGCTGCGAAGGCGAACCTCCGCATGACGCTCACGCGGCTCACGCAAAAGCCGGAGTCTGGCACCCGAACGGCCGGATTCGGCCGGGTGGCCAGGGCGGCGGCCCTGCTGTCGCTGGTCGCGGCCACGCACCTGCTCGTCTCCGGCCAGCCACTCGGCGCGATCGCCGGCCTGCTCGACGGCGCCGCGGACGGCCAGACCGAGAAGATCGTGTGGGAACTCGGCGTGCCGAGGCTGCTCACCGCGTTGCTCACCGGCGCGGCCCTGGGCGTCTCCGGGTACGTGCTGCAGGCGACGCTGCGGAACCCTCTGGCCGCGCCCGAATTCTCTGGCGTCAACCCCGGCGCGGTGCTCGGCATCCTCGGCGGGCTCACCCTCGGCCTGTTCCCCGCCGACTCCGCCGCCGGGGCGCTGCTCGCCGCACTCGCCGGCGGCGCGCTCGGCGGCGGGATCACCTGGTTGCTTTCGGCGGGCCGTGACCCGGCCAACCTGGTGGTCCACGGCCTGCTCGGCAGCGCGCTGCTGGCAGGGCTGACCACGATGCTGCTGGCCTACCAGCCCAGCAAGTTCGGCAACGCGCTGCGCTGGCTGATCGGTTCGGTGGATGGACGGGTGTGGGAGCACCTGATCTTCGCCTCCTGGTGGATCGCCGGCGGCATCGTCCTGGCGTGGGCATGCTCGGGCATGCTGGCCGTCCTGTCACCCAGCGACGATCACGCCGCCTCACTCGGCCTGCACCCCGCCATCGGGCGAGCCGTCGCACTTGCCGTGGCGATCGCGCTGACCGCCGGCGCGGCCAGCCTGTCAGGGGCGATCGCCTTCGTCGGCCTGATCGCCCCGCACGTCGCCCGCAGGCTGGGCGGCCGCGTCCTCACCGCAGCCGTCATCGGAGCCATCGCGCTCGCCGGCGCGGACACGTTCGCCCAGGTCGCCGGACACCTCCTCAACGGCACGCATCGGCTCGGCGTCCCGACCGGCGTGATCACCGCTCTGGCCGGCTCCGCCGTCCTGATCAGACTGGGAAGATCTCAATGAGCGTCAAGGTTCAGGACCTGCACTTCTCGTACGCCACCCGGCCGGTCCTGGCCGGAATCGACCTCACCGTCGAGCCCGGCGAGTTCGTGGCCCTGGTCGGCGTCAACGGATGCGGCAAGAGCACGCTGCTGCGCCTGATCGCGGGCCTGCTCAAGCCGTCGTCGGGCCGGATCCTGCTCGGCGGGACGGAACTGGCGTCTCTGTCGCGCCGGCAGGTCGCACAGCGGCTGGCGGTCCTGCACCAGACCTTGCCGCCCGTCCCCGCGCTGACCGTCCGCCAGCTCGTCCGCCAGGGCCGGTACCCCCACAGGGGACCGCTGGGACTGCTGTGGGAGCCGGACTCCATGGACGAGGCACTGGAACTGGCCGGGGTCGCCCACCTCGCCGACCGCGTCCTCGACACGCTGTCCGGCGGCGAGCGTCAGCGCGTACGGCTGGCGCTCGCCGTGGCTCAAAACACCGACATCCTGCTCCTGGACGAGCCGACTGCCCATCTGGACATCCGCCACCAGCTGGAGGTCCTCCACCTGGTGCGCACCCTGCGCGAGGCCCGCGGTCTCACTGTCGTGACCGTCCTGCACGAACTGGACCACGCAGCCCGATTCGCCGAACGCATCATCGCGCTCCACGAAGGACAGGTCTGGGCCGATGGCAAACCGAAGGACGTGATCACACCAGAACTCCTGGCCGAAGTGTTCGGCGTGGCCGGCCGGGTGGTCACGGACGAATTGCACGGGGCTCCCCGCTGCCTGCTCGACGCGGCCCTCTGACTGTCCGGGACGGTGAAGTCCCGGACCCGGCTCTGCCGCCGATCGCGGCAGCCCAGCACCAAGCCCTGGACAGGCATCCGGATCCCTTGTACCGGTCGCGTGGCTGGTCGGGTTCGACGGCGCGGAGTCGCTTCGTCGCTTGGCCTCCCGGAACAGCCTGACGACCTCCGAGGTGCCGGAGGAAGGGCCTGGCTAGCCGGCCTACACGTTGGCGGGCGTCGGCCCGAACATGATCCGGCGTTGGTTGCCCGCGCTCATCCACCGGCCGCGGCCGCACGAGGAAAGACCGCACCACACACCCGCCGGCCCACCGGCATCGTCGGCCTCGACATAGCAGGATCCCAAGAGGACATCGGGCAGTGGTGCGGTGGCCTACCCGCAGGCGTGCGGGTTGTCGAAGGCGACGCGGGCCCGTTGCGCGTCAGCATCGGATTCGACAGCGGCCCGCCGGTCACTCTAGGCGTCCGCTAACCCCGATGCCGGGAAGCCCATATGCCTGCTGAGGAGACGGGGCTGTTCGCAGCAGAACCTCACAGGGACAGCAGGTGGGGCCGTCCGGCGGTACTACGGGAGCCGCGCCTGTCGGAACTGCGCGCTTCAGTGGTCGTCCCAATGGCCTTCATGCGAGGCGTGACGGTGTCCATCGTGGACGTAGTCGACGTGGTCGTCGTGCGGGACAGCCACATGCCCGCACTCCGGCCCATGCTGGTGATCATGGCTCTCATGCGTGGCGTGTGACTTCGGCTCGCACTCGTCCACATGATCGTCGTGGACGCGGTGCAGGCAACCGTCGTGGACATAGTCGACATGATCGTCATGCGGGACGGCCACGTGCCCGCAGCCGGGTCCATGCTCGTGAGTGTGGTCGACATGCTGGCGGTGTTCGGCAGTCACTGACATGTCCAGACTCCCTATCGGTTCGTCACCGAAGATCCCTTATAGGGTGCTCTGCCACATTTCAGGTTACGCCCGAAATCGTGCTACCACGGAGCCGGAGCTCCGCCGCACGATCCGTAGCAGCCGGTTGCCCTCGTCATCATCGATCTCGCGTACGCGAACTCGCTCAGCCATGCCCGCATTCTGAAGTGATCACGCCTGACGACCAGGGAGGCCGGCAGGCGTGTCTGAGGCACCTCGACTCAGTCGATAACGGCAGTGGCCTCGACCTCGACCAGCAGATCGGGTTCTCCCAGCGCGGCAACGCCCAGCAGCGTGATCGGCTTGACAGGGTCGACTCCCAGCTTTGCCGCCGCCCGAGTGACCCCCTCGCCCAGCAGCGGCATCTTGTCGGGTGTCCAGTCGACGACATAGATGGTCAGCTTGGCCACGTCATCGAAGGATCCGCCGACCCCGGCCAGGGCGGTGCCGATATTGAGGTAAGCCTGCTCAACCTGAGCGGCCAGATCCCCCTCACCGACTGGCCGGCCCTGGGCATCGCGGGCCACCTGGCCCGCCAGGAACACCAGCTTCGATCCGGTGGCGATCGACAATTGGCGGTAGACGTCGGGTTTCGGCAACCCGTCGGGGTTGACCAGCGTCACGGTCATGTCCGCTCCTTGCATATCGGCACAGCATGTTCGGCACTCACCGATAACATAGCAAAGCTATGTATTGTGGCGTCATGATGAGGACGAAGGACCCGGCGGTCCGCTCCCTGCTCATCGACCGAGCCGCGCAGATGCTCGCCGCTCGGCAGCCGGTCACACTCCGCTCCCTGGTGGCCGGAACCGGCATGTCGACCATGGCCGTTTACACCTACTTCGGTGGCATGGACGGCCTGTGGACAGCGATGCGGCAGGAAGGCTTCACCCGCCTGGCTGCCCGCCTCGCCGCAGTCGCACCATCGGAGGATCCGGTACAGGATCTGGCTGCTCTCGGCGCCGCCTACCTGTCCAATGCGCTGGCAAGTCCCGATCTCTACCGGGTCATGTTCGACGCCGGGTTCGAGCTCGAGAACGCCGAGGCCGCGGACGACACGCTGCACTGTCTGGTCCGGGCCGTCGAACGGGCCACGGCCACCGGCCGCTTTCGCGACGACATCGACCCACTGGGGCTGGCCACCCAGAGCTGGATCATCGGACACGGACTGGCATCACTGGTCGCCACCGGCCCTCTGCCCCATCAAGCGCTAGCCCATGGTGTGCCGCTGCTGACCACCCTGTTCATCAGCGCAGGCGACAACCCCGAACAATGCCGTCGGTCAGTTGAACGCGGCTGGCGCGCCCCTTGACCCTGATCGCCGCTTCGAGTCCTCCGACACGGCGTCAACGGACGCCTCGCCTCAATGACAACGACTCAGAAACGGAGGGGAGATCACCACGAGGCCCAATATGGGGCGAACGTCGCCTGATGCAGCACTAGCTAGCGGCTGTGCAGGGCCGCGTACACGTTGATGCGGGGCGTCGTGACCTCCGTCCCCGCGCTCGTGTACGTGATCGGCTTGCCCGTGCGCTTCAACAGGTCGACCAGCTGGTCCACCCCCGCGTGGCGCCGCTTCTGGTGGAGCAGGGCCAGGGCGCCCGTCACGTGCGGGGCGGCCATGGACGTGCCGTTCAGCGTCGCGTACGTGTTCCCCGTGATCGCCGCCTTGATCGCCACCCCGGGCGCGAACACATCCAGCAGCGCCCCCCGGTTGGAGAAGGTGGCGATCGCGTCCTTCTTGTCCGTAGCGCCCACCGCGACCGTGTTCGAGACGCACGCGGGCCACGACACCGCCGCGTCCCAGCCGTTGTTGCCCGACGCGACCACCGTGGCGGTGCCCTTGGCGAGGAGCTTGTCGACCTCGGCCTTGAAGTCGGCCCCGTCGCCCTCGTCGCAGGCCTCGGTGTACTGGCCGCCGCCCAGGCTCAGGTTGACGGAGGCGATGTCGTACTGGTCGGCCAGCAGGTCCGCGTACGCCATGCCGGTCAGGATCGAGGAGTCGTACGCCAGGATGCAGACCGGGCGGCCGGCGCAGTACGGGGAGTTGTCGAAGCGGCTGAACACCTGCACCGGGACGATCTTGGCCCTGGGCGCCACGCCGCCGGCCGGGAAGTCGGCGGTGGCCTGGCCGGCCGTGATGCCCGCGACGTGCGTGCCGTGGTAGCACAGACCGTACTGGGGCTGCGGGGCGCCCGTCATGCACGCGGCCGTCTCGGCGTCGGCCGCGCCGTCACCGATCTGGAACTGGCTGCCGTTCGGGCACAGCGGCGTGGAGTTGTCGGCCGGGTCGGCGGCCGAGAAGCAGGCCTGGGCGACGATGCGGTTGCCGAAGGCGGGGTGGTCGTTGTCGATGCCGGAGTCGAGGATCGCTACGGCCGTGCCCCTGCCCGTGAAGCCCTGCCGGTGGGCCCGGTCCGCGCCGATCAGCGGGATGCTCTCCACCAGCGAGGGCTCGTTGAGCCGGTCCTTGCGGATGGAGACGACGTCGGACTGTTCGGCGATCTTCTCGAGTTCGGCGCGGGTGCCGCGGTAGACGAAGAAGTCCAGCTTGCCCGCCACCTCGGCGGGTGGCTCCGCGTAGACGTTCTTCTTGTCCCGCTTGACCGCCTCCGCGCTGGATTGCACGGACGCCACCTGTGCGGGCTGTTGCACGCGGACGATGGCGCGGTGCTCGCCGCCCGCCGTGATCGCGGGGTCGATCTTGGAGTCGGGGTCGGCGAGGGCGGTGTGGCGACCAGCGCGGCCGAGGTGGCGGCTAACGCGATGGCGCCGGCCAGCAGAGACGGGAGTCTCAACTGTTCCTCCGGGGGGATCGGGGGTATTTGTTGCAGAAGTGTAGTTAATGGGGCAACTGATGTCAGAGCATCACGCGTGGGCGGCCGAGGTGGCGTGCTCGGCGTCGATCCTGGCCGTGGTCACGGAGGCGCCCGCGGCGGAGTACCGGATCGCCGCGCCCGTCCCCTGCAGGCGCTGCAGGCTCTGCGCGACCGTGGAGCCGGGGTACGCCTGCTTCATCAGCGCGAACATCCCCGTCACGTGCGGCGCGGCCATCGAGGTGCCGCTGTGCACCGCGTACGTGTCGTCGGGCGTCGAGGAGGTGATGCCCACGCCCGGCGCGAACAAGTCGAGCAGCGAACCCCGGTTGGTGAAGCCGGCCAGGCGGTCGTAGTCGTCGGTGGCGCCCACCGCGATGGCGCTGGAGAGGCAGGCGGGGGCGACGATGCCGTCCGCGAAGCCGTTGTTGCCCGCCGCCACCACGGGAGCCACGCCCAGGCTCACCAGCGTGTCGAACTCGGGCTTGACCGCGGCGGCGACCGCGTCCGCGTCACATGTCCGGGTGAACGGGCCGCCGCCGCCGAGACTCAGGTTCACCGCGGCGATGTTGTGGGTCCTGACCACCCGCGCGACGTACTCGAGCGCCAGCTTCTCGTCGGAGATGTAGCTGAGGAAGCACGGCGGGGGAGTGCGGCCCATGAGGCAGGTCGCCGCGTTGTCGATGCGGGTGAAGACCTGGATCGGCAGAATGCGCGCCTCGGGGGCGACGCCGTTGGCGGGCGCGCCCGAGGTCATCCGGCCTGCGGCGATGCCGGCCACGTGCGTGCCGTGGGAGCAGGCGTTCGCGCCCCTGACGATGCACTGGGCCGTCTCGGCGTCGGCCGCGCCGGGGCCGGTCTGGGTGTGCTGCTTGTTCGGGCAGAGCGAGACGGTGCCGTCGCGGGGGTCGGAGGAGGAGAAGCACGCCTCGTCAACGATCCGGCCGGCGAGGAACGGATGGTCCCGGTCGATCCCCGTGTCGAGAATGGCGACCGTGGTGCCCTTTCCGGTCCAGCCCGCCTGGTTCGCCCGATCCGAGTGGATGAGGGCGGTGCTGGTGTCGAGAGCGGGCATGCGCAGCTCGTCCTTGTAGACGGCCTGGACCCGCTCGTCCTGTTCCAGCTTCGCGAGCGTCGCGCTGTCCACCTCGGCGACGAAGAAGTGCGGCGAGGCCGTGGCCTCCAGGACCCGGCTGGTCGAGGAGGCCTGCTCGAGGTCCTTGGCGACGGCTTCGACGCTCTGCCCGGGCTTGACCTGGATGATGGAGCGCACCCTGGACGTCGCCCGTACCTCCGCGACGAGCGCGGGGCTGATGAGCGGCCCGTTGCCCGCGGCGCCGGACCGGGGCGCCGGGGGCTCGGTCTCGGCCAGGAGCGCCGGGGTCGCACAGAGCACGGTGGACGTCGCGACCAGCGCCAGGGCGCCGCCCAGCAGAGATCGTAGCCTCACGTGTTCCTCCAGGGTCCCGGCTCATGTACAGCCGCATACTTCCCCACCTGCGACAACAGTGATGTCAGTGGCGTATGTGGACCGGAGAAACGTTGGAGGCATCTTTGCCTCATGCGGGCTCAGAGCCCGCTACTTGATGTTCTTCGCCGCCTTCCTCAGCGCCGCGGCGGACGACTTGCCGCTCAGCCGCACCTTCTCGGCGGCGGTCAGCTTCGTGGTGCCGTTCGTGCCGTGGGCCCAGTTCAGCCAGGTCGTGAGCAGCGCGCTGTCCAGCTTGGCCTTGCTGGTCGTGGTGTTCTTCAGCACCCGGTACGCCTTGCCGAGCGAGGACGCCTTCGTCACCTCGGGGAACACCTTGCTCGTCTTGCCGATCAGCTTCAGGTAGCAGGTGAGCGTGGCGTCCGGGATCGTGCCGCTGCTGCGGTGGATCTCCACGGCCCACTTGGCGGCCGTCAGCTTCGTCGCGGCGGTGCCCCGCGTGCAGACCTGCGCGGTGGTCTTCGGGGTCGGCGTGACCGTCACGGTCACGGTGACCGTGGGCAGCGGGACCGGCGAGCTGGAGGCCGAGGGCTGCTCCGGCGCCGGGTCACTCGGGTCCTCGGGCTCGGGGCTGGGGCCGCTGCTGTCCGACGGGTCCGGCACGGGGGCGTCCTCGGCCGGCGGCGACTGCGTGATGGTCGGCTGCGGCGACGCCCCGGCCAGGGCCGCCGCCAGGTCCAGGCGCGGCGTGGTGACCTGCGTGCCGTTGGCCTGGTACGCGTACGGCCTGCCGGTGCTCTTCAGCGTGTTGATCAGATCGGCCATCGGCGTGTTCGGCGAGGCCGCCTTCATCAGCGCCAGCGCGCCGGCCACGTGCGGGGTCGCCATCGAGGTGCCGCTGAACACGGCCGTCCGGTTGTCCGGGACGGACGACTCGACGTCCACGCCCGGCGCGAACAGGTCCACGACGGCGCCGCGGTTGGAGAAGTCCGCGATGGCGTCGTTGTTGTCGTTCGCCCCGACGGCCACCGCGGAGGAGATGCAGGCCGGGTACGACGCCCCTTCGAAATACTCGTTCCCCGCGGCCACCACGGTCGCGATGCCCTTGGCCAGCAGGGCGTCGATCTTCGGTTTGAAGATCGCGCCTTCCTCGCTGGCGTCGCAGTCGGTCTCCGAGAGCTCGCCGCCCAGGCTGAGGTTCACCGCGGCGATCGGCTGGTTCAGGGTCGCCACATAGTCCATGGCCTGCCGCAGCGACGACTCGAACGCCAGCAGGCACGAGGACTCGCCGCAGACGTCCTCGTCGTTGACCCGGCTGAACACCTGCACGGCCACGATGTTCGCGCCCGGCGCCACCCCTCCGGTGCCTGCCGCGATGCCCGCGACGTGGCTGCCGTGCTCGCACAGGTTCACGCCGTTCGCCAGGCACTTCGCCGTCGTGGCGTCGGCCGAGCCCGCGCCCGTCTGGGACGTCTGGCCGTTCGGGCAGAGCGACTCGACGCCGGGCTCCACGGCGGAGAAGCAAGCCTCGTCCACGACCCTGTTCCCGAACCACGGGTGGTCACGGTCGATGCCGGTGTCCAGCACGGCCACCGCCTGCCCGCTGCCGGTGTGGCCCCTGGCCTGCGCCTGGTCGGCGCCGATCAGCTTGAGGTTGGGGCCGACGTCCACCGGCGAGTACGTCCTGTCCCGGTGGATGGACGTGACCCGCGGATCCTCGGCCAGCTCGGCCAGCTCCTCCGCGGTGCCCGCCACGACCATGAACGACTGGCTCAGCGGCTGGAGCAGCACATCCACGCTCTCGGCCGCCGCCTGGGCCGCGACGGGGGCGTTCTGCGCGGGCTCGGTCAGCTCCACGATGGCCCGCACGGCCCCGCCGTCGACGCCTAACCCCTCTTCCACCTTGGTCTGGCTTGGGGAGTCGCTGGGAGTTGGTGTCGGGTCCTCGGCGTAGGCCGGGCCAGACAGCGGCAGCAGGGCCAGCGCGATCGTGCTCACGATCAGGGGGCGAAGTCGCACGCGTCCTCCGAGGGGGATGATCTCGGAGTTTAAGGTGATTTATCGGACAGGCACAGACCTCCTGGCCGGTTTCTCACCGAACTTTCAGCGTGCGCATCTCAAGCGTTCAGGGTGTCCCCTTCGTGAGTGAGCCACACCGCGCCGAGCGGCGGCACCCGGAGCGTGGCCGAGTGCGGCAGCCCGTGCCACGGCTCGCCGTCGGCTTCGACGGTGCCCAGGTTGCCCACGCCGCTGCCCCAGTAGTCGTAGGCGTCGGTGTTGACCACCTCCGACCACTGGCCCGCGTACGGGAGGCCGAGCCGGTAGTTCTCGTGCGGCGCGCCGCTGAAGTTGACCACGCACGCCACCGCGGACCCGTCGTTCGCGTAGCGCAGGAACGAGAACGTGTTACCGGAGGCGTCGTCGGCGTCGATCCACCGGAACCCCTCGGGCCTGGAGTCCTGCTCCCACAGCGCGGCGGTCTCGCGGTAGATCCGGTTCAGGTCGCGCACCAGCCGTTGCACGCCCTGATGCCCGTCGAACTCCAGCACCCACCAGTCCAGCCCGCGCTCCTCCGACCACTCCGACCCCTGGCCGAACTCGCCGCCCATGAACAGCAGCTGCTTGCCCGGATGCGCCCACATGAACGCCAGCAGCGCCCGCAGCTGCGCGAAGCGCTGCCACTCGTCGCCCGGCATCTTGCCGAGCAGCGACCCCTTGCCGTGCACGACCTCGTCGTGGGACAGCGGCAGCACGTAGTTCTCGGAGTACGCGTACAGCAGCGAGAACGTCAGCTGATGGTGGTGGTACTGGCGGAAGATCGGCTCGTGGCGCAGATATTCGAGCGTGTCGTGCATCCAGCCCATGTTCCACTTGAACCCGAACCCGAGCCCGCCCAGGTGCACCGGGCGCGAGACCCCCGGCCAGGCAGTCGACTCCTCGGCGACGGTCGAGATGCCGGGCGCCTCCCGGTAGACGACGGAGTTCATCTCCTTGAGGAACTCGACCGCGTCGAGGTTCTCCCTGCCGCCGTAGATGTTCGGCGTCCACTCGCCCTCGCGGCGCGAGTAGTCGAGGTAGAGCATCGACGCCACCGCGTCCACCCGCAGCCCGTCGATGTGGAACTCCTTCAGCCAGTAGAGCGCGTTGGCCACCAGGAAGTTGCGCACCTCCCTGCGGCCGAAGTCGAACACGTACGTGCCCCAGTCCGGATGCTCGCCCCTCGCCGGGTCGGCGTGCTCATAGAGCGGGGTGCCGTCGAAGCGCGCCAGCGCCCAGTCGTCCATCGGGAAGTGCGCAGGCACCCAGTCCAGCAGCACGCCGATGCCGCGCTGGTGCATCAGGTCCACGAAGTGGCGGAACTCGTCGGGCGTGCCGAACCTGGCCGTCGGCGCGTAGTAGGACGTCACCTGGTAGCCCCACGACCCGCCGAACGGGTGCTCGGCCACCGGCAGCAGCTCCACGTGCGTGAACCCCATGTCGGACACGTACGAGGAGAGCTGCTCGGCCAGCTCCACGTACGACAGCCCGGGCCGCCAGGACCCCAGGTGCACCTCGTAGACGCTCATCGGCCCTTCCAGCGGCTGCTGCTCGCGCCGGTCGGCGCGCCAGGCGTCGTCCCCCCAGGCGTAGGCCGACTTGTCGACCACGGACGCCGTCAGCGGCGGCACCTCGGTGCGCCTGGCCATCGGGTCGGCCTTGTCGCGCCACACGCCGTCCGCGCCCAGGATCTGGAACTTGTACCGCTCGCCCATCCCGATCCCGGGAATGAACAGCTCCCACACGCCTGAGCGGCCCAGCGAGCGCATCGGGTAGGCGGTGCCGTCCCAGTGGTTGAAGTCGCCGACGACCCGGATGCCGCGCGCGTTGGGCGCCCAGACGGCGAACGACGTGCCCTCGACGTCCTCGTGCTTCATCACGCGGGCGCCGAGCGCCTCCCACAGCCGCTCGTGCCGCCCCTCGCCGATGAGGTGCAGGTCCACCTCGCCGAGCGTGGGCCAGTGCCGGTACGGGTCGCGCACCTCGTACGGGTCGTGGCCGGCGTACTTGACGTTCAGCGTGTAGTCGGGCACCTTGTCCAGGCCGGGGAGCGTCACCTCGAACACCCCGTGGGCCTGGTGTTTCATGTCGTGGGCCGTGCCGTCGTCCAGCACCACCCGCACCCGCTCGGCCAGCGGGCGCAAGGTGCGGAAGACCATCCCGCCAGAGGCCGGGTGCGCTCCCAGCACGGAGTGCGGATCGTGGTGCGCCCCTCCCGCGAGGCGGTCGAGCTCTGTCCTCATCGGCATGCTCCCAACCCTGCCCTATGATGACCGTCCATCCCAGGCACTGCCCGCTTTCACCGAGACAATCACCGAAAGTGCGAAATCCTGGGTTTAAAGAGGTCATGCGGATAGGCGTGCTGGCACGCCCCGGGAGCGTGGGCTCTCAGCCCGGTTGCTTGATGCTCTCGATGATCCGGGCGAAGCCTTCCGCTCCGTGGCCTGCGTCGATCTGGCGTTGGATGAGCCGTTGGACCATGGCGACCACCTCGGTGCTGATGCCCTGGTCGGCACTTGCGGCCAGGAGGTGGCCGAGGCTGGAGAACTCGAGGCTCTGTTGTCCTTCGACGGTGTAGTCCCCACCGTCGATCACTTCGGCGAACCCCTGGAAGGCGCCGGTCATGGCGGTCAGCCAAGGAGCGGCCATGGTCGCGAACTCGCCCGCCGTCACACCGGCGGGCGCAACCATGGCGGCGCCGTGCATGAATCCGGCGAACATCACGTACATGCCCGCAAGTAGGGCCAGGTCGTACAGGGACGCCAACCCGGGATCCTCCCCGAAGTAGGTTGAGGTCGCCCACAGATCGAGCAGCGGCTTGTACTGATTGAAGACCTCGGCCGATCCGCTGTAGAGGATCGATGCCCCAGGCTGGCCGATCATGTGCGGTACGGCCATGATGCCGCCGTCCAGATACGCGACCCCGGCATGTGCGGCCCAGTCGGCCAACTCCCGTGACTGAGCCGGTGACGTCGTGGTCACGTTGATCAAGGTTCGTCCGGCCAGCTCATCGGAGAGCGGATCGAGCACCTCATGGACCGACGCGTGGTCCCAGAGGCACACGATCACCAGCCGGCCGGCCAGGACCGCGTCGCCGGCCGTGGCGGCGACCTTGGCGCCCTGCGCGACGAGGTCGTCCGCCTTCCCCGGTGAGCGGTTCCAGACGGTGGTCGCGTGTCCGGCCTTCACCAGGGCGGCGGCGAGGGCGCCACCCATCGCCCCCAGCCCGAGGACGCTCACCTGGACGCTGTCGTTGGTTGTCATTTTCAGGGCTCCCCCTCGTGTTCATCGATCGGCTGAATCCTCTCGGCTGCCGGTAAAGTTGACCAGTACGGACTAATTAGTCAGGTACTGACTTGTGGGTAAGTACGGCTTGGAGGGGTGGATGGCGACATCAGCACGACGTGGTCCCTATTTCTGCGGCATCGACGCGGGGATGGACGTGGTCACCGGCAAGTGGAAGTCGCTGATCCTCTGGGAGCTGCACCACTACGGGACCCGCCGGTTCGCCGAGCTCCGACGCGGTCTGCCGGGCGTCAGCGAGAAGATGCTGATCCAGCATCTACGGGAGATGGAAGAAGACGGGCTCGTGCATCGTGAGGTGTACCGCGAGGTGCCGCCGAAGGTCGAGTACTCCCTGACGGAGCACGGCGTCTCACTCAACGCCGCCCTGGCCCCCTTGGGAGAATGGGGCGCCGAACGCATGCGGCGGATCGGGGCGGAAAAGGTCTCCGTCGACGTTGCCGCGTCAGTGCGGCGATAGCAGCGGATGCAGCTGCCCGGCTGGTGGAGGAGCTCTAGCGGGGGCGGAAGGCGGCCAGCGGGATCGAGATCCAGGTGGGCCGGTTGCGGGCCTCGTACACGACCTCGTACACCGCCTTGGACAGCTCGAACGCCCGCAGCAGCGCCGCGTCCCCGCGCGTGATCGCGCCGCCGCCCTCCATGTATCCCTCGAGGAACGCGGCGCGGTTCCGGTCGGCCCACTCCTCGGCCCGAGGCTCCAGGTTCTCGGCCTGGGAGTGGCCGGCCAGCAGGTGCCTGGCCGCGTAGTCGAACGAGCGCAGCATCCCCGCCACGTCACGCAGCGGCGAGTACAGCGCCCTGCGCTCGGCCAGCGGCTGCCCCGGCTCGCCCTCGAAGTCCAGCACCACCCAGTCCGTCGGCGTGCGCATGACCTGGCCGAGGTGGTAGTCCCCGTGGATCCGCTGCACGGGGACCTCGTGGGTGAGCAGTTCCACCTGGTGGTAGGCCTCCTCGATAACGCTCACATGACCGCGCAGCTCGGGCACCTCCGCCACCGCCCGGCCCAGCTTGCGCCTGAAGGCCTCGGCCATCCGCTTGACCTCGTGCGACTCGACGACGTCGGTGGGGAAGGCCGCGGCCAGCTCGTGGTGCACCCGCGCGGTGGCGACGCCGAGGCGCAGCGACTCGGCCGCGAAGTTCCCGCCCGCCTCGGCTGCGGGCACCTCGGGCAGCGACGCGTACAGGTCGCGCACGCTGGTCAGGGCGAGGTCCCAGCCGTCGTTCGCGGTGGCCAGGAACTCCTGCGCGATCGCGAGCGTGGTGTCCGTCCCGTCGAGGTCCGTCTCGATCCACCCGTACGGCTGCGCGATGTGCGGCGCGCCCCTGGCCGCCAGCGCGGTGATGACCTCCAGCTCCGGGTTGACGCCGGGGATGAGGCGGCGGAAGAGCTTGCAGATGTACAGGTCCCCATACACGAGCGAGGTGTTGGACTGCTCGGCTCCCAGCACGAGGCTGCGCTGGGCGGTGTCGATGGTGACGCCGGGCACGTGGCGCATGCGCAGGCCGTTGTCGGTCTCGTCACGGGCCATGCCGTCGAGCAGCCAGCTCGTCCGGTCGGGGTCGTGGACGGCGTCGTACAGGTAGACGTCGCCCAGCGTGCCGATGAGCGCGTGCGTCAGGCGGTCGGGGAACTCGGTGCGCTCGCCGAGCAGGATCTGGTAGCGGTCGCGCGAGCCGTCCTGCCACACGGCGACGATCAGGTGTCTCAGCCCGTGCGTCAGCTCGACGTCCGATTCGATCGACAACTCGTCGATCGGGCGCCCCTTGCCGCCGAACCAACGCTGGCGTCCGATCCATGCGGCAAGGAGCTCATCAAGCACGTCCTACTCCTCCTGGGTGATCGCCGGCGGGAGAGTGAACCAATAGAACCCATGCCCAGGAAGCGTCAAAAGATACGGAAGTTCGCCAATTGCCGGGAATGGGACTCCACCCATGGTCTCAACAGGCGAGACGCCGATGAATCTCCGCAGGTCGAGCTCGACCGGCTGCGGGAAGCGTGACAGGTTGTTCACGCAGAGCATCCGGTCGTCCCCCAGCTCTCGGACGAACGCGAGCACGCTGGGGTTGGAGGAGTTGAGCTCGGCGTAGCCGCCCACGCCGAACACCGGGTGGCGCTTGCGGATCTCGATCATGCGCCTGGTCCAGTGCAGCAGCGAGCCGGCGTTCTTCTGCTGGGCCTCGACGTTGATGCCCTGGTAGCCGTAGATCGGGTCCATGATGACCGGCAGGTAGAGCCTGCCGGGGTCGCAGTCGGAGAAGCCGGCGTTGCGGTCGGGGTCCCACTGCATGGGCGTGCGCACACCGTCGCGGTCGCCGAGCCAGATGTTGTCGCCCATGCCGATCTCGTCGCCGTAGTAGAGCACGGGGGAGCCGGGCAGCGACAGGAGCAGCGCGGTGAACAGCTCGATCTGGTTGCGGTCGTTCTCCAGCAGGGGCGCCAGGCGGCGGCGGATGCCGACGTTCGCCCGCATGCGGGGGTCCTTGGCGTACTCGGTGTACATGTAGTCGCGTTCCTCGTCCGTGACCATCTCGAGCGTCAGCTCGTCGTGGTTGCGGAGGAAGATCCCCCACTGGCAGTGTTCCGGAATCTTCGGCGTTTGCGCCAAAATTTCGGAGATGGGGTAGCGAGACTCCCGGCGTACGGCCATGAAAATGCGGGGCATCAGCGGGAAATGGAAGGCCATGTGGCATTCGTCCCCGCCGCCCACCGGATCACCGAAGTACTCCACCACGTCCGACGGCCACTGGTTGGCCTCGGCGAGCAGCACCCGGTCGGGGTAGATCCGGTCCACCTCGGCCCTGACCCGCTTGAGGTACTGGTGGGTCTTCGGCAGGTTCTCGCAGTTGGTGCCCTCCTCCTCGAAGAGGTAGGGCACCGCGTCCAGCCTGAACCCGTCGATGCCCAGGTCCAGCCAGAAGCGCAGGACCTCCAGCATGGCCTCCTGCACGTCCGGGTTCTCGTAGTTGAGGTCCGGCTGGTGGTGGAAGAAGCGGTGCCAGTAGTACTGGCCGCGCACCGGGTCGTAGGTCCAGTTGGACGTCTCGGTGTCGATGAAGATGATCCGGGCGTCCTGGTATCTGTCGTCGGTCTCGGACCACACGTAGAAGTCGCCGAACGGCCCTTCCGGGTCGTGCCGGGACGCCTGGAACCACGGGTGGGCGTCGCTGGTGTGGTTCATGACGAGGTCGGCTATGACGCGCATGCCGCGTTTGTGCGCCTCGTCCACGAGCCTCACGAAGTCTCCAAGATCCCCGAACTCGGGCAGGATCTTCATGAAGTCCGCGATGTCGTAGCCGCCGTCACGTAGCGGCGACTCGTACAGCGGCAGCAGCCAGAGGCAGTCGACCCCGAGCCACTGGAGATAGTCGAGCTTGCTGATGAGCCCTCTGATGTCGCCGGTCCCGTCGCCGTTGGAGTCGGCGAAACCCCGGATCAGGACCTCGTAGAAAACCGCGCGTTTGTACCAGTAAGGGTCGCGCGGCTTTTCCTCGTCAAAGGTGTTGGGAATGGGTGTGGTGGAGCTCATGAGCCACCCCACGAGGGGCTCATGACGGAGGCGCTTTCACACACGTTTGAAGACTCCCCGCTGAATTCAGTTCTACCGTGGCGCGGCTCGTACGGTGAGAATGTGGGCAGGCTGGATGTGGGGGTCGAGGCGGACGTAGTTGCTCTGCCGCCAGCGGTACGACTCGCCCGACAGCTCGTCGTCGACGACGAACTCGGCGTTCCAGTCGAGTCCGATGGCTGGTAGGTCAAGGTCAACGGTCGCCTCGTGAGTGTGGTGCGGATCCAGGTTGATGACCGCCAGAACCACGTCGCCCAGCCCGTGCCTGCGTGTGGCCGGGTCATAGGCGCCGGGAAGCCGCTTCGAGAAGCAGACGATGTCCCCTTGGTCGACCCTGTGGAACCGTAGATTACGCAATTCCTGCAATGCAGGATGCGCTCTTCGGAACAAATTCAGATGAGTGATGAAGGGGGCCAGGCTCCATCCCTCACGTTCGGCCGTAACCCAATCACGAGGTTTGTACTGATATTTCTCGCTATCTAGGTATTCCTCGCTACCGGGGCGTACCGGGATGTTCTCGAAGATTTCGTACCCGGAGTAAACCCCCCACGTGGGGGAGGCGAGCGCGGCCAGCACCGCCCTGATCTTGAAGGCGGGCACGCCGCCGTGCTGCAGGTACTCGTGCAGGATGTCGGGCGTGTTCACGAACAGGTTCGGCCGCAGGTAGGCGGAGGTCTCATGGGCCAGCTCCGTGAGGTACGTCTCCACCTCCGCCTTCGTGTTCCGCCACGTGAAGTACGTGTATGACTGGTGGTAGCCCACCTTGGCCAGCGTGCGGAGCATCGGCGGGCGGGTGAACGCCTCGGCCAGGAAGATCACATCCGGATCGGTCGTGTGGATGTCGGCCAGCAGCCGCTCCCAGAACCCGACCGGCTTCGTGTGCGGGTTGTCCACCCGGAAGATCCGCACGCCGTGGTCCATCCAGTGCCGCAGCACCCGCTTGACCTCCGCGTAGATGCCCTCGGGATCCTTGTCGAAGTTGATCGGGTAGATGTCCTGGTACTTCTTCGGCGGGTTCTCGGCGTACGCGATGGAGCCGTCCGCCCTGATCGTGAACCACTCGGGGTGGTCCTTCACCCACGGGTGGTCGGGCGAGCACTGGAGCGCGAAGTCGAGCGCGATCTCCATGCCCAGCTCCTTGGTGCGGCCCACGAACGCGTCGAAGTCCTCGATCGTGCCCAGATCGGGGTGCACGGCGTCGTGGCCGCCGTCCTCGGAGCCGATGGCCCACGGCGAGCCCGGCTCGTCGGGCTCGGGGCTGAGCGTGTTGTTGCGGCCCTTGCGGAACGTCGTGCCGATCGGGTGGATGGGCGGCAGGTAGACGACGTCGAAGCCCATCTTGGCGATGGCGGGGAGCCGCTTGGCGGCGGTCTGGAAATTTCCGGACTTGGAGATGCCGAGCTCGTTGACGACCGAGCCTTCCGACCTGGGGAAGAACTCGTACCACGAGCCGTACAGCGCCCTGCGCCGGTCCACCCTGATCTTGTGGGACTTGGACCTGGTCACCAGCTCCCGGAACGGGTGCGACTCCAGCAGCGCGGCCGTCTCAGGAAGCTGCGCGATCGAGAGCCGGGCCCTGGGGTCCAGCTGCTCGTCACGCAGCGTGGCGGAGACCGCCAGCAGGGCCGCCCGGTGCCCGCAGGCACTGTCGCCGTTGCCGTTGCCGCTCTGGCCCTTGGACCCGTTCCCGTTCTGGCCCTTGGCGCCGTTCCTGGGCTGGTCGTTCGGGCAGTCGGCGGCGCGTACGGCCTTGGCCGCCCGCTCGAACAGCCGGGCGCCTTCCTCGCACATGAGGTCGACGTCCATGCCGCGCGGGATCTTGATCTCGGCGTCATGCAGCCACGTGCTGATCGGGTCGCTCCACGCCTCGACGCGGAACAGCCAGTCACCCTCGGCGGGCAGGGACACGTCCGCGCCCCAGCGGTCGGTGCCGGGGGCGAGCTCGCGCATTCCTCTCAGACGCCCGCGCTGACCGTCGGGCGAGGTGAGCACCACGCCCGCGGCCACGGCGTCATGGCCCTCTCTGAACACGGTCGCCGAGACCTGGAAGGTCTCGCCGGCGACCGCCTTTGCGGGCCACTGCCCGCAGTCGACGACGGGGGAGATGTCCGTGATGGGAATTCGTCCGATCATCGCATTCAAGGGTTTGCGGCGGCGCGCTCGGCGCCACCGGAGGCTTTCCGTGTCGATGCAGCTCTGGTGGGCTGCTGTTCGCTTCCCGCCATAGGCACGATCCTTGCATGTAAATTGTGGACAGCAGTGGATAGACCTCCCGAGTGTGCCCGCGGGAGAGCCAACAATGAGGAAAGTTGCCCCAATAGTCCCTCTTCATGCCTTGTCCCGGAAGGGGTTTGAACGGTCTTGATGAGGGTGAAGGACTCAGAGGTCCCTCCTAGCCCGTAGGGTGCAGAAACGTGAGAGCTATCCGCCGGTTTACCGTCCGCACCGTCCTGCCCGCGGAGCTGGCCGCCCTCGGCGAGCTCGTGCATAATCTCCGTTGGTCGTGGCACCCGGAGACGATGGATCTCTTCGCGGAGGTCGACGCCGACCTCTGGGAGCAGGTCGGGCACGACCCCGTGGCCCTGCTCGGCGCGGTCAGTCCCGCCCGGCTCAGCGAGCTGGCCGCCGACCGCCGCTTCCTGCGCCGCCTCGCCGACGCGGCCGACGACCTGCGCGAATACATGACCTCGCCGCGCTGGTACCAGACGCTGCCCGAGGGAGCACGCGCCATCGCGTACTTCTCCCCGGAGTTCGGCATCGCGACCGCGCTGCCGCAGTATTCGGGCGGCCTGGGCATCCTCGCGGGAGACCACCTGAAAGCGGCCAGCGACCTGGGCGTGCCGATCCTCGCGGTCGGCCTGCTCTACCGCCACGGCTACTTCACGCAGTCGCTGTCGCCCGAGGGCTGGCAGCTGGAGCACTACCCGTCGCTCGACGCGGGCGGGCTGCCGCTCACCCTGCTGAAGGACCCCGAGGGCGAGCCGGTCAAGATCCGCATCGCGCTGCCCGGCGAGCGTGAGCTGCACGCCCAGGTGTGGGTGGCGCAGGTGGGACGGGTGCCGCTGCTGCTGCTCGACTCCGACGTGGCCGACAACGACACCGCCGCCCGCGACGTCACCGACCGCCTCTACGGCGGGGGCACCGACCACCGGCTCATGCAGGAGCTGCTGCTGGGTGTGGGCGGCGTGCGTGCGATCAGGGCGTACTGCAAGATCACCGGCCACGCCGAGCCCGAGGTGTTCCACACGAACGAGGGGCACGCCGGATTCCTCGGCCTCGAGCGCATCCGCGAGCTGACCGAGGCGCGGCTCTCGTTCGACGAGGCGCTGGAGGCCGTTCGGGCGGGCACGGTGTTCACCACGCACACGCCCGTCCCCGCGGGCATCGACAGGTTCCCCGTGGACATGATCGAGCGCCACTTCGGCGGCCCGAACGCCTGGCCGACCGTGCCCGTCGAGCGGATCCTGGCGCTGGGCGCTGAGGCCGATCCCGGCCGGTTCAACATGGCGGTCATGGGCATGCGGCTGGCCCAGCGCGTCAACGGCGTGTCCCAGCTGCACGGCGAGGTGAGCCGGGAGATGTTCAAGGACCTCTGGCCGGGCTTCGACCTCGACGAGGTGCCGATCGGGTCGATCACGAACGGCGTGCACGCGCCCACCTGGGTCGGCAGGGAGCTCATGGAGCTGGCCGGGCGGGAGCTGCCCTCGCTGCTCGAGCGGGCCCGCGGCTGGGAGGGCATCCAGAAGATCTCCGACGCCGACATCTGGCGGATCAGGGGCACGCTGCGCCAGCGGCTGGTCGAGGGCGCCCGGGCACGCCTGCGCACCTCGTGGCGCGGGCGGGGCGCCTCCGATGCCGAGCTCGGCTGGATCGACGACGCGCTCGACCCCGAGGTGCTGACCATCGGCTTCGCCCGGCGGGTGCCGTCGTACAAGCGGCTCACGCTGATGCTGCGCGATCCCAAGCGGCTGACCGAGCTGCTGCTCGACCCGGACAAGCCCGTGCAGATCGTGATCGCCGGCAAGGCGCACCCCGCGGACGAGGGCGGGAAGAAGCTGATCCAGCAGATCGTCAAGTTCGCCGACCAGGCGAACGTCCGCCACCGCATCGTCTTCCTGCCCGACTACGACATGGCGCTCGGCCAGCTCATGGTCCAGGGCTGCGACGTCTGGCTGAACAACCCGCTGCGCCCGCTGGAGGCGTCCGGCACCTCGGGGATGAAGTCCGCGCTGAACGGCGGGCTCAACCTGTCGATCCGCGACGGCTGGTGGGACGAGTGGTACGACGGCACCAACGGCTGGGCGATCCCGACCGCCGACGGCGTGACGGACCCGGACCGGCGGGACGAGCTGGAGGCCGCCGCCCTGTACGACCTGATCGAGCATGAGGTGTCCGACCGGTTTTATGACCGCGCCCCCGACGGGCTGCCGCGGCGCTGGATGGAGATGGTCAAGCACACCCTCACCTCGCTGGGGCCGAAGGTGCTGGCCGGCCGGATGCTGCGGGACTACGTGGTCGACCTGTACAGCCCGGCCGCCGCCTCGGCTCGCGCGCTGTCGGCCGACTCGTACGCACCGGCGAAGGCGTTCGCGGCCTGGAAGGTCCGGGTCGCCCAGGCCTGGCCGGGGGTGCGCGTCGAGCACGTCGAGGCCTCGGGCGTGGGGGACACGCCGGAGGTGGGCGCCTCCGTCGAGCTGCGCGCCACGGTCGCGCTCGGTGACCTGGAGCCCGGCGACGTGCTGGTCGAGGCGGCCTACGGCAAGGTCGGGCCGCACGACGAGCTGGTGCATCCGGCGTACGCGAAGCTCACCGTCGCGTCGACGGATGACGACGGCCGGGCTCACTACACGGGCGAGGTCCCGCTCGACCGTACGGGAGCGTTCGGCTACACCGTGCGGGTCGTGCCGTACCACCCGCTCATGGCCACTCCCGCCGAACTCGGGCTCATCGCCGTGCCGGAGGAACCTGTGGGCATGACGAACGGCACATTGCGTTAAACGCAGGTGGGGTCAAGGGCACATCGCGGTAAACGGACGGCATAATCAGGACGTGGACGACAGCGGCAACGGCCTGCGGGCCGACACTCTGGTGGCCACGGTTCGCGGTGTGCTGCCGTCCCTGACGCCGGCCGCGCAGACCGTTGCCCGGCTCATCCTGGAGGACCCGGCGACGGTGGCCAGGAGCACCATCACCGAGCTCTCCGCCGCCTCCGGCACGAGCGAGGCCACGATCGTGCGCACTGCCAGGCTGCTCGGGTTCGCGGGATATCCGCAGCTCAGGCTGGCCTTAGCGGCGGCCGCCGCGCAGCCCGACCGGCTCGTGCCCGGAGACCTGGCGCCCGACGACCCGCTGTCGGAGGTCATCCAGAAGGTGGCCCGAGCAGAGTCCGAGGCGATCAACGACACCGTCGCCCAGCTGACCTCCGAGCGGCTGGGGCTGGTCGTGGACGCCATCGTGGGCGCGCGGCGGATCGACGCGTACGGGGTGGGCGCCTCCGGGCTCGTGGCCGAGGACGTCGCGCAGAAGCTGCTGCGCATCGGGCTGTCCAGTCACGCCTTCCAGGACGCGCACCTGGCGCTGACCAGCGCGGTGCTGCTCAAGGAAGGGGACGTGGCGATCGGCATCAGCACGTCGGGGGAGACGCCCGACGTGATCGAGCCGCTCATCCGGGCCAAGGAGGCGGGGGCCACCACGGTCGCGATCACGAACAACCCGCGCTCGTCCATCGCGGAGCTGGCCGAACACGTGCTGATCTCCGCCGGGCGCGAGACGGAGTTCCGCCCCGGCGCCCTGGCCAGCAGGATCAGCCAGCTCCTCGTCGTCGACTGCGTGTTCGTCGGCGTCGCCCAGCGCACGTACGACTCCTCTCAGGAGGCGCTCGCGAGCACCAGGCGCGCCGTCAAGGAGTTCACCCGGAGAACGACACCTGCACGTCGTCAGCCTTGACGAACATCACGCGGTGGCCGAACTGGATCTGCAGATACTTCGTCTTGCCCCGGACCACCTTGTGGTCCTGGTCCATGGTGAACGTGACCGCCCGGTAGTACTCCGCGGCCGCCGGTCCGGAGAGGGTGTACTTCTCGCCTGCCGAGAACGTGTACTGCAGCGGGGTCACCGCCTGGTACGGGATGTCGGCAGGGTAGGCCTCCTGCTCGGGGTACGCCCTGCCGTACACCGGGACCGTGGCCTTGCCGGGCTTCGGCGTGACCACGAGGCCCGCTGACGGGACCGCGGTCGGGGCGCTCGCCGGGTTGTGGAACCAGGCCTTCTGGCCGAGGTACCAGATCGCCGTCCAGTCGCCCTGGCGGTCGGCCACGGCGAAGCGCTGGCCGGTGGTGGCCCTGGCGCTGTGGTCGTACACGCTGTAGAGGGAGTCGCCGGTCGGGTGCTTGCCGATGTCCTTGACCAGCGGCGCGTCCTGCCTCGGCTCGGTACGCAGCCAGACGGTGCTCGCGGGGAGCGGCGGGCAGGCGGCGCTGGGGTTCTTGCGGTCGCAGCCGTAGAAGTACGGCTTATTCGTTGCGAAGTCCGGCTTTATCATGACCGAGCCGGACCTGGGGCCGCCGAACTGGTGCAGCGGGGCGCCGATCAGCTGGAAGTAGTGCGCCCAGTCCCAGAACGGGCCAGGGTCCTCGTGCATCCCCCGCACGGTCGTGGGCAGGGTGCCGGGGACGTTGTCGTGGCCGATGATGTGGGCGCGGTCGAGCGGCACGCCGTGCTTGAGCGCCAGGTAGCGGACCAGCCGGGCGCTCGACCGGTACATCGCCTCGGTGTACCAGGTGCTGCCCTCGGCCAGGAAGCCCTCGTGCTCGATGCCGATGGACTTGGCGTTGATGTACCAGTTGCCGGCCTGCCAGGCGACGTCCTTGCTCTTGATGTGCTGGGCGATGTGACCGTCGGTGGAGCGCACCGAGTACTGCCAGCTGGCGCCGTACTTGGGGTCCTGGTTGAGGCGGATGGAGGGGGCGAAATATCCCTCCATGTCGTGAATGATGATGTATTCGATCTTCTGGCTGAACGGCCGGTTCGCCAGGTCGTAGTGCCCGTAGTCGTCGGGGGGCAGCTCCTGGTACGCGGAGGGGATCCACTCGCAGGAGATGGAGGCCGGGCACTCGACGCCATCGGTCCGCTCGTGGCGGAGGCCGAGCTTCTCGAGCCACTTCTCGATCTTCTCGAGGCCGGGCACGGCGGGCAGCGCGACCCTCTCCCCGTCGTCCGTGGTCCGCGCGGCGCCTTCCTTGATCGTCGCGAACACCTCGTCGGCGAAGAACCTGGCCGCCCCGGCCTCCTCGGCCCCGGAGTACTTGGCGACGGCTCCGTACCACTCGCTCGGGTTGTCGCTCAGCGGCGCGCCGAGTGACTTCTGGTAGTCGGCGAGCAGCGCGGCGCCACCCCGGATGTTGGCGGCATCGTCGCTCCGCAGCCGCTCGTGACTCTCCCCGGTGAGCTCGGCGGCCCGCTCCATGGTGCGGAGGGAGGCGGGAATGACGGTCTCGGCGGAGGAGGGCTCGGGGCTGGGCAGAGGCCGGCTCTCATCCCCTCGGGCATCCTCGGTGCCTTCGCCGTGATGATTGGAGGTGGTGAAGGCGGCGGCGTCGGTCAGATGCATGGGACCGAACCCGGCGGTGTTGGACGGCTGCCCGGCATGGGCGTCCCACCGCGACTCGAGGTACGACACACCAAGGAGGATGCTCTCGGGCACCTTGAACTCTTGGGCGGCGGCCGCGAAGGCCTGCTGACGGCCGACCGGCTCTTCGGCGTGCACCGCTGAGGTGACGGTTAAGGGCAAGAGGGCGACCACGGAGATCGCCAATAGGCGGCGCATGAACCACTCCTTGGACTGGGGGGCCACGTAAGTGGGATCAGCGTCTCAACATTTTCCTTCTCGCGCGAGATCTTTGCGAAGCTATTCTTCACCCCTTAACACTGTGGTAGCCGGACCAGGGCAAACACCACATCCCGTCGCCCATGCCGGTGATGTCTTGCTCGAAGACCGCCTCGGGGACAGCGGATGTCAGAACTCCCATGCCTCCGGTTTCGGCGGCGACCAGATGATCGACACGATCTGGAGCGCTGCTGTCGCGAGTTGTCGGTCACCGTCGATGTGAGTGCGTTCGACCGCTTGCGCGGGGGTGATGCCACGGGTGCACAGCCGCCAGGCGGTGTCTACGTCGAGGTAGAGGTTCACAGTGGGCTGCTGGTGCGCTCGGGGTCGCAGCCTCCAGCGGTCGGAGCCGTGCGTGCAGGTCCAGACTCCTCCACTTGGCCCGGTCACGTTCACCTGGACAGTGGTGCCTTCCGGGGCGGTGACGTCGCGCAGCGTGTGGGGCAGTGCCCGCAGGAAGGTGTCGAGGACGGGGCCGAGGTAGTGCGGGCCGGTAAGCCCCGTCCGACCTGTCGCGTCGCAGATCTGCTGGTGGTGAGTCCAGTACTCGGTGTATTCCCGGGCCACGTCCAGCCAGTACGGAACAGGCTCAGGACCGGCCCAGCGCACCGGTCCGCCAAGGGTGTCCAGATCGACGGTCTGCCAGAACTCCACGATCTGGTTCCCCATGGCCGAGAGCAGCTCGATGAGCATCGGCGGGCTGATGCGGCGGGCTGCGGTCACCCACTCGTCATTGATCCGGTCGAGGAAGCCGGGGAACGCCTCGCCGTCTTGAGGATGCAGCACATGGTAGCCGTCGCGGTGCATTGAGAGGCGTCCGATGTGGTCGCCGAGCACGTGCGCGGCGACGTCTTTGACGCTCCAGCCCGGACAGATGGTGGGACGCGCCCACTCGCCGTTGTCGAGTCGGCGCAGCAGGTCGATGAAGGCTGCCTGTTGCTCGGCGAGCAGTGGCCGGACGTCGATGGCGGGCCCCAACCAGGAGGTATCGGTCATCGTTCACTCTCCGAGATCGGCGACGGTGACGCTGATGTGGGTACCCAACGGGGACGCGGATTTTCCTGGTACACGAACTCAAGGGTCCACGGCGGGCTGGACGGTCAGGTCGACCTGGCCCAGGCCGGTGCCGCGCTGCTCTTCCAGGAAGAGGATCGCTCCGTTCAGGGTGGGCAGCCCGGCTCCGATCTCCGTGTGGATCGAGTCGAGGCCCGCGTCGCGGCGCGCTGCGAGCCCGGTGTGTCGGCGGTTTCGGGTGGACCGTACGCGGTGCCCGTGTGACGCTCGCCCCATGCCCGACTACTACCGCGACCTGTCCGCCGACTACCACTGGATCTTCCCCGACGAGATCGTCAAACCTCCCGGCGTGATCGGCGGCACCTCCACCGACAGCCGGGAGCTCATCGAGGCCGTCGTCGAGGCCCTGCCGCCGGGCGCCCCCGTGCTGGACTGTGCCTGCGGCATCGGTACGGACGCCATGGCGCTGGCGTACGCCGGGTTCCAGGTGACCGCGACGGACGGCAGCCCCGCGATGGCGGCGGAGGCGCGCCGTCGCCTGCCCGCCGGGGTGGAGGTGCTCACCTCCAGGTGGGAGGACCTGCCCGCCGTTGTGGCCGGGCGGTTCGAGCTGGTGCTGTGCCTGGGCAACTCCCTGGTCCACACGGGGTCGCACAAGGCCATGGTGGCCGCGCTGGCGGGCATCCGGGAGATGGTGTCACCCACCGGCACGCTGATCGTCGACTCCCGCAACTGGGAGCTGCTCTACCGGGAACGGTCCCAGATCGTGGCCGCCGACCGGGTGCGCGAGCGGGACGGCGTGCGCTGCACCTGCGTGTACGTCTGGACCTTCCCCGAGAGCTTCGGCGAGCCGTGCCTGGCGGAGCTGCTGTTCTTGGCGGAGCACGCGGACGGCAGCCTCATCCACCGGCGCCATGCTCTCGAGTTCCAGCCGTTCACGCCGGCCGAGCTGGAGGCGCGGCTCGTCGAGGCCGGGTTCGCCGTCGCCGGCTCCTCCTACCGCCATGACGCCCAGCGGTACGCGGTCGCAGCGACCACGGGTTAGGGGACGAGCACGACCTTGCCGGTTGTCGCCCTGGTTTCGAGGGCGGCGTGGGCGGTCGCGGCCTGCGCGAGCGGGAACGTCTGCACGGCAGGCGCCAGCGTGCCCTCGGTGGCCGCCGCCAGCGCGCGGACCTCGTACTGCGGCCTCGTGTCCGGACCGCTGATCAGCAGCATCAGGGCGTTGGTGACGGTGAGGCCCCGCTCCTCGACCGTCTGGGGGTCCGGCCGGAAGTCCTGCTGTGAGGCGTTGCCGATGGTCACGTACCGGCCGCCGTCGGCCAGCAGTTCGAACGCGGCGCGCGCCTTGTCGCCGCCGACCCCGTCCAGCAGGGCCGTGACCGCGCGGCCACCCAGCTCCTTGGCGACGCTCTCCTCCCAGGAGGGCTGGTCGTAGTCGACGGCGATGTCCGCGCCGAGCTCCCGTACGGCCGCCACCTTGGCGGGGCCGCCGGCCGCGCCGACCACCTTGGCGCCGAGCCCGTGCGCGTACTGGACGAGCAGGCGCCCGATCCCGCCGGCCGCCGAGGTCACCAGCACCACGTCGGACGAGGTCAGCTCGGCCACGTCCAGGAACTGCAGCGCCGTCACCCCGGTGACGATCATGGCCACGGCGGTCTCGTAGCCGATGGTGATCGGGTGAACGGAGGCCACGTCCGCCACCGCCAGCTCCGCGTAGCCGCCGGGCTTGCCGTACGCGGTCACCACATCCCGCCCGATCCAGGACGGATCGACCCCCGGGCCCACCTCATCCACGCGTCCCGCCACCTCTCCGCCGAAGATCGTCGGCAGCTCTGGCTGCGGCGGCAGCGACTCACTGGCCTGTCCTGACCGCAAGATCGTCTCGACCAGGTGTACGCCGGCCGCCTTGACCGCGATGCGCACCTGGCCCGGGCCGGGCACGGGATCGGGGACGGTCTCGTAACGCAGGTTCTCGGCGGGGCCGAAGGCGTGCAGGACGACGGCATGCATGGTGCTCTCCCGAAGACAGCGGTCAACTTGTGCTTCGAGCCTGCAACCTCAACCAAGCTTGATGTCAAACTTGATCAAGTTCTTGGTGGCCGTCGCGCGATGATTCGGTCAGCACCGGACGCCAGCGTTCGGCTGTCTTGATCATGTCCTGTGAGGTGCGGTCGAGGAATACGCTCACGTGCTCGAGCCGCGCGCCGACAGGCGTGGTGCGGCCGAATATCCTGACTCCTTCGCGGGCGGATTCCGCCAGTGCGAGATTTCGCTGAATGCTCGCCATGAAAGCCCGGTACCAGATGTCGTCGTCGACGACGTAGAGCTCGCGCCGCCATCGCGGGTCGCGTACGCGCCTGATCAGTTGCTGCTCCTCCAGGTATGCCACGGCGGTGGAGACCGAGGCCGGACTGACCTGCAGGCGCCGGGTGAGCTCCTTGGCCGTGAGCGCGCCGGTGTCGGTGGTGTGCAGGCAGGCCAGGACCCTGGACGTCATCCGGGGTAGGCCCGTCTGCATCAGCAGGTCGACCTGCCGCTCGGTGTATTCGCGTACCGCCTCGGGGTCGCGCCCGTACGACGTGGTGCCGGTCGGCGGCGATGACTGCGAGGGCTGCTTGCGGCGGCGGGCACGTCGCTCGGTCGCCTGGTGTGCCCGGTCGGCCCGGTACGCGTCCGGGCCGCCGTTGCGGCTGACCTCCCGGCTGATGGTCGAGGTCGGCCTGGACAGGCGCCGGGCGATCTCCGCGTAGCCGAGCCCCTGCGACAGGCCCGCGGCGATGTCACGGCGGTCCTGTTGGGTCAGCCTGCCTCCTGCCATCGGCACTCGCCTCCTGTCTGCTGGATCCGGTGCCTCAGTATTGCGTTCAACCATAGCCCATTGCAACAACCGTGTCGGGTATGTGTTGCGTTCGTTCGCACGGTCGTTGCAATCTTTCAGTGCCTCTACCTGGGTTTCTGGCCATCTTAGGCGTAGGGGTGCTTTGACAGATTCACTGAATGCAACGTAGCTTTTGGGGCAGTCTGAACACGTACTATCGCGAAATACGGCCTAGGAAGGAATGGACATGACCCTCACGGCGCCCACCAGCGTGACCGCGAGATCGCTGGCGCCGGATCTGGCACGCGGCGTCATGCTGCTGCTGATCGCCCTGTCGCACGCGCCCGCGTTCGTCGACAACTGGCACGCCGGGCCCGCCGCGCTCGATGCCGCGGCGAAGTTCATCAAGTCCCTGCTCGCCGACAACCAGGCCCGCGACATGTTCGTGTTCCTGTTCGGCTACGGGCTCGGACAGTTGGCCCACCGTCAGCAGGCCAGGGGCAGCGACTGGACCTCGGTCAGGAAACTGCTGCGGCGCAGAGCGCTCTGGCTGATCGTCATCGGCTTCGTGAACACGGTGGTGCTCGTGCCGATCGACATCATCGCGGTGTACGGGCTGACCCTGCTGGTGCTCGCTCCACTCGTGCGAGCGCGGGACTCGGTGCTGTGGTGGACGAGCCTGGTGACGCTGGTTCCCGCGACCCTCCTGCTGGCCTGGCAGACCGTGGCGGCCCAGGCGGGGCCCGTCACCGGGGCGGGGTTCATGGAGCACACGCTTGGCGCGCACCTCGTCGCCAACATCCCGTCCTGGCCGGTGGAGACAGCCGCCGGCATCGTCATGGTGGTGCCGGGCATGCTCGTGGGCCTCTGGGCTGCCAGGCGCCGGATCCTCGACGAGCCCGAGCGGCACCTGCCGTTGCTGCGCCGGATCAGCTTGATCTTCATTGGCGTGTCCATGGCCGGCCGGCTTCCCGCGGCTCTGCTCGCCGCCGGCGTGTGGACGACCGGCTCGGCCCCCGTCAGCTGGGCGGTCGCCGTCGCGCACGACCTGACCGGATACGCGGGCGGCATCGGCATGGCCGCCGCCGTCGGGCTCCTCGCGGTCAAGGTCCGTGGTGGCCGCGTCACCACGGCCCTGGCGGCGCTGGGGCAGCGGTCGCTGACGTTCTACCTGTTCCAGGCCGTGATGTGGATGGTGCTTTTCTACCCGTTCACCCTGAGCCTGCACGACGACCTGAGCATCGCCGCCACCTTCGGGGTCGCCGTCGGCATCTGGCTGCTGTCGGTCGTGCTTGCCGAGTGGATGCGCGTCGCCGGGCGCCGGGGCCCGGCAGAGGTGTTGCTCCGCCGGATGTCATACCGCCGGCGCCAAGCGTAAGACCGGGCCGCGATGTCCCGCAGGTGAGTGGCACTGTCAGCCCTAGGAACGGCGGGGTACTCCCTCAGAGGACGAACATGCCGGAGATTGTCGACGACAACCCGGTACATGAGATGAGAGAAGTGAAATGTCGAGCGATATCTCCGGCGGGGCTCTCACGCTTGCGGACGGCCTCACCCTCAACCGCATGGGGTACGGCGCCATGCAACTGGCCGGTCCCGGCGTCTTCGGACCGCCCAAGGACCGCGACCAGGCCGTCGCCGTGCTCCGCGAAGCCGTCGATCGGGGCATCAACCACATCGACACCAGCGACTTCTACGGGCCCGTCGTGGTCAACGAGCTCATCAGGGAGGCCCTGCACCCGTACCCGGAGGAGCTGCACATCGTCACCAAGGTCGGTGCACGCCGCGGCGAGGACGGGAGCTGGATCCACTCCCTGGACCCCGAGGACCTCAAGGCCCAGGTGCACGAGAACCTCGAGCACCTCGGCGTGGACGTCCTCGACGTCGTCAACCTGCGCCTGCGCTCGCACGAGGGAACCACCGAGGAGTCCATCGCGGAGGAGTTCGGCACCCTGGCCGAGCTGCGGCAGCAGGGCCTGATCCGGCACCTCGGCCTCAGCGGCGCCTCCGGGGTCCAGCTCACCGAGGCACAGGGCATCGCGCCCGTCGTCACCGTGCAGAACCTCTACAACCTGGCCAACCGGCAGGACGACGCCCTCGTCGAGCGGTGCGCGGCCGAGAACATCGCCTTCGCCGCGTTCTTCCCGCTCGGCGGGTTCACCCCGCTCCAGTCGGAGACACTCGCCGACGTGGCCGCCCGCCTGGGCGCCTCGCCGCAGCAGGTGGCCCTGGCCTGGCTGTTGCGGCGTTCGGCCACCACAGTCCTCATCCCGGGGACCTCGTCCGTGGCCCATCTGCGCGAGAACATCGCCGCGGCGGACCTGGTCCTGCCCGCGGACGCGGTCGCGGAGCTCGACACCATCGGCGGGTGACCGGATGCCGGGAAACGGCGGGCGGTGTCCGGCCGCCGGGCGGCTACAGGACGAATTTGAGCGAGGGCCGCTGGTCGCCCAGCTCGTGGCGGCGGCTGACGCGTCCGGCGACGGCGCGCTCGACCACTCCGCCGCTCCTGCGCGTGGTCGAACGCCTCTCCGGCCGGTCGTAGCCGCACCCTCGGCGGCGGCGATGCCCGACGACACCCCGGGCGCGGCGCCGGTCGCGACGCGGCGAGCAGGCAGGGCTAGGGGAGCCGCTGGCGGTAGACGGCCCTGGCGCGCTCGTAGAGGTCCAGGTGGTCGTCCAGCTGCGCGGCGCTCTCGAAGGTGCCGTACTCCCGCAGCAGCACCTCCAGCCGGTCCAGCCAGGCCAGGCACCAGCGCACGTCCGCCGCCCTGGCCACGTGCTCGCCCGCGACGTCCACGTACACCGGGCTGGTGTGGGCGTACGCGCCGGCCGAGTGCATGCTGCGCGGGTGCGCGCCGCCCGAGGCGATCGCCACCACGTACGTCGGCTCGTCCACCGCCATCGACGCGACCAGCCGCCCGGGCGGTCCCTGCGCGAGCACGCCCGCCGCGGTGCGGATCTCCAGGGACTCGACCTCGGGCCCGATCGAGGAGACCACGATCTCCACCCGCTGCCCTGGCGCCAGCTCCAGCGTGTCGCCCGGCCCGTGGCCGTTCACGGTGAGCTCCAGCCACGGCCCGGTGGTGGCGAAGGTGCGGCCGAGCAGGACCGCCTCGGTGAAGGACTCGGCGGTGAGCGGGCCCGCGACGTTCGCGTACACCCGCTCCCACCCCGGCGGGCTGGAGGCGGTGCCGCGGCGGCAGAAGGAGAGCACGGCGTCGGTGCCCGCGGTGACCGCGAGCCTGTTGCCCGCGCCGATCAGGCGGCGGTACACGGCGGCGGTTGCCTGGACGGAGGAGTGGTTGAGCACGTCGAGGGTGTCGATCAGACCCAGCGCGGCGTCCGCGACGATCTCCCTGGCCGCGCAGTTGCGGCCATCGCTGAGCACCACGTCCGGCGGGTCGTCGTCGGAGAACGCGGTGTGGAAGGGGTGCCCGTAACTCGTCACCCCGCCGAGTGCCCGCAGCTCCTCCAGGGCGGCCGTGTTGGGCGGCCAGTCGGCTGTGCCCTCGAACCCCGTGTGGTAGTGCCGCGGCGGCTCCAGCAGGCCGAATGCGGTGAGGTGGCCCACGACGTCGTTGCGGTACTCCACACCGATCCTCGCCAGGTGCCTGTCGTCGGACCACGGCAGGTCCTTGCCCGCCCAGTGCGCGAGCGCCTCGATGTCGTAGACGCGCCCGCTCGCCACGTTGCCGGCCACGAGGTTGAGCACGTGCAGGTCCTCGCCGTGCTGCGCCGCCGCGGCCAGCGTGGGTGCGGCGGGCTCCTCGCCCATCCAGTTGAGGTGCACGTGCAGGTCGCCGCCGTACCAGCCGCGGGCCGCCGCGTCGTACAGGCGCTCGGGCGCCAGCTCGACCAGCGTCTGCGCGCCCGCCTCCGGGGTGACGACGACTTCGGACGAGGTGTACTCCATGCCCCTGGCCACCGTCACGGTGATCGGCTCGGCGGGCACCGTGACCACGAGGTCGTCGCCGTGGAAGTACGGCCTGCGGTGGCCGTCCCTCTTGGGCGGGGCGCCCTCCGGATACCAGCCCTGCCCGTTCGCGCCCGTCACGTTCCACCGGCAGGGGAAGCCCGCCCGAACCCTGATCGTGGCCGCCTCGACCCGCCTGGACAACGGCGACAGATCGACGGGCTGCCCGCCGACGCTGACGTCCCGCTCCAGCGCCACCACCCTGGCGCCATGGGGCGGCACCTCGTACGGCGTGCCGTCCACGACGACCGTGACGGGCTCGTCCGTGCTGGAGTCCAGCAGCAACGACGTACGGAAGGGCCGGTCGTCCAGCACCACCTGCGTGTCGGCCTCCAGCGCGAACCCCTCGGGCGTCAGGCGTAGCGCGGCCAGGTTGTCCAGCACGTCGCCCGCGAGCGCGTCGCGCACGGCCCGCTCCGGATCGACCTCCTCGAGGTGGTCCTCGATCTGCTCCGGGGGATAGAGGTCGGCCAGCTGCCGCCGTGCCGCGTTCCAGTAGTTGTAGCGGCGGTCGAGGAACACGGTGGCCCATGCCTGGGTGACATACGTGATGGGCGGCTCGCCCCAGCAGGGACCGTGCGCGTCACGCAGCTCACGATATTCGGCCAGCGCGCGGGCCACAGGCGCGGGAAGCAGCGGATCGTCACACATCGGGCACTCCCTGAATCGGACGCGTCGTCATCGTGACACGAATCGCCGTCTGCGGGTACGGGGAGGCCATGACGAACATCATCGATCGTGAAGCCGTACAGGATCTGGTCGCCACCGGCCAGGCCCAGCTCGTCGAGGTGCTGCCCGAGGCGGAGTACGCGTGGGCGCACCTGCCCAAGGCCGTGAACCTGCCGCTGGCCGCGATGGGCACGTCGGCGGGCGAGCTCGACCAGGAGCGGCCCGTCATCGTCTACTGCCACGACTGGCTCTGCGACCTGAGCCCGCGGGCCGCGCACCGGCTCGACCGCCTCGGGTTCCGCGAGGTGCACGACTACCGGCTGGGCAAGATGGACTGGCTCGCGGCGGACCTGCCGTACGAGGGCAGTGCCGAGCTGGTGTCGCGGAACGTGCGCCGCGACCCCGTGACCGCCGCCCTCGACGACCCGCTGGACGAGCTCACCGAGCGCATCATCGCCGACCCCGCCGGGCTCGCCGTCGTGGTGGACGAGGACGACGTGGTCCAGGGCGTGGTCGGGTCACGCGAACTCAAGGGCGCCGACCTGAACGGCACCGCCGAGCGGGTCATGCGCGTCGGCGTGACCACGGTGCGGCCGAGCGAGCAGCTCGGACCCCTGATTCAGCGGATGGACCGTGCCAAAGTGGACCACGTCGTCGTCACCCAGATGGACGGCAGGCTCGTGGGCCTGTTCGGGCTGGGCGACGTGCGCTCGCCCGCATCTGAGTCCGACCTGGGTTGATCAACGCCGGCTCAACCGGAAGTTGGGTTGCCCGGGCACGCCCGGCTGCGCGTCGAGCGACTTGTCGTCGAGGATCTGCGCCACGTCCTCCGCGACGAAGACCCGTACGTCCTCCTTCTCGACCACCTGGTCACCGGCGTGCGGCGTGCTGGCCAGCGACAGCTCGAGCGTCCCCGCCGCATCGGGCTTCGGGGAGATGCGCAGGCCCGCGTCGGCAGGCACGTCCTCTCCCACCATCAGATCACGGATCGCCTCGACGGCGTTGTCAGTCAATGTCAGCACAGCGAGCTCCTTCGCCATCGACGAACCCTTCGCCTCCCCCACACCCCTCGTCCCAAACCCGGCATGTCAGGACAGCTCCCGGGTAGCGGTGCCGGCATGGGTAAGACCGACAAGGCCGTCCTCGACGTCCTGCTCGACCGCTACGGGCGGACGTTCGCCAAAGAGGCCGGTATCAAGCTCGCCGACCAGCCCAAGCCGCTGTACCAGCTGCTCGTCCTGGCCAATCTGCTCAGCGCCCGGATCTCGGCCGAGATCGCGGTCGCGGCCGCCAAAGAGTTGTTCAAGGCGGGGTACGGCACTCCCAAGGCCATGCGGGACGCGAGCTGGCAGGACCGCGTGGACGCGCTGGGCCGCGGCCACTACCGCCGCTACGACGAGCGCACCTCGACCATGCTGGGCAAGGCCGCCGAGCTGCTCCTGGACCGCTGGAAGGGCGACCTGCGCCGCCTGCGCGAGGAGGCCGGCGGCGATGTCCGCAGGATCACGCAGCTGCTGACGGAGTTCCCCGGCATCGGCCCGACGGGGGCCGACATCTTCCTGCGCGAGGTCCAGGCGGTGTGGCCCCAGGTCGCGCCGCACCTGGACAAGCGGGTGCTGGACGGCGCGGAGGAGCTCGGACTGCCGCGCCAGGAACGCCCGCTGGCCCGGCTGGCCCATTCGAACGACGAGCTGGCCCGGCTGTCGGCGGCGCTCGTACGGGTGTCGCGCAGCAAGAAGACGGTGGACGAGGTGATGGCCGCCGCCCACTGACCGCTGGATCCATGGCCAGGCGCGGGCGCTCTGTTAGGTTCGGGTCCATGGGTGAGTTTGTGAGCGTCGAAGTGGCCGACCAGATCGCCACGATCCGTCTTGACCGTCCGAAGATGAACGCCCTCAACGGCCAGGTCCAGCGGGAGATCGCCGAGGCCGCCCGCGAGGTGGACGCCGACCCGCAGGTGCAGGCGGTGATCGTCTACGGCGGCGAGAAGGTCTTCGCCGCCGGCGCCGACATCAAAGAGATGGCCGACATGTCCTACGCCGACATGGCCACCCACTCCCGTACGCTGCAGGCCTGCTTCACGGCGGTCGCCCAGATCGGCAAGCCGGTCATCGCCGCCATCGCCGGATACGCCCTGGGCGGCGGCTGCGAGCTCGCCCTCTGCGCCGACTTCCGGGTCGCGGGCGAGTCGGCCAAGCTGGGCCAGCCGGAGATCCTGCTCGGCATCATCCCCGGCGCCGGAGGCACGCAGCGCCTGCCGCGCCTGATCGGCCCCGCCCGCGCCAAGGATCTGATCTTCACGGGCCGCCACGTGCCCGCCGCCGAGGCGCTCGCGATGGGCCTGGTGGACCGGGTGGTGCCGGACGAGCAGGTCTACACGGCCGCCCTGGAGTGGGCCGCCACGTTCGTCGGCGGCCCCACGGTCGCGCTCCGCGCCGCCAAGCAGGCCATCGACCAGGGCCTGGAGGTCGACCTCGACACCGGCCTCGAGGTCGAGCGCCTGCAGTTCTCCGGCCTCTTCGCCACAGACGACGCCAAGACCGGCATGCGGGCGTTCACGGAGAAGGCAAAGCCCAAATTCACAGGTCGTTGACAAGAAAGTCGACCCATTCGGAAAGCTCGTCCTTTCGGGCGGGGGTTTACCACTATGGTGGCGTTTCATGATGCGCCTCCTGGTCCCCGCCCGGCTCCGGAAGGCCGTGCGCACGTGGTTCGACTCCCGCTACATCTCCATTTCCGACCATCGTCAGGACATCAGGGACGCGCTCTGGGAGGTCCAGACGCTGCGGCGGGAGATGGCGACCCTCCAGAGCGAGGTCGAGCGCCTCAGGAACGCCCGCCCGGCGCCGGCCGACAGGGCTGACAGGGCCGACAGGGCGAAGATCGACGAGGCCCACCGGCTGGCCGAGGAGACGGCGAAGGCGCTGGACGGCGTGCTCCAGAACGAGGTCCTGGTCTGGCAGGCCATCGACGACCTCCGCGCCGGCCGTACCGCCGGCGAGCAGGGAGAGCAGTCGTGCGCGTGACCTGGTCAGGCACGGGCCTGACCTTCCGCCTCGACGCGGAGGACGAGATCACGGGCAAGGCCTCCGACGAGCACCCCGTCAAGCTGGCCACCAACTCCTGCTCCATCGGCGGCGTCCCCGACGACGCCCACCCCGACCTCTTCGCCGTGGCCGCCTGGACGGTCGTGGCGCCGTGGACCAGGAAGCGGATCACCTTCGACCGCGCCATCTCGGCCCAGGTGGCCGAGGCGCTGCACGCCGGCTGGGGCATCGAGGCGGGCCCGGTGGGAGTGGAGCCGCGCCAGACCGGGGCCAGGCTGGCGATCTCGTACAGCGGCGGCGCGGACTCCGTGGCGGCGGCCACGATCTACCCCGAGGCGCCCTTCGTGCACTTCCGGCGGGTGCCCCATCCGCGCGTCCCCAACCGCTGGTCCCACTACCGAGCGGACGTCCTGGCCAAGCTCGCCGCGAAGACGGGGCGCGAGCTGAGCACGGTCGACTCCGACCTCGAGTTCACGCTGGCCGAGCCCCGCCCCGGCTACCCGGAGCACCACGCGGTCGCGGCGGGCGCGTTGCTGCTGGCCGACCAGCTGGACCTCGGCGGTCTGGGGTTCGGCTACGAGCTCGGTTCGCGCTGGCTCGGCGGTGACCGCTATCTGTTGCGCTACACCCCCGACAACCCCATGTGGTCGCCGCACGGAAAGTGGGGCAGGCTGTTCGCCGCCGCCGGCGTGCACATCGTGCTGCCCGTCGGCGGGGTGAGCGAGGCGACCACCATGCGCCTGGCCCTGGGCTCCGACCTCAAGGACTACGTGCGCTGGTGCCTGCGCGGCACCGACGGCCCCTGCCGTACCTGCGGGAAGTGCCTCTACAAGGAGCTCATCCAGGCGGCCGTCGAGCGCCGCCCGCTCGACACCCCCGTCACCGCCGACCGCCCGGTCGCCCGCAAGTGGCTCAGGAAGCCGCCGTACGGGGGCATGGAGATGATCCAGTACGGGCTGGCGCGCGTGCCCGGCATCGAGAACACGCTCTTCGCGGGGACGCTCGACTACTTCGACGTCACGGAGGAGTCCACGAGCTGGCTCGACCGCTGCTACCCGCGGGCCCTTGAGGAGATCCCCGCTCAGTGGCGCGGCGAGGCGACGGCGTTCGTCGGCGAGCACGTCGGGCTGATGACGCAGGAGCAGGTCCGCCAGGTGGAGACATGGGGCTCCTGACCCCTTTCGAAGGACCCGGCAGTTAAGGAGCCCGGCAGTTGAGGAGTAGGGACGCGTGAAGGTTTATCTGTCGGTGGACATGGAGGGCGTGACGGGGTTGACCGACCCCGAGGAGATGCACGCCGGCAAGCGCGGCTACGAGCGCGGCTGCGAGCTGATGACCGCCGACGCCAACGCCGCCATCGAGGGGGCGTTCGACGCAGGAGCGGCAGGCGTGCTGGTCAACGACGCCCACGGGTCCACGAAGAACCTCAGGATCGATCTGCTGGACCCCCGGGCGAGCCTCATCCGCGGCCCCGGGAAGGCGCAGCGGATGGCTCAGGGGCTCGACGGGTCGTTCCAGGCCGCGTGCTTCGTGGGCTACCACGCCCGCGCGGGCGTACAGGACGGCGTCCTGAACCACACCTGGATGGGCAAGGAGATCCAGAACGTCTACCTCAACGGCGACCTGTGCGGCGAGACGCGGCTCGTCGCGGCGTGCGCCGGGTTCCACGGGGTGCCGGTCGTGCTGGTGACCGGGGACGAGGCCGTCGG
The DNA here is from genome assembly GCF_044466425.1 of Nonomuraea sp. NPDC049400. Lineage (NCBI taxonomy): Bacteria > Bacillati > Actinomycetota > Actinomycetes > Streptosporangiales > Streptosporangiaceae > Nonomuraea > Nonomuraea sp. NPDC049400. Next base: position 62,157 of record NZ_JBITMP010000028.1, read on the forward strand.
CGCGGAAGCGCGCGAGCTGCTGGGCGATGTCGAGACGGTGGCGGTGAAGAAGGGGATCGACAAGTTCTCGGCCGAGTTGTTGCCACCCAGCGTCGCCCAGGCCAGGATCCGTGAGGCCACGGCGCGAGCGCTGCGCCGGTTGACCGACTTCACGCCGTACCAGGTGCCGGCGCCGTACACACTTGGGGTGGAGTGGAACTCCACCGCCATCGCCGCCGCCGTGGCGCTGGTCCCGGGGGTGAAGACGGTGGGGTCGCGGCACACGGAGTTCACGACTGACGACTTCACGCAGATCATGGCGCTGTTCGGCATCTTCGCCACCATCGGCGGCCAGGTCGCCTGCGGCAGCGGCCCGTACGGCTGAGCCGGGCAGCGAGGAGACGGAGAAGTGGACGGGGCGGCACTGACGCGGCGGGGGTTACTCGTCGGGATCGGGGCGGTGGGCGGCGCGGGAGCCATGTACGCCGCCATGGGCGCACTCGGCCTGGCGCCGTCGGAGCAGGACAAGCAGTTCGTCGCTCCGAGGCCGGGCGACTTCAGCCTGCGTGGCAAAGGGGCGGCCAAGGTCGTGATCCTCGGCGCCGGGGTGGCGGGGCTGACGGCCGCGTACGAGCTGGGCAAGGCCGGGTACGACTGCACGCTGCTCGAAGCCAGGGACCGGGCGGGCGGGCGCAACCTCACCCTGCGCGGCGGCGACCGGCTGGCCGAGCTCAACGGCCCCACCCAGGAGGTGAAGTTCGGGGAGGGCGTCTACTTCAACGCGGGCCCCGGCCGGATCGCCCCGTGGATGGTGACGCTGGACTACTGCCGCGAACTGGGCATCCCCATCGAGACCTTCGTCAACAACAACGCCGCGGCCTACGTGCACACCAACGGCCAGACGATGCGGGCCCGCACTGCCCGAGCAGATATGTACGGCTATATCGCGGAATTACTGGCCAAAGCGACAAATGTCGGTGCACTCAACAAGGCCATCACCAAAGACGACCAGGAAAGGCTGCTCGAGTTCCTCAGACGGTTCGGCGACCTGGGTCCCAAACTCGAGTACGAAGGGTCCATGCGGCGCGGTTTCGTGAAATATCCGGCAATAAGCGTCGGCACCCCGCTCGACGCCCCCGGCTCGCTCAGCCAGGTCCTCGCCGCCGGCACCGGCCGGGCCATCACCAACGACTTCGGCTACGAGCAGGCCACCCCCATGTTCCAGCCGGTCGGCGGCATGGACGCCATCGTCACGAAGCTGATGGAGGCGGTGGGCAAGGACCGGATCAGGACCGGCGCCCGGGTCACCAAGATCACCAACCTCGGCGACGGCGTGGAGGTCCTCTACGAGGGCGGCAGCGTCAAGGCCGACTACTGCATCGCCGCCCTCCCGCCCCACCTCCTCGCCAAGATCCCGCACAATCTGGGCGACCCGGTCACCACCGCGCTCAAGGCCCCGATCCCGGTCGCCACCGGCAAGATCGGCCTGGAGTACGGCAAGCGCTGGTGGGAGCTGGAGGACCGCATCTACGGCGGCGTGACCGAGACCGACCTCGACATCACGCACATCTGGTACCCGTCCCACGGCTACCACTCGGAACGCGGCCTCCTCGTCGGCTACTACAACACCGAGCAGAACGCCGAGCTGTACGGAGCCCTCACCCCGGAGGACAGACGGCGCAGAGCGCTCACCCAGGGCAAGAAGATCCACGGCGACAAGTACCGCCAGAACCTCCTGTCCAGCGTCTCCATCGCCTGGCACCGCCAGCAGCACATCCAGGGAGGCTGGGTGCGCTGGCCGGACTTTGATTCGTCCTTCACTTTTCTGCAACGCCCCGCCGGAAGGGTTTACTTCGCGGGCGACTGGCTCACCCATCTGATCGCCTGGCAGGCGGGGGCCATGGAGTCGGCCCGCGGCGTCGTCACCCAGCTGCACCAGCGAGTGCTGCAGTCCGGGTGATGCCGCACGCTGCTCCCGTGACTGGAGTTAGGGTCCTGGGAGAAAGCGATCGAGGAGAGATGGGATGGCGTTGCACTGGATGCCCGCGACCGAACGGACCGACCTGCTGGCCGATCCGGTGGCGGCGGCCGTGGGGGACATAGAGGGTGCCGAGGTGGCCGAGATCGACCCCGAGCTGGCCGACACGGCGGCGTTCTGCGAGCGGTACGGCGTGACACTCGACGAGTCGGCCAACTGCGTGGTCGTGGCGGCCAAGCGGGGTGGCGAGACGCGCTACGCCGCCTGCATGGTGCTCGCGACGATGCGCGTGGACGTCAACGGCGTCGTCCGCAGGCACCTCGACGCCCGCAAGGCGAGCTTCGCGCCGATGGCCGACGCGGTCGAGCTGACCGGGATGGAGTACGGCGGCATCACCCCGCTCGGCCTGCCGGGCGACTGGCCGATCCTGGTGGACACGCGCGTCGCCGAGCACCCGAGGGTGGTGATCGGGAGCGGCGTGCGCAGGTCCAAGCTGGCCGTCTCCGGCGCCGCGCTGGCCGGGCTGAAGCACGCCGAGGTGCTGCCGCTGGCCGGCTGACAGAAAACTGAAGCCGATTCGAGACCGTTGGATGGGAAACCGATGGGGCCTTTCTGGACGTTGTACGAGTGGGAATGTGGCCTCATGGTTCATCTCGTGGGCGGGGATTAAGCCGGTATGGTGCTTCATGCCATGAACGATGACCGACTAGGCCCTTACCGGCTGCTCAGGCGGCTAGGTGAAGGCGGGATGGGCGTTGTCCACCTTGCTGTCGACCCCCAGGGGCGGCAGGTGGCGGTCAAGGTCCTGCGCGGAGAGGTCGCCGGCGACGAGGTCGCCAGGCGGCGGCTTTCGCGTGAGGTCGAGACGATGCGGCGCGTGCGGAGCAAATACATCGCCGAGGTGCTCGACGCCGACGTCACCGGTCATCGCCCGTACATCGTCACCCGCTACGTCCCCGGCCGCCCCCTCGACGAGATCGTCAAGGACGACGGGCCGCTCGACCTGCCCGCGCTGGTCAGGATCGCGCACGGGGTGGCGTCCGCGCTGGACTCCGTGCACTCGGTGGGCGTGATCCACCGCGACCTCAAGCCGGGCAACGTGCTGATCCTCGACGGCGAGCCCGTCCTGATCGACTTCGGCATCGCCCAGGCGGTGGACGCGACGCGGCTGACGCAGACCGGCATGTTCATCGGCACGCCCGGCTATCTCGCCCCCGAGATCATCGAGGGGCAGGAGGCCGGTCCCGAGGTCGACATCCACGCGTGGGCGGGCACGCTGCTGTTCGCAGCGACCGGCCTGCCGCCCTTCGGCAAGGGCACGCTGGAGATGATCTTCTACAACATCACCGCGGGCAAGGCCGACGTGAGTGCCGCCCCCGCGGAGCTGCAGCCGCTGCTCAAGGCCGCGTTCCAGCGCAATCCGAACAAGCGCCCCAGGGCGGCGGAGCTGGCCGCGAAGACCATCAGGATCCTGCCCGAGCCGAAGGGTGTCTCGCCCGACGACATCTTGACCGTCCCGCGCCCCAAGGAGGTCGTGCCCGACCTCGCGCCGGTGCAGGACAAGCCGTCGTACGACATCTCCACGCCGCCGGTGACGCCGAAGCGCCTGCTCGAGTCGCAGGAGCAGCCGGTCGCGCCGCCGCAGGAGCAGGAGTACGTCTCGCTCCTGCCCAACCAGCCCGACCCGTGGCCGACCCGCAGGGTGACGCCCGAGGAGCTGCGGCGGATCCAGCGCGAGAGCGGGATGACCCCGCCCTGGCAGCAGCAGCCGGCCAACAACCACGGCCTCGCGGCCCCGCCCGGCGAGGGCGACGTGCCGACCAAGCGGGTGCGTCCCGAGTCGCCCGACTACGGCAGGCTCCACACGCCGGTGCCGAACGCGCCGGTCCCCCATGCCCAGGGCCACGGCGCGGGTCCCGCCCTGCCCGACTACGCCAGGCCCGCGCCGAGCCCGCTCCAGCCGCCCCCGTACATCCCGCCGCAATACCCGCAGCCCGAGCCGTACGTTCCGGCGGTCCCGTCAGTCAACGGGCTGCAGCGTTCCAAGGCGTACGGCGTGGCGAGCGCGATGCTGCTCGTCCTGATGATCGTGGCCGCGGTGCTCGCGCCCGTGGTCGTCGCGGTTCTGGCGATCCCGGCGGCGATCCTGCTGCGCGCGGCCGACCTGGCCCAGCCCCAGCTCGCCGCCCGCCGGGCCGCGGGGGCGGCGGCCGCCGACGTGGTCAAGGTGTTCGCCCATCCTCAAGCGCTGGCCAAGTCGGTGGGCATCACGCTGGCGCTGGTCCTCTACGCGCTCATCCTCGGCCTGCCGGTGACCCTGCTGCTCACCGTGGTGGCCAGAATGGACCCGTCCAATGCCCTGGCCTGGGGCGCCGCGGTCGCGCTGTGGACCGTGTGCGCGGGTCCGGGAGTGGAGGGTCCTGGCAAACAGATGCGCAGGACGCTCTCATCGCTCGTACCCTCGAGGACAGCGGCGATGGTGATGGCGGGAGTCCTCGCGGCGGGCGCCGCGCTCTCGCTGATCCTCGCTGCCGGCACGTTCGGGGACAAGCCAAGGGGGGCCGTATGGACTCCGCTGAACGTCGATCCAGTGGTCGAGCAGCTAGAAGGTCTGAGGGGGAATTCCGGGGGATGACGCGGGGAAGGTGGCGATGAACACCCAGGCAGCAGACCGCCTCGGCCCGTACCGTCTGGTCAGGAAGATCGGCGAGGGCGGCATGGGGGTCGTCCACCTCGGTCTCGACGGCGAGGGTCGCGAGGTCGCCATCAAGGTCCTCCACCCGCACGTGGCCGCCGACCTCAAGGCGCGCGACCGGCTCACCCGCGAGGTCGAGACCATGCGCCGGGTGCGGAGCCCGCACGTCGCCGAGGTCATCGACGCCGAGCTCGTGGGCGGCCAGCCGTACGTCGTGACCCGCTTCGCGCCGGGTCGCACGCTGGAGGACACCGTCCTGGAGGAAGGTCCTCTGGAAGCGCGCGAGGTCATCAGGCTCGCCCAGGGGCTCTGCCAGGCGCTGGTGGCCATCCACGCGGCCGACGTGATCCACCGCGATTTCAAGCCGTCCAACGTCATGCTGGTCAACGGCGAGCCGCTGGTCATCGACTTCGGCATCGCCCACCTGGTGAACGCGACCAGGCTGACGCAGACCGGCATGTTCGTGGGCACGCCCGGCTACCTGGCGCCCGAGATCATCCGCGACTCCGACATCACGCAGGCGGCCGACGTGCACGCGCTGGCCTCGACGGTGTTCTTCGCCGCCACCGGCGCGCCGCCGTTCGGCACGGGGACGTTCGAGGCGGTCTGCTTCAACATCATGGAAGGGCGGGCGCAGCTCGACAAGGCGCCCGCGTGGCTGCGCGGCTGGCTCGGCAGGGCGCTCAGGGTCGATCCCGCGACCCGGCCAGGCGCGCAGGAGCTGCTGCGGATGGCCAGGGCGCTCGATCCCTCGGTGACCACGTTCCACGAGAACTCCTTCGACGAGGCCTCCGCCGACGGGCCGACGGGCACCAAGCGCATGGGCGGCGGCACCCGGACCATGGACACGTTCTCCGACCTGCTGCCGCCGGTCGAGTACGGCAGGCCCGCGCCGCCTCCGCACAAGGAGGAGAGGCCGCCCCCGTACCGCGAGGAGAGGCCGCCGCCATACCGGGAGGAGAGGCCGCCACCCTACGTGCCCGCACCGGTCGCGGCCAGGCCGCCGATGCCGCGCCCCGACCAGCGGGTCGCCGGCTACCCGGCGCCGCCGCCGACGGCGCCGTCGCAGGCCAGGCCACATACGCCGCCGCCCCGCTACCAGCCGCCGGCCGAGCGGAAGAGATACCTGTTCGGCAGCCAGTTCGTGGGCCTGCTGCTGCTGGTCACGCTGGTGGCGCTGACCGTCATGATGCCGGTCATGGTGGGCGCGGTCGCCGTCGCGCTCGCCCTGGTGCTGCGCCTCGGCGAATACCTCTTCGGCGACCTGGCCAAACGGCGGCAGATACGCGGGAGCAGCTCGGCCGATCCGCTGCTGGCGGTGGCCGGCACGCCCTGGGCGCTGGTGAAGTCCGCGCTCATGACGGTCGTGCACGTGCCGCTGGCGTTGCTGTTCGGCCTGTGTGTCTGGGGCGCGCTCCGCTGGGTGGGCCAAATGGGGTTCAACGAGGCGGCCTCGTTCGCGGCGGGTGCCTTCGTGGCGGGCCTGTTCGTGCTGCCGGGCGGCGGCGCGCCGCGCAAGGCCGTCACCCGCTCGCTGACCGGCGTGCTGCGCAGCCCCGGTGCGGCGCTGGTCGCGGTCGTGGTGGTGGGCACGGCGGCGCTGTTCGCGGTGATGTTCGCGCTGGGGCAGGACCCGGTGTGGTATCCGTGGCGGGCACCGGAGTCGGTCTTCGACGACCTGGCGAGCGACGCCAAGCAGAGCACGATCGGCCTGATCACCGGAATGATCGACAGTCTGCTCAAAGACCTCGGATTGGGATTCCTGACGTCCTGGTTCTGAGTGTCCCCGCGGGCTCTCGGGGGGAGAGATGAGGGTATGAGCGAGCGCCTCGGCCCATATGAGCTCCTTTCCCGGCTCGGGGCGGGCGGGTTCGGCGAGGTGCACCTCGCGCTCGACGCCGAGGGCCGAACGGTCGCGGTCAAGGTGCTCCACCCTCACGTCGCCGCCGACGGCGGGGCCCTGGCCCGGCTGGGGCGCGAGGTGGAGACCATGCGCAGGGTCGGCGGGCCGCACGTGGCGGAGGTGCTCGACGCCTCGCTGGAGGGCGCCAGACCCTACCTCGTGACCCGCTACGTCCAGGGCCGCCCGCTCAGCGCCGTGCCCGTGCCCGTCGCCGACCTGCGCACGCTGGCCTCCGGTCTGGCCGACGCGCTGCTCGCCATGCACGAGGCCGGGGTGGTGCACCGCGATCTCAAACCGGCCAACGTGATGATGGCCGAGGGCGAGCCCGTGGTCATCGACTTCGGCATCGCCAGCGCGCTCGACTCGTTGTCGGTCACGGCCTCCGGCGCGGTGGTGGGCACGCCCGGCTACCTGGCCCCCGAGGTGCTGGAGGGCAAGAGCGCGGGCATGGAGGCCGACGTGTTCTCCTTAGGGGCGACACTGGCCTACGCGGCGACCGGGCGGCAGCCGTACGGGCGGGGGCCCGCCTCCGCGGTCGCGTACCGGGTGGTGCATCACCCGCCCGATCTGGAGGGCGTTCCAGAGTGGCTGGCGCCGCTGTTACGTGAGTGCCTGGCCACCGACCCGTCCGCGCGGCCGACGGCCGCGCAGCTCTGTGCCAGGCTCGGTGTCGAGCCCGTCTCCCACGTACGCGAGGTCCCGCCCCGAGAGGTGCGGGCCGCCGACGACATGGCCACCAGGGAGTGGCGGCCGGGCAAGGAGCGGCATCGCAGGTCGGTGGAGGAGTCGAGGGCCAGACACCGGGAGAAGGTACGCAGACGCTGGCTGATCGGCTCAGGGCTGTTCGTGTCGCTGCTGGCCGCCGCCGCCCGCGAGCCGCTGCCCGAGGTTGCGCTGTTCCTGCTGGCGGCGTACGCGCTGGCCGTGGTGTCCGACGCCGGGGTGGCGCTGTTCTCGCACAGCCCCTACCGGCGCAGCCGGTTGATCGCCGACCTGGCCAGTGTGGCGGGCGCCGTGGGGCTGTGCTTCGGACTGGCGGCGATGGTCAGCACGTTCACGCTGGTGCTGTTCGCCGGCACGGCGCTGGTGGTGGGGGTCGTCTTCTTGCTGTCAGCCTAGACCGAACAAAGTTCTGTATAGTTGGTACCTGTAGGTTTGCGGTTAAGCTACTCATGGGTAACATGACTCGCGGAAAACTGAGGCACACCCTCTGTCGGTGGCCCGACGGGCACCTGGCAGTCTGGACAGCATTGCATTCGGCGTCCATCGCAACGAGGCGGTGGCGCACGCGAACACGGGAGGTCGGCCGCCGGCCATGAACATCGTCGTCTGCGTGAAGCAGGTCCCCGACACTGCGACCGAGCGCAAGCTGCGGTCCGATGACAAGACGCTCGACCGCGACGCCGCCGACGGCGTGGTCAACGAGCTTGACGAGTACGCGGTCGAAGAAGCGCTGCGGCTCAAGGAGGCCCACGGTGGTGAGGTGACCGTGCTCACCATGGGGCCCGGCAAGGCCACCGAGACCATCCGCAAGGCGCTGGCCATGGGAGCCGACAAGGCCGTCCACCTCAGCGACGACGCGCTGCACGGCTCCGACGCGCTGTCCACCTCGTACGCGATGGCGCAGGTGCTCAAGAAGATCGGGTTCGACCTGGTCGTCCTGGGCTCGGAGTCCACCGACGCGCGCACCGGCGTGCTGGCCGCGATGCTGGCCGAGCGCCTCGGCGCGCCGCAGCTCACGCTGGCCAACAAGGTCGACGTCGACGGCGCCTCGATCACGATCCAGCGCATCACCGACTACGGCTACGACAAGGTCGAGGCCACGCTGCCGGCCGTCGTCTCCGTGGTCGAGAAGATCAACGAGCCGCGTTACCCCTCGTTCAAGGGCATCATGGCCGCCAAGAAGAAGCCGGTCGAGACGCTGGCCATCGGCGACGCGTCCATCGACGCCGCCCACGTGGGTCTGGCCGCCGCGTGGTCCTCGGTCGTCGACTTCGCCGCCGCCACGCCGCGCGCGGCCGGCACGATCGTCAAGGATGAGGGCGACGGTGGCACGAAGGCCGCCGAATTCCTCGCGTCCAAGAAGTTCATCTGAGAACGGGAGTATTTACAGAAATGTCGGAGATTCTCGTTCTCGTCGAGCAGGTCGAAGGCGAGGTCAAGAAGGTCACGCTCGAGCTGCTGACCCTGGCCCGCGCGCTCGGCACCCCCGCCGCCGTCTGGGCGGGCCCCGGCATCACGCCGGAGGCCAAGGCCAGGCTGGCCGAGTACGGCGCTGAGAAGATCTACGTCGCGCCGTCGAGTGACATCGTGGAGTACGTGGTCGCGCCCAAGGCCGAACTGCTCGCCCAGCTCGTGGCCGACAAGTCGCCGGCCGCCGTGCTCGTGGCCGCCACGCCCGAGGGCAAGGAGACCGCCGGCCGCCTCGCCATCAAGACCGACTCCGGGGTCATCACCGACGCCGTGGGCCTGGGCGAGGGCTTCGTGGCCGACCAGTCCATCTTCGGCGGCGGCGTCAACGTGCAGTCCAAGGTGAGCAAGGGCACGCCGATCGTGGCCGTACGCCCCAACTCGACCACCCCGGAGCCCTCAGCCGGGGCCGGGACCGAGGAGGAGGTGTCGGTCACGCTGTCCGACGCCGCCAAGGCGGCCCGCGTGGTCGAGCGGGTCAAGCAGGAGAAGGGCGCCCGTCCCGAGCTGACGGAGGCCGCGATCGTGGTCTCCGGCGGGCGCGGCGTCGGCTCGGCCGAGAACTTCTCGATCATCGAGCAGCTGGCCGACTCCCTCGGCGCCGCCGTGGGCGCCTCACGCGCCGCCACGGACGCCGGGTGGTATCCGCACCAGTTCCAGGTGGGGCAGACGGGGAAGACCGTGTCGCCGCAGCTGTACATCGCGGCGGGGATCTCCGGCGCCATCCAGCACCGGGCCGGCATGCAGACCGCCAAGACGATCGTGGCGATCAACAAGGACCCGGAGGCGCCGATCTTCGAGCTGGCCGACTATGGCGTGGTGGGCGACCTGCACCAGGTGGTGCCGCAGCTCACCGAGGAGGTCAACAAGCGCAAGTAGGGGGCAAGTGGGCCCCAGGGGCAACGGCACGGTCTTCGCTGGACAGCGCTTCGCGCATAGAGCTCAGGCTGTGACATCGGGGGGCGCGGCCCCCCGAACCCCCAGCTCAAAGGCGCGGTCCCTCGCGACGAGGCGCTTCGCGCCAGAGGTTCGGGCTGTGACTTTGGGGGGGCGCGGCCCCCCAAACCCCCACCCAAAGCCGCGTCGCCGATCCGTCGGCCGATTGCGTTCGCGAGGGGCACGCGAAGAGAGGGAAGGCGTTGCTACGCTTGTAGCAAGTCGCCTACAGTTGTGGTATGACCGCAATTCCTGCCCGAGAACTGCGCAACAACACCGCTGAGGTGCTGCGGCGCGTTGAATCCGGCGAGGAGATTGAAGTTCTCCGAGACAATCGACCAGTTGCGAAGATCATTCCAATCTCTCGTCGTCGTCGCTGGATTTCCGCAGTGGAAATCGGCACCGAACTGACCCGTCTCGGCGTCGACACGACCGGCTTGGCGGACGAACTACGGGAGACTCTCGTCGAGACGACGGACGATTTGCCGTGGTAGAGCGCAAGCGCGCATTGGCTGACACGTCAATCTTCATCGGATTGGAAGCAGAGCGCTTCGACGCCAGTCGGTTCGCGGACTATGCGTGGGGCGTGTCGGTGGTGACGCTCGGTGAGCTCAGGCTCGGGGTGCTCCAGGCTCGCGATCCCGACACGTCCGCCCGCCGACTCACCACTTATCAACTCGCCGGACGCTTCGAGCCGATCGCGATCGACGAGGCCGTCTCCGACGCGTGGGCCTTGCTGGTTTCCCGGCTACGAGCCGCCGGACGCAAGGCGCCCATCAACGACAGCTGGATCGCCGCCACAGCCATCGCACACCAGGTTCCTGTCGTCACGCAGGGCTCGGACTATGACGAGATGCCAGGCGTCGAGGTCATCAAGCTGTGACATTGGGGCGGCCTCCAACCCCCGCTAAAGCCGCTTCGCCGGTTCGTCGGGCGACTACCCGCTGAAGCAGACCGTCTCGGGGCCTTGGCGCAGGTCTTCGACCTGTATTCAGTTGAGTGGCTTGCCGACCAGAGACGCCTGCCAGCCGACCTGTGCGTAAGCGATCACGCCGCCTTCGACGACTCCGATGCCCACACCTCACGCCCGCAGCACGGTGACCTGCCGCCCCGCCGGGGTGTGGGCCTGATCGAACCGGACCCGCTCCTCGATCGGCGACGCATCAGGACGGCGATCGAAGATCACCAGGTAGCCGGTGTCGAGATCAAGCCGGTCCAGATAGCGGTCGAGCTGAGTGAGCCCCTCGTCCACCGGATCCCGCTGATCAGGCCGCCACACCTTGAGCTCCATGGCCTCCCGCTGCACCTGCCCCTCGCCGTACGGCCAGCGCAGGTAGACATCCAGCCGTCCGGTGCCCGCGGCATACTCCCTGTCGAGGAAGCCGCCGCCGTTGACGATCCGGTGCAGGTAGGCCATGAGGATGATCTGGCACGCGGCCTCGTGGTAGGCGGTGCCACGGACCAGCGTCTCGCCGTGCTGCTTCCAGAAGGCGGTGAACTCGCGCAACAGCTTGAGCGGGTCCAGACGGCCGTCGGGGAGGACGAAAGATCGCGAATCGTCCCGGACGATGGCTTCCGTACGGGCCGGATCGGCGCACCGGGGATGACGGCTGACAGAGACGAATGTCAGGCCGGGACCTTCATGGGCTCGCGTTCGACGGCCGGAGCCGGGGCGATCGCGGTGGGCTCCCTGCGCGGGAGGAGCCGGGAGGCGAGGGCGATCAGCGCGCCGAGTACGACCCCGATGCCGAGCGCGGTACGCAGCGAGGTGGCGTCCGACAGGAAGCCGATCACCACGGGGCCGAGCAGCAGACCGGTGTACCCCATGGCTCCTGCCTGGGCGATCGCCGGTCCTGGCGTGTCGGTCGCGGTGCCCGCCAGCGACAGTGTCAGCGGCGAGATCGTCGCCACGCCGAGCCCGACGAAGAACATCGTGAACACCGCCACCGACGCCGCCGGCGCGAGCAGCACCACCGCGAAGAACCCCGCCGTCGCCACCCCCGACACGGTCAGCATGCCGCGGACGCCGAACCTCGTGCGCAACCGGTCACCGGTGAGCCTGGCGACCAGCATGCCCACCTCGAACACCGGGTAGCCGAGGGCCGCAAGCGCTTCGGGGGCGCCCAGCTCGTTCCGCAGGTAGAGGCCGTTCCAGTCGGCAACGGTGCCCTCCACCATGAACGCGAAGAACATGATCGCGCCGAGCAGGTAGACGATCGGGGGCATGCGCCGGCGGGCCTCCGTCATGGTCCCCGTCGCCGGGGGCTCGGGCAGGTACGTACGGCCGAGCACCACCATGATGGGCAGCGAGACCAGCCCGATCAGCGCCACGTTGGCGGTGAACGGCAGCCCCACGGCGATCGCCAGACTGCCAAGCGCGCCCGCGGAGATGGCGCCTACGCACCAGCCCGCGTGCATGCCGTTCATCAGCGGCCGTCCGAACGCCCGCTCGACCGTGGAGCCCTGGGCGTTCATGGCCACGTCCACGGTGCCGAACGCCATGCCGAAGAAGGCGACGGCCACCAGGAGCAACGGGAGGTTCGGCGCGAACGCCACGGCCAGGAGGCCCAGCGCGGTGAGCGGTCCGCCGACCCGCAGCACGGCCCTGCTGCCCGCGCGGGCCATCACCTTTCGCATGGACTGCATGGTCACCAACGCGCCCAGGCCCCACACGAGCAGGATCGTGCCGACCGTCGACTCCGAGAGGCTCAGCTTGTCGGTCAACGCGGGGATGCGCACCGTCATGGTGCCCACCATCAGGCCGGCGAGCACGAACGTAAGGATCGCCCCGTAACGAGCACTCCTCAGGGCGCGGGTCATTAGTACACCTCACACAAAGTCATAGTTTTTCGCGATATTTCGCCCGCAAAGACCCGCTAGGTCGCCGCGTGGCACTGCCCCACTTCGCCGCACCCCCGAGGACCTGCACCCCCACAGTGGCGGAAGGGGGCGCGTCCACCGAGGCAGGAGGGCGCGCAGGGCCGCGTGCCCACGGTCGGGGCGGAAGGCGGAAGCAGAAGTCGGGAACCGGCGCTGGCCCAAGCCAGGCCGAGCGTCCGCCAGGCCGAGCCGCGTCCAGCCGAAGCCCGGCGCAGGCCGGACAGAGGGGGCCGGAACAGGACCAGGACAGGCGAGGGCCGGGCCGGTTGGCATGGGTCGGCTTGGCCGGAAGGCCGCCGAGCGCCGGGGCCGGGTGGGCCGGTTAGGAGGGGGGTTTGAGGAGGGTTTTCAGGCGGGACTCGAGGGCCTGGAGGTCGTTCTCCGTGTTCAGCTCCGGGTCGTGGCTGGCCACGTCCCAGAGCCCCTCACACGCCAGCCGTACGATCTGCGACGCCAGCGGATCCGGCTCCTCGTCCAGCTCCTCGCGATGCCAGCGGGCCATCGCGTCGCGCAGCGGCGCCAGCAGGAAGAGGTTGCCGGAAGCCCCCGTGACCACGGCCCATCGTCGCAGCCGTCCGGAGCGGACGGCGGCCAGCGTGGCGCCCAGGTAGCGCTCGGTGTAGGTCTCGCCGGGCTGCTCGGCCACGAGGTGGTCGAAGTCCTCGATCAGGCGCTCCACCATGCCCTTGATCAGGGCCTCTTTGGAGCCGTAGTGATAGAGGAGGCCGCCCTTGCTGACGCCCGCCCGGTCCGCCACGGCGGCCAGGGTGAGCGCGGCAGAGCCCTGGTCGCAGAGGAGATCCTCCGCCGCGTCCAAAAGCTCATCCCTTCGCATGTCCGTAACTGTACCGTCCGGACGGTACAGTTGCAAACGAGATACCCTGATCGGGTGACCAGACCGTCGGCCTATCTTGATCATGCGGCGACCACGCCCATGCTGCCCGAGGCGATCGAGGCCATGACGGAGCAGCTTCAGCGCGTCGGCAACGCATCCTCGCTGCATGCAGCGGGCCGCCGGACGCGCAGAGTGGTCGAGGAGTCACGCGAGACGATCGCCGACGCGCTCGGCGCGCGGCCCAGCGAGGTCGTGTTCACCTCGGGCGGCACCGAGGCCGACAACCTCGCGATCAAGGGGCTCTACTGGTCGCGCCGTCCGAGGCGGCGCATCCTGATCAGCTCCGTGGAGCACCACGCCGCGCTCGACCCCGCCCGGTGGCTGGCCGACAGCCAGGGCGCGGAGGTGGAGCTGCTCGACGTGGACGCGTACGGCCGGGTCCAGCCCGACACGCTGCGCGAGGCCATCGAGCGCGACCCCGGCGACGTGGCCATGGTCAGCATCATGTGGGCCAACAACGAGGTCGGCACGGTCCAGCCCGTTCACGTGCTGGCCGCGATCGCCCACGATCACGGCATCCCGTTCCACACCGACGCGGTCCAGGCGGTGGGGCAGCTGCCCGTGTCGTTCTCCGCCTCGGGGGCCGACGCGCTCACGATGACCGGACACAAGATCGGCGGCCCGATGGGGGTCGGCGCGCTGCTGCTGGCCAGGGGGCTGACGCCGGTCTCCGTGCAGCACGGCGGGGGGCAGGAGCGCGACGTGCGCTCGGGCACGCTCGACGCGCCCGCCATCGCGGGGCTGGCCGCCGCCGTCACCACGGCCGTCAAGGAGCAGGAGGCCCTGAGCCGCCGCCTGACGTCGCTGCGCGACGAGCTCATCCAGCGGGTACGCGAGGCCGTCCCCGACGTCGTGCTCAACGGCGACCCGGACCTGCGGGAGGCAGACCCTTCGCCGGCGCGGCTGCCCGGCAACGCCCACTTCTCCTTCCCCGGCTGCGAGGGAGACGCGCTGCTCATGCTGCTCGACGCCAAGGGCGTGGAGTGCTCGACGGGCTCGGCCTGCTCGGCGGGCGTGGCGCAGCCGTCCCACGTGCTGCTGGCCATGGGGGCCGACGCGGCGGCGGCGCGGGGCTCGCTCAGGTTCACGCTGGGGCACACCTCGACCCGCGACGACGTCGACCGCCTGATCGAGGTGCTGCCCGCCGCCGTCGAGCGCGCCCGCCGAGCCGGGCTCAGCTGACCACCGACGGGCCTCAGCCACGGGTCGACCGGCCTCAGCTGACCACCGACGGGCCTAGCTGACCACCGACCGGCCTCAGCCGCGGGACGAGCAGCCGGGCGAGCTCAGCTGGAGGCTCAGCAGACGGGCAGACCTCAGGTGAGGAAGGCCACCACGGCCGACCAGGCGGAGTCGGCGGCCACGTCCACCCGGGGCTCGCCCTCCTCCCAGCTCACGATCAGCTCCTTGGCATGGATCGCCGCGTCGCCGGTCGGGTCGGCGTACACGTGGATGATCCGGTGCCCCTCGGCGCTCATGTGCGCCGCGAGCACCGCGTCGTCGCGCAGCTTGAGCAGCCGCGCGGCCAGGCGCTCCTCGAAGTCGCGCAGCGCCGTCAGCGAGTCGCCGACCGGCAGGCCGTTCTCGTCGCGGTGCGCGTACGGCAGCGTGATCGCGATGTGCTGGTCGAACAGCGGATAGTCCACAGGACGCAGCGGATGGCGGGTCGTGGCGACGAGCGGCGCGCCGCTCGCCGTCTGCCCTTCGAGCAGCACCCACTCCTCCTCGGTGTAGCCCGAGGCCAGGTCGGCGACCACGGCGGGCAGGTGAGCGGCGGCCACCGAGTCGATCGGCTGGAACGTGGCGGGTGTGATCTCCCCGACCCACCTGGCCACGTCGTCCTCGCCGAGCAGCCAGTCGAGGGCCAGCAGCGTGGCCTCCATCCTGGTGTCCTCGTCGAGCTCGCCGAAGATCGGGTGGTAGGCGGCCACGTCCACGCGCGGCTGGTCCCTCGGCACCCGCAGCCCCAGCATCAGCTTGTCGAGCGCGAACTCGTAGCCGCCCACGTCGAGGGTGAGCTCCAGCGCCTGCGGATTGGCCTGCCGTGACGGATGGAACTCCCACAGCAGATCCAGCGGCGGCGCGGCCTTGGCCCAGCGGTGCGCGAGCGAGCGCAGCTCGGGATCGCCCGCCGCGGTCACCACTAGGGCGTGCGCGGCGTTCTTGCCGGGAGCCACCTCCCAGACCAGGCCTGGGTGGATCGCGGCGACCGCCGGGGCGAGCCGTTCCTCCAGCCCTTCGACCTCGCCCTCGGCGACCAGGGAGTCGAGCCCCGGCCTGGCCTCCTGCCACCACGCCCAGAACTCGGCGATCCCGTCGCCGGCCTCTTCCTCTGCGTCCTTGCGCCCGAACAGTCGCATGGGCTGAATACTCGCAGATACCGACCATGGTCGCGCACTCCCGTCAGGACAGTACGCTGGAATGGTCATGGGACTGCGTGTGCTTGCCGCCATGTCGGGCGGCGTCGACTCCGCCGTGGCCGCCGCTCGGATCGCCGAGGCCGGTCACGACGTCACTGGTGTGCACCTCGCGTTGTCGGCCAACCCCCAATCCCACCGCACGGGGGCGAGGGGCTGCTGCACGATCGAGGACTCGCGCGACGCGCGTCGCGCCGCCGACGTGATCGGCATCCCGTTCTACATCTGGGACATGGCCGAGCGCTTCCAGCGTGACGTGGTCGAGGACTTCGTGTCCGAGTACGCCGCGGGCCGCACGCCCAACCCGTGCCTGCGGTGCAACGAGAAGATCAAGTTCTCGGCGGTGCTCGATCGGGCGCTGGCCCTGGGCTTCGACGCGGTCGCCACCGGTCACCACGCCAAGCTGGTCGACGGGGTGTTGTCCAGGAGCGTCGACCAGGGCAAGGACCAGTCATACGTGCTGGGCGTGCTCACCCGCGAGCAGCTCAGCCACGCGATCTTCCCGCTGGGCGGCTCGACCAAGGCCGAGGTTCGCGAGGAGGCCGCCAGGCGTGGCCTGACCGTCGCCGACAAGCCCGACAGCCACGACATCTGCTTCATCGCCGACGGCGACACCCGCGGCTTCCTGGCCAAGCGCCTCGGCGCGGCCGAGGGGCCCATCGTCGACCAGAGCGGCGAGGTCGTCGGCAGCCACCAGGGCGCCCACGGCTTCACGATCGGTCAGCGCAAGGGCCTGCACATCGACCGCCCCGCCTCCGACGGCCGGCCCCGCTACGTGCTGTCGATCGAGCCGGTGTCCAACACGGTCACGGTCGGCCCGCGTTCCGCGCTCGAGGTCACCTCGATCACGTGCGGCAGCCCGGTGTGGAACGGCCCGTCCACGGTCGAGGATCTGACCGTGCAGCTCCGGGCGCATGGAGAGGTGTACGGGTGCCGTTTCGAGGAGGCCGGCGGCGGCCTCCGCATCGAGCTCGACCGCCCGGCCACCGGAGTGGCGGCGGGCCAGGCGGCGGTGCTCTACTCCGGCGACACGGTGATCGGGTCGGCGACGATCGTCTCCGCTAGCTGAGCGTGGCGGACTCGCCGACCGCCAGCCGGCGGAAGTCGGCGCTCTGCGTTTCCGACTCCGCCTTCAGCCAGTTGTCCACCAGGCCCAGGCCGACGTCGTTGTACAAGCCGTCATGGGTGGAGAACGCCCTTCCCGGGCGGACCGTGCGGAGATACTCCACCATGTCCCCCAGCTTCAGCCACGGCCCGCCGGTCGGGACCAGCAGGGTGGGCACCTCCACGCCCGGGACCGTCAGCGCGTCACCCGGGTAGAAGATCTCATCGTCGATGAGGAAGCCGACGTTCTGGACGACGGGCACGTCGGGATGGTTCTTGGCGTGCCACTCGCCGAAGGCCCGCACGCGGAAACCGGCCGTCTCGAACGCGTCGCCGTGCCGTACCACCTGGACCTTCCCCGGCACGTCCGTCAGCTCCGCGGCCACGCCCTCGCAGGTGTAGATCTCCAGGGCGGGCGAGGCGGCCTTCAGCTTGTCGACGTCCACGTGGTCCCAGTGCTCGTGGGTGATCAGGACCGCGTCGGCTCCGTCGAGCACCGGGCTCTCGGTGAACGTCCCGGGGTCGATGACCAGGACCTTGCCGTTCTTCTCCACGCGTACGCATGCGTGATCGTATTTCGTCAGCTCCACCCGGCAGAGCCTACGCTTGTGCTCATGTCTACGTGGGAAGCAACCGGGGTCGGGTCGCATCCGGGCGAGGATCATCTCGAGGCGATCAGGGTCGTGTTCGGCGAGGTGCCGGGGCTGCCGTACCTCCCCGAGCTGCCGGCCAGGGGCGTCGGCGCCGACATGATCGGCAGGACGGCCGGGATGCTCGTCGAGCTGCCCGTCGAGGTGCAGCCCTCCGGGTGGCGGCTGACCGATCGGCCGGGGCGCGACCACCAGCGGGCCGTCGACCATCTCCGGCGGGACCTCGACGGGCTCGAGGAGGTCGGGCACGACTACTCGGGGCCGCTCAAGCTGCAGGTCTGCGGGCCGTGGACGCTGGCCGGGTCGATCGAGCTGAAACACGGGGACAAGGTGCTCTCGGATGCGGGGGCCGTACGCGATCTGATCGCCTCGCTGGCGCAGGGGGTGGCCGACCACTGCGCCGAGGTGCGGCGGCGGCTGCCCGGGGTGACGGAGATCGTGCTGCAGCTCGACGAGCCCGGGCTGCCCGGGGTGCTGGCCGGGACCGTGCCGACCGCCTCGGGGTTCGGGCGGCTCGCCGCCGTCGAGGAGTGGCGGGTGGAGGAGTCGCTGCGGTCCTTCGACAGCCCGATCGTGCACTGCTGCGCGCCGTCCGTGCCTTTCGACGTGCTGCGCAGGGCCGGGGTGCGGGGAGTGTCGGTGGACGCCTCGCTGCTGCGGCGCAGGGACGAGGACGCCGTCGGGGAGTGCGTCGAGGCGGGACTGGCGTTCTTCCTGGGGGTCGTGCCCGGCACGGACGCCCGGTTGCCGGACGTCGGGGTGGTCGCCAAGCCGGCGCTGGACCTGTGGCGGCGGCTCGGGTTCGCGCCCGATCGGCTGGCCGGGCAGGTCGTGCTGACTCCCTCCTGCGGGCTGGCAGGGGCGTCGCCACGGTACGCCCGTGCGGCGCTCGCGGCCTGCCGGAAGGCGGCCCAGGTGCTCAGGGACGACCCCGCAAGCGGGATGCAAGGCGGCTGAGTAGCCTCCGGTTCATGATTCTTCGCACTGTGGCGGTGGCCGCCGCCGTCCTCGTCGCGTCCGCCACGCCCGCCCTCGCCTCCGCCAACCCGGAGGTGTGGAGCTGGGGGTCGATCTACTCGGCCGACCGGGCGGGCAAGGCCAAGGGGAAGGTGGTGCACGACCGGCCGGGGTTCGTGGTCAGCGGGAAGCTGTACGACTTCCCGGGGCGTGCGGGGTGCTCGTGGGTGAAGTTCCGGTGGGTCAAGGAGTCGGGCGGCAAGGGGTACAAGACGTACCACAACTGCTCGGGGACGAAGCCGCTGGAGTTCTCGTTCGAGGCCGGATACATGCTGTCCATCGAGGGCAAGGTCTGCCGCGGCACTGCCAAGACGGTCACCGGCAAGTGCTCGACCTGGGAAGGGGTCTGGGCACAGGGCGGGTGAGGAGGTGTTCTTGTCGGTGCCCGGCGGTAGCGTTTGGTCAGGGTGTTGGACGAGAGGAGACCCTGGTGACTGAGCCTGGCGCCGAGGTGGAGGGCGTTCCCGTGACCGCGCTCAAGCGGCATGCCGAGCTGAGCGAGCTGGTCGAGGACGCTCGCTGGCGCTACTACGTGCTCGACCAGCCCACGGTTAGCGACGCCGAGTTCGACGAGTGGTTCAGGGAGCTGCTGGCGCTGGAGGAGGCGCATCCGACGCTCCAGACGCCCGACTCGCCCACACAGAAGGTGGGCGCGCCGGTGTCGGGCGACTTCGCCAAGGTGCAGCACCTCAACCGGATGGAGAGCCTCGACAACGCCTTCAACGAGGCCGACATGGCCGCCTGGATGCAGCGGGCCGAGCGGCTGGCCGAGGGCGACCCGGGGCCCTACCTCTGCGAGCTGAAGATCGACGGGCTGGCGATCGCGCTGGTCTACCGCGACGGCAAGCTGGAGCGGGGCGCGACCCGTGGCGACGGGCGCACGGGCGACGACGTGACGGCCAACGTCCGCACGATCAAGGGAGTCCCCCACCGGCTCAAGGGTGACGACATCCCCAGCCTGGTCGAGGTGCGCGGCGAGGTCTACATCCCCGTCGAGGACTTCAAGAAGCTCAACGAGCAGCTCGTCGAGCAGGGCAAGCCGCCGTTCGCCAACCCGCGCAACTCCGCGGCGGGCACGCTGCGGCAGAAGGACCCGCGCATCACGGCCCAGCGGCCACTGCGGATGCTGGTGCACGGCATCGGCATCTGGGAGGGCTCGCCCGTGCCGAAGGCGCAGTCCGAGGTCTACGACCGGCTGCGGGAGTTCGGGCTGCCGGTCAGCGATCTCTACAAGGTGCTGCCCGGGCTGACCGAGATCAACGAGTTCATCGAGCACTACCGCGTGCACCGGCACGATCCCGCGTACGAGATCGACGGGGTGGTCGTGAAGGTCGACGACTTCCGCACGCAGCGGGAGCTGGGCTCCACGTCGCGGGCGCCGCGATGGGCGATCGCGTACAAGTACCCGCCGGAAGAGGTCAACACCAAGCTGCTCGACATCCAGGTGGGGGTCGGGCGCACGGGGCGGGTGACGCCGTACGCGGTGATGGAGCCCGTGTCGGTGTCGGGCTCGACCGTCGAGCGGGCCACCCTCCACAACGCCGCCATCGTGGTCAAGAAGGGCGTGCTCATCGGCGACACCGTGGTGCTGCGCAAGGCGGGCGACGTCATCCCGGAGATCGTCGGGCCGGTGGCGGCGCTGCGCGACGGGTCGGAGCGCGAGTTCGTCATGCCGACCCACTGCCCCGAGTGCGGCACCGAGCTGGCGTACGAGAAGGAGGGCGACGCCGACCTGCGCTGCCCCAACGCGCGCAGCTGCCCCGCCCAGATCCGCGAGCGCATCTTCTTCGCGGCCGGACGGCGCGCCCTCGACATCGACGGGCTCGGCTACGTCGCGGCCACCGCGCTCACCCAGCCGCTGCCGCCCCAGGAGCCCGTGGTGCGCACCGAGGCCGACCTGTTCGACCTGACCCTGGAGCAGCTGCTGCCCATCAAGTCGGTGGTGCGCGACCAGGACACCGGCCTGCCCAAGATCGATCCCAAGACGGGGGAGCAGAAGGTCGTCACCTTCTTCTCCAACATCGACGGCAAGCCCAGCCAGAATGCGCTGCAGCTCATGGAGGAGCTGGAGCGGGCCAAGCAGGTGCCGCTCGCGCAGCTGCTGGTCGCCCTGTCCATCCGCCACATCGGCCCGCCCACCGCCCGGGCGCTGGCCGACGAGATGCGCTCGATCGAGCGCATCATGAACGCCTCGGAGGAGGAGCTGGCCGCCGTCGAGGGCATCGGGCCCCGGGTGGCGGCGACGATCCGGGAGTGGTTCTCCGTCGACTGGCACCGCGAGATCATCGAACGGTGGCGGGCCGCCGGAGTGCGGATGGAGGACGAGCCCGCGCCGGAGAAGGGGCCGCAGACCCTCGCGGGGCTGACGTTCGTGGTGACGGGCACGCTGGAGGGCTACACCCGCGACTCGGCCTCCGACGCGCTCACCAGCCGGGGCGGGAAGGTGTCGGGGTCGGTGTCCAAGAAGACCTCGTTCCTGGTGGCGGGGGAGAACGCGGGGTCGAAGTACGACAAGGCGGTGAGCCTCGGGGTGCCGATCCTGGACGGGGGCGGGTTCGAGCTCCTCCTGAAGGAAGGCCCGGAGGCGGCGGCCGCGGCCGCGATCGCCCCGGAGGCCTAGCCGGCGGCCGCCCACGCGGGCGGCCGTGACTCCCTTCTCGGCGCTGGGGTGCGGTGCTCGCACGTGGCGCAGGCCCCGTGCGGCATGGCGAGTGGCACACTCGCGCATCGGCACGCCGCACATCGCGTGGCGCATTCGCACATGGCACACCGGCGCCGGGGTCCGCCACGCCACATCCCGCCGGTGCGGCGCTTCAAGGAGACGCGCCACCGTGCCGACACCAGGTGCGATGTGCCTGGCCCGCCGATTCCGCGTGCGTGACGTGCCGCGTTCCACGTGCCGCGTTCCACGTGCCGCGTTCCACGTGCCGCGTTCCACGTGCCGCGTTCCACGGGCCGTGTGGCACGCGCCGTGTGCCATGCCCGACTGCGCGAGATGCCGGGTGCCACGCCGTCTCGATGCAGCGGCGGCGGGGTGTGCCGGGAGTGTGTGCGGTTTGCTACCGAGGGTGGTTTCTGGGTATATGTCGGAAAGGAGAAGTGACGGAACGTACGCGCTTGGTTTCGCGAAGTGGGGTGAAGGTCGTACCCTCCCATAGTGACCTAATGGGGGTTCTGTTACCGATGACTGGCCCAACCGACACCCGCGACACCGGACCACGCGTCGGCACGCCGCTGTGGGCGTTCCTCGCGGGCATAACCGTGATCGGCTTTACCGCGCTCGTGGTGGCCATGCTCAGGCTGGACGCCGGCGGACTGCTGGAGCTGGCCCGCACGTCGCTGTTCTGGGTGCTGGCGGTGCTGGTGATCCTTGGTGAGCTGAGGCCCGTGATGGTGTCCTCCGCCACCGCCGTGGGCGGCACGTACCCGTCGACCATGTTCACCTTTGCCGTGCTGCTGCACTTCGGGCTGCCCGTCGCGGTGCTGATGCAGGCCGTCGCCGTCGCCATGAACGGGGTGGTGACGCGTAAGTCGTGGCATCGGGTCATGTTCAACATCGCGCAGTCGACCCTCGCGCTCACCGCGGCGGCCGTGGTGCTGGGGCTGTTCGGCATCGTGCCGAGCCCGGCGGCGCCATGGGTGCCGGGCGGCGGAGATCTGGCGGCGATCGCGCTGGCCGGGGTCGCGTACTTCGCCACCAGGGCCACCCTCGTGTGCGGCGCGGTCGCGCTGCACGAGAGGCGCTCGATCGCGCGGGTGCTCAAGGTCACGGTCGGCCCGCAGGCCCTCGTGTACGTCGGGCTCCTCGGCCTGGCGCCCCTGGTCGTCGTGGTCATGGAGCACTCGCCTGGGCTGGTGCCCCTGTTCGTCGCTCCCCTCACGGCCGTCTACTTCACCGCCACGCTCTCGATGCGCCGTGACCACCAGGCCCTGCACGACGAGCTGACCGGCCTGCCCAACCGCAAGATGCTCATCGTCAGCACGGAGGAGGCGCTGGCCGAGGCCAGGCAGGACGAGCGGGTCGGCCTGTTCCTGCTCGACCTCGACCGGTTCAAGGAGGTCAACGACACGATGGGGCATCCGGTGGGCGACCGGTTGCTGCAGATGGTCGCGCACAGGCTCACCCATTCGGTACGGCCGGGCGACGTCGTGGCGCGGCTGGGCGGCGACGAGTTCGCCGTGCTGCTGCCCTCGATCAGGGACGCCCACGCGGCCAGGGAGGTCGCGGCGCGGCTGCGCGCGGCGCTGACCGAGCCGGTCCGGTTGGAGGGCATGACCTTCGACGTGGACGGCTCCGTCGGGATCGCGCTCTATCCTGACCACGCCCCCGATTTCGAGCTGCTCCTGCAACGGGCCGACGTGGCCATGTACCTGGCGAAGGAGGGTCGTACCGGCGTAGAGCTCTACCAGCCCGACAAGGACCGCAACTCGCCGGAACGCCTCAACCTCCTCGGCGACCTGCGCCGCGCCATCGACAACCGTGAGCTCCGCCTGCACTACCAGCCCAAGGTCAGCCTGGAGACCGGCGCCGTCCAGGGAGTCGAGGCCCTGCTGCGCTGGCACCACCCGGTGCACGGGTCGATCGCGCCGTCGGAGTTCGTCCCGCTGGCCGAGCAGTCGTACCTGATGCGGCCGCTCACGGCGCATGTCATCGAGGCGGCGCTCGAGCAGGCCGCCCGCTGGTGGCACGCGGGGATGCGGGTGCCGATCTCCGTCAACATCTCGGCCCGCGACCTGCTCGACTCGGCCCTGCCTGAGCGGCTGGAGGAGGGCCTGGCCGAGCACGGGCTGCCGCCCGGGGCCATCCAGCTGGAGGTGAAGGAGCGCATCCTGACGGGCGACCAGGCCTACACCCAGGAGACCATCAAGGCCCTGGCCACGCTGGGCGTGCCGTTGGCGCTCGACGACTTCGGCACCGGCTACTCCTCGCTCATCAGGCTCCAGCGCCTGGCGGTGTCCGAAGTCAAGATCGACGCCTCGTTCGTCCGCCGGATCGCCGAGTCGGAGGACGACGACCGGATCGTCCGCTCGATCGTGGACCTGGTCCGCTCGCTCGGGCTGCGCTCGGTCGCGGAGGGCGTGGAGTCGGACGAGGTGGCGATGCGGCTGGCGGAGATGGGCTGCGACATGGGGCAGGGGTGGCTGTTCGGCCGGCCCATGCCCGCCGCCGACGCGACGGTCTGGCTCAGGGAGCACGCGGGGGCGGGCCCCGGGATCGAGTACAGCTACCGGCCCGAGGTCAGCCGCTCCGCCTGACCCGGTGAGCCGCCATTCAGCGCGGCCGCTGACGAACGGGCGGGTTACTGGTTCGGGCGTGCTACGTCAAGGCCCCTAGGATGGCAGTGTCCACCAAGAACACTCCATCCACGAAACGGGTTAAACGACTCATGTCCGCCATAACCCGCGACGAGGTCGCACACCTGGCCCGGTTGTCCAGGCTGGCGCTCACCGACGACGAGCTCGACCACTACGCCACCCAGCTCGATGCCATCATCGAAGCGGTCGCGAAGGTTGCCGAGGTCGCCGCCGAGGACGTGCCGCCGTCGTCGCACGCGCTTCCGCTGACCAATGTCTTCCGTGCCGACGAGGTGCGACAGTCCCTGACGCCCGACCAGGCGCTCTCCGGCGCGCCCGCCGTCGAGGACGACCGCTTCCGGGTGCCGCGCATCCTCGGGGAGGAGGCATGAGCCTTATCCGTAAGACCGCCGCCGAGCTGGGATCGATGATCGCCGGCGGCGAGGTGTCGGCCGTCGAGGTGGCCGAGGCGCACCTCGACCGCATGGCCGAGGTGGAGCCCAAGATCCAGGCGTTCCTCCACGTCGATCGCGAGACGACGCTGGAGCAGGCGCGGGCCGTCGACGCCAGGCTGCGGGCGGGCGAGAAGCTCGGGCCGCTGGCCGGCGTGCCGATCGCGCACAAGGACATCTTCGCCACGCGCGACATGCCGACGACCGCCGCGTCCAAGATCCTCGAGGGCTGGCGCCCGCCGTACGACGCGACCGTCACCGCGCGGCTGCGCGAGGCGGGGCTGGTCTTCCTCGGCAAGACGAACCTGGACGAGTTCGCCATGGGCTCCTCCACGGAAAACTCGGCCTACCAGATGACCCGCAACCCGTGGGACCTGTCCAAGGTGCCAGGCGGCTCGTCGGGCGGCTCCAGCGCCGCCGTGGCCGCGTACGAGGCGCCGCTGTCCACGGGCACCGACACGGGCGGCTCGATCCGCCAGCCGGCCGCGGTGACCGGGATCGTGGGGATGAAGCCGACGTACGGTGGCTCGTCCCGTTACGGGCTCATCGCGTTCGCCAGCTCGCTCGACACCCCGGGCCCGTTCGCGCGTAACGTGCTCGACGCGGCGCTGCTGCACGAGGCGTTCTCCGGGCACGACCCGATGGACTCCACCTCGGTCGACGCGCCCGTGCCGAGCGTGGTCGAGGCCGCGAAAAACCCCGACATCGCCGGCATGCGGATCGGCGTCGTCAAGGAGTTCGCCGGCGAGGGCTACCAGCCCGGCGTGCTGGCCCGCTACCACGAGGCCGTCCAGCTCCTCGAGTCGCTCGGGGCCAAGGTCGTCGAGGTCTCCTGCCCGTCGTTCACGACCGCGCTGCCCGCCTACTACCTGATCGCGCCGTCGGAGTGCTCGTCCAACCTGGCTCGCTTCGACGCCATGCGCTACGGCCTGCGCGTCGGTGACGACGGCACCCGCAGCGCCGAGGAGGTCATGGCGCTGACCAGGGCCGCCGGGTTCGGTCCCGAGGTCAAGCGGCGCATCATGCTCGGCACGTACGCGCTGTCGAGCGGCTACTACGACGCCTACTACGGCCAGGCGCAGAAGGTGCGCACGGTCATCTCCCGCGAGTTCGAGGCCGCCTACCAGCAGGTGGACGTGCTGGTGTCGCCGACCACGCCGACCACGGCGTTCGCGATCGGCGAGCGTGCCGACGACCCGATCGCGATGTACCTCGCCGACCTGTGCACCATCCCGTCCAACCTGGCCGGCAACGCGGCCATGTCGGTGCCGGTCGGCCTGGCCGACGAGGACAACCTGCCGGTCGGCCTGCAGATCATGGCGCCGGTCCTGGCCGACGACCGCTGCTACCGCGTCGGCGCCGCCGTCGAGAAGGCCCTGGAGAGCCGCTGGGGCGGCCCGCTGCTGAAGGAGGCCCCGTCGCTATGACCATGGTCTATGACGAAGCGCTCGACCGGTTCGAGCCGGTGCTCGGCCTGGAGACGCACGTCGAGCTGGGCACCAGGTCGAAGATGTTCTGCGGCTGCAAGACCACCTTCGGCGCTCCGCCCAACACGCAGGTCTGCCCGACCTGCCTGGCGTTCCCCGGATCGCTGCCGGTGGCCAACGCCCAGGCCATCGAGTCGACCATCCGCATCGGCCTGGCGCTGAACTGCTCGATCGCCGAGTGGTGCCGCTTCGCCCGGAAAAACTACTTCTATCCGGACATGCCGAAGAACTACCAGATCTCGCAGTACGACGAGCCGCTCTGCGTCGACGGCTACGTCGACGTCGAGATCGACGGCAAGACCGTGCGGATCGAGATCGAGCGGGTGCACCTGGAGGAGGACACCGGCAAGTCCACCCACGTGGGCGGCGCGACCGGGCGCATCCACGGGGCCGACTACTCGATCGTCGACTACAACCGCGCCGGCATCCCGCTGGTCGAGATCGTGACCAAGCCCATCCCCGGCACCGACCGGCTCGCGCCCGAGGTGGCCAAGGCGTACGTCACCGAGCTGCGCGAGATCATGCGCTCGCTCGGCGTCTCCGACGTGCGCATGGAGGAGGGCTCGCTGCGCTGCGACGTCAACGTGTCGCTCATGCCGCGGGGCTCGTCCGAGTGGGGCACCCGTACGGAGACCAAGAACGTCAACTCGCTGCGCAGCGTCGAGCGGGCCGTGCGGAGCGAGATCGAGCGGCAGGCCGGCATCCTGGCCGACGGCGGGAAGATCGTTCAGGAGACCCGGCACTTCCACGAGGACACCGGCACCACCACGTCCGGTCGGTCCAAGGAGGAGGCGCAGGACTACCGCTACTTCCCCGAGCCCGACCTGGTGCCGATCGCGCCCGACCCGGCGTGGGTGGCCGAGCTGAAGGCGGCGCTGCCCGAGCTGCCGTCGGTCAAGCGCAAGCGGCTGCAGGCCGAGTGGGGGCTGTCCGACCTCGACATGGAGGCCATGCACAACGCCGACGCCATCGACCTGGTCGAGGCCACGGTCGCGGCGGGCGCCCCGGCGGCGGACGCGCGCAAGTGGTGGATGGGCGAGCTGGCCAGGCGTGCCAACGAGGCCGGCACCCCGCTGGCCGACCTGCCCATCACCCCGGCCCAGATCGCCAGGGTGACCGAGCTGGTGGCCTCGGGCGCGCTCAACGACAAGCTGGCGCGCGAGGTGCTCGAAGGCGTGCTGGCCGGTGAGGGCACGCCCGACGAGGTGGTCGAGAAGCGCGGGCTGCAGATCGTCAGCGACGAGGGCGAGCTGCTGGCGATCATCGACCAGGTCCTGGCCGCCAACGCCGACGCGGCCGAGAAGGTCAGGTCCGGCAAGATCGCGGCGGCGGGCGCCCTGGTGGGCGGCGTCATGAGGGCCAGCAAGGGCAAGGCCGACGCGGCCCGTGCCCGCCAGCTGATCCTGGAGAAGCTGGGCGTCTCCGAGTAGTCGCTGTTGTACCAGGAAGGCCTCGCCGCCATGGGTGGCGGGGCCTTCGTGCTGCTGGACGGTCCTAGGTCCAATTGCCGGTGCCGATGTAGGACTCCCGCTGGATGTGGGGAGAGCCGGGCCGCCGTAGGTTCGCCGGGTGACGCGGAAAGCATTGACGGCGGGCCTGGTGGCCATGGTGTCGCTGGTGGCCTTCGAGTACATGGCGGTCGCGATCGCCATGCCGGTCGTGGCCAAGGAGCTCGGCGGGCTGGAGCTGTACGGGTTGGCGTTCAGCGGCGCGATGGCCGCCAGCGTGATCGGGACCGTGCTCGGCGGCCGGTGGGCCGACGTGCGCGGCCCTCTGGCGCCCCTGTGGACCGGCGTCGCGGGCTTCGTCGGCGGGCTGACGGTGGCCGGGCTGGCGCCGAGCATGGAGGTGCTGATCGCCGGACGGTTCCTGCAGGGGTTCGGCGGCGCGCTGGTCAGCGTGGCGATGTACGTGGTGGTGGCCCGGGTCTATCCCGAGAACCTGCATCCCAAGATCTTCTCATTGTTCGCGACCGCGTGGGTGGTGCCCTCCATGGTGGGGCCGGCCATCGTGGGCGTGGTCACCGACACGCTCGGCTGGCGCTGGGTGTTCCTGCTGGTGCCCATCATGACCGTGGCCGGCGGCCTGGTGCTGCTGCGCGGACTGGCCGGGCAGCCGGTGAGCGGCGGGCAGGCCGAGCCCGCGCCAGGGCTGCCGGGCAAGGTCGCCTGGGCGGCCGTGACCGCCGTCGGGGCGGGGCTCATGCAGTACGGCAGCGACGGGCGCCTCCCCCTCCTGGTCGCGGGCCTGGTCGTGCTGGTCGTGGCCCTGCCCAGGCTGCTTCCCGCCGGCACCCTGCGGGCCGCCCGCGGGCTGCCTGCCGTGGTCGGGCTGCGTGGCCTGGCCGCCGGCGCGTTCTTCGCGGCCGAGGTGATGGTGCCGCTCATGCTGATCGAAGAGCGCGGCCTGTCCGCGCTCGCGGCCGGGTTCGCCATCATGGGCGGCTCCCTGACCTGGTCGTTCGCGTCGTGGTTGCAGGGACGCGAGACCTTCAGCCAGCTGACGAACCTGCGGCTCGGCTCGGCCGCGATCGCGCTCGGCATCCTGCTCATGGGCGCGGTGACGTTCACCGCGGTGCCGCTGGCGCTGGCGTACCCGGCGTGGATCATCACGGGGTTCGGGATCGGACTGGTGTACCCGACGCTGTCGGTCCTCACGCTGGAGCTGTCGGCGCCCGGCGAGCAGGGGAAGAACAGCTCGGCGCTGCAGGTGGGCGAGTCGGTGTTCTCGGTGGTGGCGGTGGCCGTCACCGGCGCGTTGTTCGCGGCCGCCGGGTCGGGCTACTGGGCGGTGTTCGCCGCCACGCTCGTCATGGCGCTCGCCGGGCTGGCGATCGCCCCTCGGGCGGTGAAGAGCGGTTCCGCCGTGCCGGCGGAACCGTCTCCAACGCCGCTCACTCGACAGGCGTGACCGCGCGCCGCCGGACCGACAGCTTCCTGAACACCGGCGCGAGCAGGGCCAGGAAGGCCAGCACCAGCAGCGCCACCGCCACAGGGCTCTTCACCAGCACCGTCACGTCGCCCGCCCCGATGGCCAGCGCCCTGCGGAGCTGGATCTCGGCCATCGGACCCAGGATCATGCCGATCACCGCCGGGGCCACCGGAAGGCCGAAGCGGCGCATGGCGTAGCCCAGGAGGCCCAGGACGTACAGGACGACGAGGTCGACCACGGTGCCGTTCAGGGCGTAGACGCCGAGGGCGGCGAACAGGACGATCCCGGCGTACAGGTACGGGCGCTCGATACGCAGGACGCGGGCCCACAGGGGCGCCAGGGGCAGGTTGAGCACCAGCAGCATCGCGTTGCCGATGAACAGCGACGCGATCATGCCCCACACCAGCGCCGGGTTGTGGTCGAACAGCTGCGGTCCGGGCTGGAGCCCGTACTGCTGGAAGGCGGCCAGCAGGATCGCGGCCGTCGCCGACGTGGGCAGGCCGAGCGTGAGCAGCGGGACCAGGGTGCCCGCCGCCGAGGCGTTGTTGGCCGCCTCGGGCCCGGCCACGCCCTCGATGGCGCCCTTGCCGAACTCCTCCTTGGCGACCCCGCGCGCCAGCCGCTGCTCGGCCGCGTACGACAGGAACGTGGGGATCTCCGCCCCGCCGCCGGGCAGCGCGCCGAACGGGAAGCCCAGCGCGGTGCCGCGCAGCCACGGCAGCCACGAGCGCCGCCAGTCGGCCCGCCCCATCCAGGCCCGGCCGACCGGCACCACCTCGGGCGGCGCGTGACGCAGCCGCGAGGCCACGTAGAGTGCCTCGCCGAGCGCGAAGAGGCCGACCGCGACGATCACCACGTCGATGCCGTCGAGCAGCTGCGGGATGCCCAGCGTGAGCCGTGCCTGCCCGGTCTGCTGGTCGATGCCGACGAGCCCGATCACCAGCCCGAGCCCCAGGGAGGCCAGGCCGCGCACGACCGAGCGGGACAACACGGACGACACGGCGGTGAAGGCCAGGATCGCCAGCGCGAAGTAGTCCTCAGGGCCGAACGAGATCGCGAAGCTCACCACCGCCGGCGCGGCCACGACCAGCAGCGCCGTGGCGATCGTGCCCGCCACGAACGACCCGATGGCCGCCGTGGCCAGCGCCTGCGCCGCCCGCCCGCGCCGGGCCATCTTGTTGCCCTCCAGCGCCGTGATCATCGAGGAGGACTCGCCGGGCGTGTTGAGCAGGATGGAGGTGGTCGAGCCGCCGTACATGCCGCCGTAGTAGATGCCGGCGAACATGATGAACGCGCTGGCCGGCGGCACCGTGAACGTGATCGGCAGCAGCAGCGCCACGGTCATCGCGGGCCCGATGCCGGGCAGCACGCCGACCAGGGTGCCGAGCGTGACGCCGACGAGCGCGTACAGGAGGTTGACGGGGGTGAGCGCGGCGGCGAAGCCGTCGATCAGGAGCTGCAGCGACTCCACCTAGATCACCCCCGCCAGCGGCCCGCCCGGCAGGGACACGCCGAGGCCCTTGACGAACAGCAGGTACGTGGCGAGTCCCATGATCACCGAGACCACGGCCGCGCGCCGCTTGTGCTCGGCGCCCAGCGCCACCGACAGGCCGAAGAACAGCAGGCTCGCGCCGATGATCCAGCCGACCACGTTCAGGAGCGCCGCGAACGCCAGGAAGATCCCGCTGACCAGCCCGACGCTCCGCCAGTCCGCGGGGGCGTCGACGTCCACGTCCTCGCTCTCCTCTGGATCACCGTGGCCGCCGCGGATGACGTCTGCCACGTAGAGCAGGCCGATGAGCACCATGGCGCCGCCCACCAGCATGGGGAAGAAGCGCGGGCCGATGCCGAGCTGGGAGGCCGCGGCTGAGACGTCGAGCGTTCCGACCACGACGAACACGCCCAGCACCAGCACCACGACCGCCAGCCCGAGCTCGGGCCGCCACCAGCGAGCCATCAGGAAACGAGCCCCATCTCGGCGATGATGCCCTTGACCCGGGTCTGCTCGGAGTTCAGGAAGTCGGTGAACTGCTGGCCGGTCTGGAACGAGTCGATCCAGCCGTTCTTGGCCACCGCGTCCTTCCACGGCTGCGAGTCGTGCATCTTGGTGACCAGGTCGGTCAGGGCCTTCTTGTCGGCGTCGGAGAGGCCGCCGGGGGCGACGAAGCCGCGCCAGTTGGACAGCTCGACGTTCAGGCCGCCCTCCTTCAGCGTGGGCGCGTCCAGGCCGGAGATCCGCTGGCCGGAGGTCACGCCGAGGGCGCGCAGCTTGCCCGACTTGACGTGCTCGGCGAACTCGCCCACGCCCGAGATGCCCGCGCTGACCTTGTTGCCGAGCAGCTCGTTGAGCGCCTCGCCGCCGCCCGAGTGGGCGATGTAGTTGACCTGCTTGGGGTCCACGCCCGCGGCCTTGGCCATCAGGCCGGCCACGATGTGGTCGGTGCCGCCCGCGGAGCCGCCCGAGATCGACACCTTCTTGGGGTCGGCCTTCCAGGCCGCCACCAGGTCAGCCAGCGTCTTGTACGGGGACGCGGCCGGGACCACGACGATCTCGTACTCCTCGGTCAGCTTGGCGATGGGCGTGGTCTCGGCCAGCGTGACCTTGGACTTGTTCTGCTCGATGGCGCCGACCATGACCAGGCCCATGGTCATCAGCAGGTTGCCGTTGCCCTTCTCGCCGGCGAGCTGCGCCAGGCCGATCGTGCCGCCCGCGCCGGGCACGTTGAACACCTCGACCTTGCGCTTGGAGTCGGCGGCCTTGATCGCCTGCTCGGCGATGCGGGAGGTCTGGTCCCAGCCGCCGCCGGGCGCGGCCGGAGCCATGATCCGCAACGAGCCGCTGGCGGAGGTGCCAGTGCCGGACTCGCCGCAGCCGGTCAGCGCGGCGAGGGAGAGTGCCGCGAGAGCGGCGAGTACGCGCAAGCGCATGATCACTCCAGGGGGTGTTTCGCGGTTGTAAATCCGGGGTTAAGACTGGGATCGTGAAGCCTCTTCCCGTCCGCGTCGAGGGTTTGCGCGCTTGCCGTCATAGTGGTCGTATTGGTCGCGACCTGGCCGTGACCTGCGTTTGTTTCCATGTGCAACGTGAGATGGGTGCGCGACGCCTCCCTAGGGACCCAGCTGTTCGTGCTCCAGATGGTGATCGTGATCCTCGCCGTCGGGGGCACTGCGGGAGTGTGGGCAGAGCACACGCGCGACCAGCTCGACGCGCTGCACCAGCAGCGCGCGCTGGCCATCGCGCAGTCCGTGGCAGGGCTCCCGCAGGTGCGCGAGGCGTTCAAGCTCAAGAATCCGGAGACGGTGCTGCAGCCGCTGGCCATGAGCGTGCAGCACGAGACCGGCGCCGACTACGTCGTGATCGCCAACGACCAGCAGAAGCGCTATGCACACCCCAACACCGCGCTGATCGGCAAGCAGCTCTCCACGGACGGCACCACCGTCCTGCGGACCGGCAGGAGCTGGGTCGGCACCGAGACCGGCACGATCGGCACCACGGTCAGGGGCAAGACGCCGATCCGCGACGAATACGGCAACGTGATCGGCCTGGTCTCGGTCGGCGTGCTGGAGACCACGGTCGTCGGCCAGCTCGGCGCCGCGCTCCCGCCGCTGATCTGGACGGCGCTGGCCGTGCTGCTCGCCGGGCTGGCACTGGCCGCGGTGATCACCGCGCGGGTGCGCAGGCAGACGTTCGGGCTGGAGCCGCGCGAGATCGCCGCGCTGCTGGAGCAGCGTGAGGGCGTGCTGCACGGCGTCAAGGAGGGCGTGCTCGCGCTCGACCTCAACGGCCGCGTCACGCTGGTCAACGACGCCGCCCGCGAACTGCTCGGCGACGTCGGTGAGGATCTGACCCAGATGCCCGTCTCCGAGCGCATGCGCGACGTGCTCGGGGGCGCCGACCCCGGCGAGGACCGCGTCGTGCTGCACGGCGAGCGGGTGCTGGTGCTCAACCGCACTCCGGTATGGGTACGCGGCCGGCACCGCGGCTGGGTGATCACGCTGCGTGACCGGACAGAGCTGATTCGCCTGGCCCGCGAGCTCCACGACACCAGCAGCGCGACGGAGGCGCTGCGGGCCCAGGCACACGAGTTCGCCAACCGGATGCACACCGTCGTCGGGCTGCTGGAGCTGGGCGAGCACGAGGCGGCCGTCAACTTCATCACCAGCACCACCCGCGGCACGTACGCCACCGACCTGCGCGAGCGCGTCCAGGAGCCCACGCTGGCCGCCCTGCTGCTGGCCAAGTCCGCCGAGGCGGCCGAGCGCGGCGCCCGGCTCGTGCTGTCGGAGGACTCCTGCGTGCCCGAGGGCACGCTGGGCGACCCGCAGGACGCGGTCCTCGTGGTCGGCAACCTCGTCGCGAACGCCATGGACGCCCTCGACGGCGCCGAGGGCACGATCGAGGTGTCGGTGCAGGCCGACGCCGACGGCTTGCACGTGCGGGTGGGCGACTCGGGTCCCGGCATCGCGCCCGACCTGGTGGAAGAGGTGTTCAGGGAGGGCTTCACCACCAAGGCCGCCCGATCGGGCCCGCGCGGGCTGGGGCTGGCGCTGACCCGGCAGGCGTGCCTGCGCAGGGGCGGCTGGGTACGCGTGCGCAACTCGGGCGGCGCCGTCTTCACGGCCCTGCTTCCGCCGAAGGCGCACCCATGACCCGCGACGGCGCCCGGCGGCCGGGCATGGGGGCCAGGGACGCCGCGGCACCGCCACCTGGAGGAGCGGCGGACGCGTGGTGACCGGAGCGATGAGGGTAGGCGGCACCGTGGGGACCGAGCCGCCGGACGGGGTGAGGCCATGAGCGACCTGCGCGTGCTTGTGGTGGACGACGACTTCATGGTCGCCCGCATCCACAGCGGCTACGTGTCCAGGATGCCGGGCTTCCGGGTCGTCGCCGTCGCGCACACCGGGGCCGACGCGCTCGCCGCGGTGGCCGAGCAGCGGCCCGACCTCGTGCTGCTCGACATCTACCTGCCCGACATGTCAGGACTTGAGGTGCTCAAGCAGCTCCATGACGTGGACGTCCTCATGATCAGCGCCGCCCGCGACGTGCCCACCGTCCAGGAGGCCATGCGCGGCGGCGCCGTCAACTACCTCATCAAGCCGTTCACCGCGGCCGCCCTGACCGAGCGCCTCCAGCAGTACGCCGACACCCGCAGGCGCCTGTCCACCATCGGAACCGAGGCCCGCCAGGACGACGTCGATCGGCTCTTCGGCACCCCCAAAACCGCTGCACCCATGCCAAAAGGGTTGTCCGCGGCCACGTGCGCGCTGGTCGCGGATACCCTGCGGGAGGCGGGCCGCGACCTGTCGGCGACCGAGGCGGCCCAGCTCACGGGCCTGTCGCGGGTGAGCGTCCGCCGCTATCTCGAATACCTGTGCGCGGCGGGTCAGGCCGAGTTCCGGCCCCGGTACGGCACGGCCGGCCGACCCGAACATCGCTACCGGTGGCTAGGTTGACACACTTCCGTAGCCATTTCCCGTGACATATGCGGATCCGCGTGCCTTACTGTTGCCTGAGACTTGGCTGCGGACCGGGAGGAGATTGAGGCGTGCGTAACGCCGGACCGATCGAATCACCGACCGACCCGTTCGCCTCGGTGCCGTTACCCACGTCAGGCGTCTCCAAGAAGCCGCGGATCGAAGGCCTGCCCCCGGGCGTCTCCCGGGACATCTTCGGCCCACCGGACAGGCAGGAGCCCCGACCGGCCCAAGGCCCGAGCGCCCCGGGCGGTCCCTCGGGCGGCGCGCTGCCCCCTGTGGCGCCGCCGGCGCAGCCGTGGCCCATGAACGACAAGCAGTCGCCGGCCCCGGCCGCCCCCATGTTCGGCACGCCTGTGGAGCGACCGCCCGCGTATGAGCCCGAGCCGCCCAGGCGGCGCCGCCTCCTGCCCGGCCTGCTGGCGTTCGTGGCGGTCCTGGCGGGGCTGGCGTACGTCGTGCCCGCCGTGCTCATGTCGGGCTCCGTGCTGCGCGGCACTCACGTGGCGGGCGTCGACATCGGCGGGCTGACCGTCACCCAGGCGGCCGACAAGCTCCGCAACGAGCTCGGCACCAGGCTGAGCAAGCCGGTCGTGGTCGACATCGCCGGCCGGAAAGAGACCATCCAGCCCGACGAGGCCGGGCTCGAGCTCGACGTGGTGAGCACGATCGGGCAGGCGCCCAGCGGGTTCCCCAGCCCGCAGGAGGTGTGGCAGGGGCTGACCGGCAAGACCGAGCTCCAGCCGAAGGTGAACCTCGACTCCTCCCAACTCGCCAGGACCGTCGAGGGCCTGGCGGAGGCCGCCGACAAGAAGGCGCGCGAGGGCCGGGTGTTCTTCTCCGGGCTGCAGCCGAAGATCCGCCGGCCGGAGGACGGCGTGCTGCTCGACCGGGACGACGCCGTACGCAGGGTCGGCGACGCCTTCCTGCGCGGGGGCGGCAACGTCGTGCTGACGCTGCGGCCGGCCAAGCCCGTCACCACTCCGCAGGCCGTCGAGGCGGCCCTGGCCAAGGCGAAGCAGGCCGTCTCCGCGCCCATCACGCTGGCCCTCGGCGGCAAGCAGGTGCAGATCCCGCCGGCCATGATCGCCGCCAACCTGACCTACGGCTCCGACGGCTCCGGCGGGCTCGCGCCCACGTTCAACGCCAAGGCGGTGCTGGCCGCCGTGGAGAGCCGGCTGGTGGACGCCGCCCAGCAGCCGCGCGACGCCACGTACGACATCGTGAACGACAAGCCGGTCCTGGTGCCCGCGCGCACGGGACGGGGCGTGAACGACAAGCTGCTGGCCAGGGACGCCGAGCGGGTGTTCGACCAGGGCGGCAGCCGCACCATCCCCGTCCGGCTGGGCGCCGTCGCCCCCACCGTCACGACCGCCCAGGTACGCGGCCTCGGCATCCAGGAGGTCGTGGGCACGTTCAACACGACGTTCGACTGCTGCCAGGCGCGGGTGAAGAACATCCAGCGGATGGCGCAGGAGCTCGACGGGCACCTGGTCAAGCCGGGGGAGACGTTCTCGATCAACGAGGTCGTGGGGGAGCGCACCGTCGAGGACGGGTACGTCGAGGCGGGGCAGATCGTCGGCGGGCGGATGGTGAACATCGTGGGCGGCGGCGTGTCGCAGTTCGCCACGACGATGTACAACGCGGCGTTCTTCGGCGGGTTCGATCTCGTCGAGCACAAGCCGATGGACTATTTCGCACCTCGCTACCCCGCCGGGCGTGACGTCACGCTGCTGTATCCGGAAACGGACCTGAAGTGGCGCAACGACTCCGAGCACGGGGTGCTGATCAAGACGGCCTTCACGGACACGTCGGTGACGGTCACGCTGTGGAGCACCAAGCGGTACGACAAGGTGGAGGCGGTGGAGTCGGACCGGCGGGACTTCGTGCCGTTCAGGACCGAGAGCAGCTCCGCGCCCGACTGCCTGCCCACGCAGGGACAGCAGGGATTCACGATCGACGTCACCCGCGTGTTCCAGAAGGACGGCGAGGTGGTCAAGAAGGACAAGAAGGTGACCACCAAGTACCGCGCCCAGCCGCAGACGACCTGCACGGCGACCCGCTGAGGCCCGCGCGCACGGGGGCCGCGGCGCTTGGCCCGGCCCCCCGGATCAGCGGCCGGTTCACGACGGGGTGACCGAGAGGATGCGGTCGTCGCCCGGCCGTGGGGAGCCGCGGCCGTCCTTGTTGCTGGTCCCGACCCACAACGTGCCGCCAGGGGCGGACGTGACGGCGCGAAGGCGGCCGTAGCGGTCGGTGAAGCGGGCGACCGGCTCGCCCGCCGACCCGTCCGGCCTCAGCGGGACCTGCCACAGGCGCTCCCCCCGCAGCGCGGCCACCCACAACGAGCCCTTCGCGTACGCCATCCCCGACGGTGACGCCTCATCGGTGGTCCACGTGACGATGGGGTTCACGAAGCGGGGATCGTCGCCGCGCCCCTCGACCTCCGGCCAGCCGTAGTTGCCCCCGGCCTTGATGAGGTTCACCTCGTCGTAGGTGTTCTGGCCGAACTCCGTGGCGTACAGCCGCCCAGAGGGGTCCCAGGCGAGCCCCTGGACGTTGCGGTGCCCGTAGCTGTAGACGAGCGTGCCGAACGGGTTGCCGGGGGCTGGGGCGCCGTCCACGGTCATGCGCAGGATCTTGCCGCCGAGCGAGTCGCGCTGCTGGGCGAGCTGGTCGTCGCCGGTCTCGCCCGTGGCGGCGTACAGGTAGCCGTCCGGCCCGAACGCCAGCCGCCCGCCGTTGTGGATCCCGCCCCTCGGGATGCCCCGCACCAGGACCCGCTCGTCGCTGAGGCGGTCGCCGGAGAGCCGGTAGCGGACGATCCGGTTGTCCTGCTCCGCGCTGTAGTAGAGGAAGACCTGCTCATCCTTGACCGCCACCCCCATCAACCCGCCCTCGCCTTCGGGCCGCACCCCGGAGATCGTCCCCAGCGACGTCACCTTCCCGTCCGGGCGGACCCGCAGCAGCCGCGCCGAGTCCCGTTCGGTGACCAGCGCGTCGCCTCCGGGCAGGAACGCGATCGCCCACGGCACGGACAGCCCCGTCGCCACGTCCTTGGGCTCTCCTGGGCCGCCCGTGGCCGTCGGGGGCACGTCCCCATCGCTGGCCAGGCCGTTGGAACAGGCCGTCGACGCGGCGATGAGCATGATCGTCAAGAGCTTTCTCATATGTTCCATACTTCCCGGCGAGTCGCAAGGTTCTCGGCATGAAGACCTAGGTTCCATCCGCCACGCCGGCACCGCGGGCATGGTGGACGCGGCGTTCCTCGCCCGGATGAGTGGACGGCGCCGTGCTGGTCAATGCCGCCAGGGGCGGGATCGCCGACACGGACGCACTGATCGCGGAGCTCAAAACCGGTAGGCTCCGTGCGGCGCTGGATGTGACCGCGCCCGAGCCGCTGCCCGAGGGCCACCCCCTTTGGAGCGCTCCGGGCGTTCTGATCACTCCGCACATCGCGGGCAGCACTCCGGCGTCGGGACGGCGCGTGCTGCGACTGATCCGCGCCCGGCTCCTGCGTCACCTCGCAGGCGAACCGCTGGTCAACGTCATAACGGACACATACTGAGAGGATCCCGGACCGTGGCTGGTCCGTGACCTTCGGTGCGTACCGTGGCCCTTGCAGGGAGGTCCTGACTCGCTGTCAAGGATCTCTTGGCGGAAATTGGTCTTTGTGGTTATCAGATCGGTGACGACATCGGCGTTGTCACCACCTGCGCACCCACGAGCGCACACACTGGCGAAGTGATCGGCCGGGCTTCGGCGGTCATCAGGTGCAGAGTTCGAGACGGGATGGGCAACGACTGTGATCCGCTGGCGTGATCCACGGGTGCCGCTGACCGCCGCGGCGGCGGCAGGCGCGGTGGCGTTCGCCGCTGCGCTCAGCGTAGGCCGTCAGGCCTTGCTCGCCGGCGCGGTCGCCGGCGGGCTGGCGGCGCTGATCGCCGCCTGCTCCCTGCTGGTCGCCTCGGTGAAGTCGGCGGCGGACCGGCCCATGGCGCTGGGCGCCCGCTGGATGGGCGGCGGAGCCGTCATCTGGGCGGCCGGGGTGGCGCTGCGCCCGTTCGCCGAGAGCTTCCTGGTCAGCTTCGCGGACCTGTTCGTGCTGCTCGGCACCGTGGTCACGGCCAGCGGGGCGCTGATCGCCGCCGACCGCAGGTTCCCGGCCAGGATCGTTTTACGGCATGTGACCGACTCCTATCTGTGCGCCGCCTCGCTCTTCCTGATCGGCTGGGTCGTGGCACTGCGCCACGTCTACGACGATTCCGCCGATCCCGCGGCGTTCACGCTGGTGATGTTGCCGCCGATGATCGCGCTGCTGGTGACGTGCGCGGTGATCCCGTCGGTGCTCACCAGCCGGGCCTCCTCCTGGCTGCTGGCCCTGGCCGGCGTCGGCGTGCTCGCCACCATGACCGTGGCGGGCCTGGCTGCCGCGGTGGCCAGGCTCGACGGCGGCCACCCGCAGATCTGGAGCGTCATGCTGGCGCCCGTCGCGTTCCTGCTGCTCGCGGCCGTGCCCTGGGGCCCGCCCGCGCGCGAGTCGGACAGGTCCGCCGTCGGCAACGTGGTCGCGCTCGTGCCGCTGGCGCTGGTCGCCGTGGCCGCCTGCACGTGGCTCGCCCACCTGGCCGGCGAGCGCCCCGAGCGTCCGGTGACCGGCGTCGTGGTGGTCGCGGTCTCCGTGGTGCTGCTCCTGCTGGTGCGCCTGTTCGTGGCCTCGGCGGCCAACATGCGCCTGCGCGGCCAGGTCAAACTCGCCGAACGGCAGCTCAAGGAGCTGGCGGAGAGCACCGGCGACGTGGTGTTCACCTGCGACTACACGGGCGTGGTCCGTGAGATCGGCCCGGGGGTCGAGGTCACGTACGGCTATCACCCCGACGCGGTGGTCGGCGGGTCGATCTTCGACTACATCCACCCGGAGGACGTCCCGGGCATCCAGGTCGCGCTGCGCGCCATGCACCTCGACGAGGACAACACCACGGCACCGGGCGCCTGCCTGATCGCCTGCCGGGTGCGCGCTGCCGACGGCACCTGGCGGCCCACCGAGTCCGTCGCCACCCGCCACGTCGGCGGCGAGGACCTGATGCTGGTCACCACCAGGGACATCAGCGACGAGGAGGCGCTGCGCAACCAGGTCGCCCACCTGACCTTCCACGACGGCGTGACCGGGCTGCCCAACCGCTCCTACTTCGAGGAGCGCACCCGCGAGGTGCTCTCGGGGCGCACCTCGGGACATGTCGCGGTCATCTTCCTCGACCTGGACGGGTTCACCTCGGTCAACGACTCGGTCGGGCACGCCAGCGGCGACTACCTGCTCGGCCAGGCTGCGCGCAGGCTGCGCGGCGCCGTACGCGTCGACGACACGCTCGCCCGCTGGGGCGGCGACGAGTTCGCCGTGCTCGTCGAGACCGGTGGCGAGGCGCAGGTCGCGGTCGACCTGGCCGAGCGGCTCGTACGCGCGGTCTCGCAGGAGCCGTTCCGCGTCGCCGACCGCGACGTGGCGCTGACCGCCAGCGTGGGCGTGGCCTTCACCGAGGACGACATGCCCGCCGGCGACCTCATCCGCAACGCGGACGTCGCAATGGCACGCGCCAAAGAGCTGGGCGGACGCCGGGTCGAGGTGTTCGCCGCGCAGATGCACGCCGACGTGGTGCGCAGGCTGGAGCTGGCGGCCGACCTGCAGCGGGCGCTGATCGACCAGCAGTTCGCGATCGAATACCAGCCGGTGGTCGATCTGGCCACGTCCCGGGTCACCGCGGTCGAGGCGCTGGTGCGCTGGTGGCGGGGCTCGGTGTTCGTGCCGCCGGAGCAGTTCCTCGGCCCGGCCGAGGACACCGGGCTGATCGTGCCGCTGGGCGAGTGGATCCTGCGCGAGGCCTGCCGCGAGGTGGCCGCCTGGCGGGCCTCGTCCTGGGACATCGGCCTGTCGCTCAACCTGTCCGCCCGCCAGATCACCGCGCCGCGTTTCGTCGAGACGGTCGAGGAGGCGCTTCGGGAAAGCGGGCTGCCCGCCTCCGCGCTCACCCTCGAGGTGATCGAGGAGATGCTGGTCGAGGACGCCGAGGAGACGATCAAGCGGCTGTCCGAGCTGCGGGCGCTCGGGGTGCGGCTGGCCATCGACGACTTCGGCACGGGCTACGCGTCGCTGGCGTTCCTACGGCAGCTTCCCGTCGACATGATCAAGATCGATCCGTCGTTCGTGTCGGGGCTGGGCAAGGACGACACGCTGACGCTGCTCACCCGTACGATCGTGCGGCTCGGCCACGACCTCGGTCTTGTCGTGGTGGCCGAGGGCATCGAACGTCCTGAGCAGCTCGAACTGCTCAAGCGGATGGGGTGCACGAAGGGGCAGGGTTTCCTGGTGGCACGGCCGATGGCGGCCCGCGGAGTCGACTCGCTGATGCGGACGAGTCTCACTGTTTGAGACATGTGTCCACGAAGTTGGCACCGGGGCGTTCCGAGCGGCTATGGTGTTTGCCATGCTTCGCAGTGAGATTCTCGTAGTACTTCGCCGGCGCGCAGGCCGATAGCGAAGCACGACGACCTGCGCGCCGCCCCAGACCCGCCGACCGGTGGGAAGGGGCATTTTTTATGTCCTTAAGCGAGTAGCCACGCAAGGAACGAGCCGATGACCGAACGGATGACAGGTGCACAGGCCCTGGTGAGGGCTTTGGAGCACGTTGGAGTCGACACAGTGTTCGGGATCCCGGGCGGTGCCATTCTGCCGGCCTACGATCCTCTCTACGACTCGACCAAGGTCCGGCACGTGCTCGTACGCCACGAGCAGGGTGCGGGTCACGCGGCCGAGGGCTACGCGCAGGCGACCGGCAAGGTC
The DNA here is from genome assembly GCF_044466425.1 of Nonomuraea sp. NPDC049400. Lineage (NCBI taxonomy): Bacteria > Bacillati > Actinomycetota > Actinomycetes > Streptosporangiales > Streptosporangiaceae > Nonomuraea > Nonomuraea sp. NPDC049400. Next base: position 103,276 of record NZ_JBITMP010000028.1, read on the forward strand.
GGGGTGTGCATGGCCACCAGCGGTCCCGGTGCCACCAACCTGGTGACGCCGATTGCCGACGCGTACATGGACTCGGTGCCGATCGTGGCGATCACCGGTCAGGTGGCCAGCGCGGCCATCGGCACGGACGCGTTCCAGGAAGCCGACATCTCCGGCATCACCATGCCGATCACCAAGCACAACTTCCTGGTCACGGACCCCGCGGACATCCCCCGCACGATCATGGAGGCCTTCCACATCGCCTCCACCGGCCGTCCCGGCCCGGTGCTCGTGGACATCTCCAAGGACGCGCTGCAGGCCGACACCACCTTCAGCTGGCCGCCGACCATGCAGCTCCCTGGCTACCGCCCGGTCACCAGGCCGCACTCCAAGCAGATCCGCGAGGCCGCCAAGCTGATCGCCGAGTCCAAGCGGCCGGTCCTGTACGTCGGCGGCGGCGTCCACAAGGCGGGCGCGTCCGCCGAGCTGCTCCAGCTCGCCGAGCTGACCAACATCCCGGTCGTCACCACCCTGATGGCGAGGGGCACGTTCCCCGACAGCCACCCGCAGCACATGGGCATGCCGGGGATGCACGGCAGCGTGTCGGCCGTGGGCGCGCTGCAGAAGGCCGACCTGCTCATCGGCCTGGGCGTGCGCTTCGACGACCGGGTGACCGGCGATCTGGCCTCGTTCGCGCCGAACGCCAAGGTCGTGCACGCCGACATCGACCCGGCGGAGATCTCCAAGAACCGCCACGCCGACGTGCCGATCGTGGGCGACTGCAAGGAGGTCATCGGCGATCTCGTCGCCGCCATCCAGGCGTCGGAGCAGAAGGGCGACTACACCGCCTGGTGGACGATCCTCAACGGCCTCAAGAAGACGTACCCGCTGGGTTATGAGACGTTCGAGGACGGCTCGCTGGCGCCGCAGTACGTCATGGAGCGGCTGAGCGCGATCGCCGGGCCCGACACGTACTACGTGGCCGGGGTCGGGCAGCACCAGATGTGGGCCGCGCAGTTCATCGACTACGAGAACCCCGGCACGTTCATCAACTCCGGCGGCCTCGGCACGATGGGCTTCGCCGTCCCGGCCGCGATGGGCGCCAAGATGGGCCGCCCCGACGCCACGGTGTGGGCCATCGACGGCGACGGCTGCTTCCAGATGACCAACCAGGAGCTGGCCACCTGCACCCTGGAGGGGGTGCCGATCAAGATCGCCGTCATCAACAACGGTAACCTCGGCATGGTCCGCCAGTGGCAGACGCTCTTCTACGACGAGCGTTACTCCAACACCGACCTGCAGACGACGCGCCGCATCCCGGACTTCGTCAAGCTCGCCGAGGCCTATGGTTGTGTGGGCCTGCGTTGCGAGCGTGCCGAGGACGTGGACGCCGTGATCGCGAAGGCCATGGAGATCAACGACGTGCCCGTCGTGGTCGACTTCGTCGTCCACCAGGACGCCATGGTCTGGCCCATGGTGGCGGCAGGCACCAGCAACGACGACATCAAGATCGCCCGTGACATGGCGCCTAAGTGGGAGAACGAGGATGAGTAGGCATACTCTGTCGGTGCTTGTCGAGAACAAGCCGGGCGTCCTGGCGCGCGTGTCCGCGTTGTTCAGCAGGCGGGGCTTCAACATAGACTCGCTGGCAGTGGGGCCGACCGAACACGACGACATCTCGCGCATGACCATCGTGGTCAGCGTCGAGGAGTTGCCGCTTGAGCAGGTCACCAAGCAGCTCAACAAACTGGTGAACATACTGAAGATCGTCGAGCTCGACACGTCGCAGTCCGTCCAGCGCGAGCTGATGCTGATCAAGGTCAAGGCCGACGCCGACAGCCGTTCCCACGTGCTGGAGCTCGTCAACCTCTTCCGCGCCCGCTGCGTCGACGTGGCCGCCGACGCCGTGACCATCGAGGTCACCGGCACTCCCGACAAGCTCGAGGCGTTCGTCAAGGTGCTCGAGCCGTTCGGGATCAAAGAACTCGTCCAGTCGGGCATGGTGGCCATCGGCCGCGGCGCCCGTTCCATCACCGACCGGTCCCTCAGGGCATTGGACCGTACCGCCTGAAAGGTTTTGAGCAAGTGACCGAGATTTACTACGACGACCAGGCCGACCTGTCGATCATCCAGGGACGCCACGTGGCCGTGCTGGGGTACGGCAGCCAGGGCCACGCCCACGCGCTCTCCCTGCGTGACTCCGGCGTGGACGTCCGCGTCGGCCTGCCGGAGGGTTCCAAGAGCCGCGAGAAGGCGGAGAACGACGGGCTGCGGGTCGTCACTCCGGCGGAGGCGGTCGAGGAGGCCAACCTCACCATGATCCTCGCGCCGGACCACATCCAGCGCGACCTGTACACCCAGCACGTCGCCCCCAACCTGGTCGAGGGCGACGCGCTGTTCTTCGGCCACGGCCTCAACATCCGCTACGGCCTCATCGAGGCCCCGGAGGGTGTGGACGTCTGCATGGTCGCCCCCAAGGGCCCGGGCCACCTCGTCCGCCGCCAGTTCGAGGCCGGTCGCGGCGTGCCCGTCCTCGTGGCCGTCGAGAAGGACGCTTCGGGCAAGGCGCTGGACCTGGCGCTGTCGTACGCCAAGGGCATCGGCGGCACGCGCGCCGGAGCTCTCCGCACCACCTTCAAGGAGGAGACGGAGACCGACCTGTTCGGCGAGCAGGCCGTGCTGTGCGGCGGCGTCTCCGAGCTCATCAAGGCGGGCTTCGACACGCTGATCGAGGCCGGCTACCAGCCCGAGGTCGCGTACTTCGAGTGCCTGCACGAGATGAAGCTGATCGTCGACCTGATGTACGAGGGCGGCATCTCGAAGATGTACTGGTCGGTCTCCGACACGGCCGAGTACGGCGGCTACACCCGCGGCCCGCGCGTCATCACCGACGAGACGCGGCAGGAGATGCGCCGGATCCTGGGCGAGGTCCAGGACGGCACCTTCGCGCGGCAGCTCGTCGAGGAGTTCGAGAGCGGCCAGAAGGAGTTCAAGCGCTACCGCGAGGAGCTGGCCGAGGACGCGATCGAGAAGACGGGCGCGAAGCTCCGCCCGATGATGAGCTGGCTCAAGGCGTAGTTTTCGCTGGGACGCACGCTCTTCGAGTAGTAGGTTGCGCAGGCTCACCCACAGTGCGACTTGAAGGGCAGGAGTGGCCCGGGGTCTGACTCGCTTACCCACTGGCGTTGTTGCTCGGAACGGGATTTGCCGATCCCGAGCGGCTCTTGCACCGCATGCTTGCAGGGCGGTGTGACCTGATAGGTGCTTGCCTGGTGGCTCATCACTGTGTTGTCCGTCCGTCCTGCTGGTATGCGAGCCCGCAGGACGGACGAGGCAGAGGTGACAGGGCGTGGCGGGTAAGAAGGGCAAGGCGCGGGTGATCGGCGGGGTGGATACTCACGGCCAGACGCATCACGCTGCGGTGATCCTGATGAACGGGCGGCGGCTGGCCGATGCCGAGTTTCCGGCCACTTGTCAGGGCTTTGACAAGCTGCTGGCCTGGCTGCGCGGGTTCGGACGGGTCGCGTCGGTGGGTGTGGAGGGGGCCGGCAGTTACGGTGCGGGCCGCGGCCGTGCCCAAGGCCAGGGACGCGCGGGTGGAAGCCATCCGCGCTCTGCACGCGGCCCGAGCCGGCGCGGTCAAGGCCCGCACGGCCACGCTGAGTCAGCTCAAGGCCATGCTGGTGACCGCCCCTGCCGAGTTGCGTGAGCAGCTGAGCTGGCCGGGCCGCGCGGCGGGCAGTATCGTGGCCGCCTGCCTGCGGCTGCGTTCCGGTGCCGATACGGACGCGTCATCGTCTCAACCACGGTGGCGTTGCGCAGTCTCGCCCGCCGGCACCGGCACCTGAGTGAGGAGATCGGCGACCGCGACGCCAACCGCGCCCTGCACATGATCGCCGTCAGCCGCCTGGCCCACGACGAACGCACCCGCGCCTACGCCGCCCGCCGGACCAGCGAAGGCCTGTCGAAGAAAGACATCCTGCGCTGCCTCAAGCGCTACATCGCCCGCGACGTCTTCCGTATTCTCACCCACGGCCACGAACGAGCGACCAAACCCGCTTCTGACTGTTGACAAGACATAGGAGCATCCCGTCGCCCGACTGGGTGGTGGGCCTGCTGGACCCCGCCCCAAGCGGTCCTCGCTTCGCTCGGGCGCTCTTCCCCGGTCGGCAAGACGTCGGCGGCTTCCGGCTGAGCGGTGAACCACATGGGACGGTGTTCGACGAGCTGATGTCGACCGGTGCGATGATCACTGGCAGACGAACGTGAGGCCCGGGCGTACGCGTGAGCTTGGCCTCCATGCTCTCGTGATGAAGGGCATACGCTCCACCGAGGAGCAGACGGTCAGCGCTGATGGATGTCGTCATGCGTCGGCGCGTGCTGGTCGCGTATCCAGAGCCCCGAGTCCGTCGCCCAGGGTGGCAGCCGTCCCCTTCTGGAGAGCTCAACCGGGCAGGTGACGCCCGGGACGCCCGTGCACTTGCCGGCCGGTCAAGGCATTGATCGTTCGGATGGCGCTGGAGAAACCCAGTGCGAAGGGATGTCTTCTTCCCCACCCTCAGCCCGGAGCTTCATGCCTATTTGCTACCTCTGTCCGTCGTGACAGGGAGAGTATTCGACCCCGCTTCCGTGCCGGCGAGCCCGGCATACCGAAGGCATACCGCGGTGGGGGAGGATCTGGGCCGAGGTAGGTATAAATGATCAAATTACTTGGGTCTTTCGCAGTGTCGGACGCCAGTGGTCGGTTGATCAAAGTTGGCGCGGCGAAGCAGCAGGCGATCCTCGCCGTTCTCGCGCTGTGCAGGGGCAGGATGGTCACCATCGACAGGCTGATCGGAGAGCTCTGGCAGGATGAGCCGCCGACCACGGCGAAGGCGAGCTTGCAGACATACGTTTACCGGCTGCGACGGACACTGGCCCCGCTCGCCGCAGACGGTGTCGACCTGATCACGTCAGGACAGAGCTACGCGTTGATGGTGCCCGATTGCGCCGTTGACGTCAGGGCATTCGAGACCGCGGCTGAGCAGGGTGCCGATGCCCTGATCCACGGCCAGGCCGATCTCGCGGTGAGCCTGCTGCGGGAAGCGCTTGGTTTGTGGCGCGGCCCGCTGATGCCGGAGATCGACGTCGAGCTCGTCCGCATCGAGCGCCGCCGGCTGGAGGAGTTGCAGCTCACCACTCGTGAACTGTGTGCGGAGGCCGAGCTCCGGCTCGGGTACCACAGTCGCGTCATCCCTGACCTGGAGCGGCTTGTCCGGCGCCATCCGCTCCGCGAGACGTCGTGGGCGATGCTCATGAGGGCTCTGGCGTGCCGTGGTCGCCGCGCGGAGGCGCTCGCCGCTTACCGCCGGATGCGCGGCATCCTCGACGAGGAACTCGGCGTCGAGCCCACCGACGACGTTCGCCGGCTGCACCAGGACATCCTTCGCGGCACGCATGCCTGACCCGAGCGCCGGTCAGGTGCTCACCTGGACACGGTGAGCACCTGACCGATGCTGCTCTTACGCGGTCAGCAGCATCGCCGGGTGTAGCGGTCCCACCAGCAAGCGCCCGGCCCGCAGACGCACTTGTTCAGGGTCTTCTGGTAGCCGCTGCTTCCGCAGGCAGGGTTGGGGTAGCACCGACTCCAGTAGGAGTACCCGGAGTTGCAGTCGACGGCGGCGGCCTTCGACTGAGGAAGCAGCCGGCTCAGAGCCTGGTCGGCGATTCTTCCGATGGTTTTCATCTCTCTCTTCCTTGTGTTGTGATCATTTTTCTGATGGAGATGGCTTGGATATCGGAGACGGGGAAGAAGCCGAGAGCCCGGGAGTCGAAACTCGTGTGCGCGTTGTCGCCGAGCAGGACCAGCTGCCCCTCGGGCACCCGCTCGTCGGCGATGACGTCCTTCGCTATCTCGGGAACCAGGTCGCCCGGGAGCGCGGCGATGCGTTTGACGAGGAGGCCCCCGCCGCCGAGCAGCCGGTTGGCGACGACGGCTATCTGATCGCGCCGCAGGTCCGAAGGCGACACCCGGCGAGCAAGGATTCTGTCGCCGTCGACCAGGGCCGGGGCCATGCTGTCGCCGTCGACGCGGATGATCGAATACGTACGGCGCAGCCGTACCAGCAAGGCGACGAACAGGCAGGCGGCGGCGAGCAGCCAGAGCATCATGCGACCACCGCCTGAGGCGGATCGACGTACCCCTTGGCCTGCAGGTTGAACAGTCGCGCGTACCGGCCGCGGGCGGCCATGAGCTCGTCATGCGTCCCCGCCTCGACGATCGTGCCGTTCTCCAGGACCACGATCCGGTCCGCGTCGCGGACGGTGTTGAGCCGGTGGGAGATGAGCACGCTGGTGGCGCCGTCACGCTGGTGCCGGGTCCTGGCGTGCACGTCGGCCTCGGCCTCGGGGTCGAGCCCCGCGGAGGGTTCATCGAGGATCATGAGGTCGCGGTAGCCGCGGAACATCGCCCGGGCCAGCGCCGTGCGCTGCCACTGGCCACCGGAGAGCTGCACGCCGATCTCGGGGTCGTCCGTGTCGTCTTCTTCGAAGAACATCCTGGTGAGCAGGGTGTCGTAGCCGCGGGGGAGGGACGCCAGCTTGTCGTCGATGCCCGCCTGCTGCGCGGCGGCGCGGATGCGTTCGCGATTGTCGCGGGCGGCGACGAAGCCGATGGAGACGTTGTCGGCCGCGGACATGTCGTAGGTCATGTGGTCCTGGAAGAGGCCGGTGAGGCGATGTCTGAGGTCCTCCGGGCGTACCAGGCGGATGTCCACGCCGTCCCAGGTGATGGAGCCGCGCTGCGGGTCATAGAACCTGCACAGCAGCTTGACCAAGGTGCTCTTGCCCGCGCCGTTCAGACCCACGATGGCGACCGCCTTGCCGGCTGGGATGAACAGGTTCACGCCGCGCAGGATCCAGGGGTGCCGGTCGCTGTAGCGGAACCAGACGTTGGAGAACTCGATGCCGTGGCTCAGCCGGGGCAGCGGCCTGGGGTCGGCGGGGATCGGCAGGTCAGAGCCCGCCTGGGTCACCGCCACGTAATGGTCGAACATGATCAGGTCCTGGTGCAGGGCGGCGATGCCGTTGACCAGGTTGTAGAGGGCACCCTGGACCGCGGCCACGGCCGCGATCAGCAGGGACACGTCGCCCACGCTCAGCGCGCCGGACCTGGCGGCGATCACGGCCCAGACCAGCCCGCCTCCGGCGACCGCCGCGCCCAGCAGCGTCAGCGCACCCTCGACGGTGAGCTCCCTGAGGTCCATCCGGCGATGGGCGGCGTTGGCGGCCTGCAGCTCGGTCATCATCCGGCCGCGCAGGAATCTGCCGCTGTTGAAGAGCCGGATCTCCTTGGCGGCCTCAACGGTGCCCAGCAGCGACCCGTAGAACATCTGCCGGCGCTCCGTCGGGCCGATCTCCCACATCAGCGAGGCACGGCGGCGTGACAGGCGGAGCTGGGCCACCAGCGCTGGGACCCCGGTCAGCAGGACGATCCCGGTCAGGATGGGGCTGATCACCAGGAGTGAGCCGACCATCCCCACCAGGGTGATCGATGACCGGATGGTGCCGAACGAGCCGGTGATGATGCTCTGGCCCGACTGAAGACTGTTTTGCGCCAGCCGCAGCCGGTCATGGAAGTCCGGATCCTCGAAGCGCCGCAGACCGGCGAAGCGCAACGTCGCCGTGAACAGCTGCGCCGTGGTCCGCGCCGTGAACGCCCTGGCCATCTGGTTGCCCAGATACTGGCTCACCTGGGGAAGCGCCGCGATCAGCACACCGGATGCCGCCAGTGCGACGGCGAGCGTGATCAACCCAGCGTCAGAGCCGTGACCTGCCAGATCGTCCACGACCAGCTTGGTCAGCCAGGCGACCGCGATCGGCGCCACCGCTTCGACCAGCATCACCAGGACGAAGACGGCCATCATGCCGGGCGCGGTCCGCAAGGCGACGTCAGCCGCCGCGCGTGCCGTACCGATCATGCGTGGACAGCGTCCGGCATGGCGGCATCGCTGAAGACGACGGTGCCTGTGACGTCCGTCGCGATCACCGTCGGGTACCCGGAGACCTTGAACACCTGCTGGACCGGGCCCTGGGGCTCCTCCTGCACGACGCGCGCCACCTTCGCCAGGCGCGCGATGTACGCGGCTGGATCGTCTTGGGGGCCGGCGACCACTATGGCGAGTACTGGGTCCGAGATCCGCTCCGCCCACTCGATGAACTTCGGCAGCAGCTCTCTGCAGGGCTGGCAGCTCGGGGAGAAGAAACCGACCAGCGCGGAGCCCTCCAGGAACGACGCCGAGATCGGCTCACCGTCGGTGGTCGTGGCGGCGAAATCCGGGATCCTTTCGCCGGGCGCCAGACCCTCCTGCATCATCGGCGGGGCGGCCTGCAGCTTGCGAAGCCGCCGGATCACGCCGATGAGCAGCAGCAGGTTTGCCAGACCCAGCAGCCCGACCAGGACGACTGCGGCAATCAGATAGGGCATCACGCACTCCCCGAGGTTTCCGTGAACAGATCGACGATGTCGTCGAAAGCGATCACCAAGATCGCTCCGATCAGACCGGTGGGTACCGCTATCGCCAGCCCCGCCACGGTGGGCGTCACGTCAGGGCCGGCCAGCGCCGTCCAGCCGAGGGCGACCGCGACCAGCAGCAGGCTGTTCCGCGCCAGGTGCACCGGGCCGAGATGGGAGTCGGAAAAGCCGAAGCAGCGGCAGGACACCCGCAGGCCTCGCCGTACCGTGATGGCGATCGCGGCGCAGAATCCGCACAGCAAGACCCCTGCCAGGGGCAGACCCACCCGTGGGATCACCATGAGCGCGGCTGCGGCCGCTTCACCGGCCGCCACCACGCTGCCCACCGGAACGCGGAGGCGCGTAGGGATCATCGCCAGGGATGAGGCGAATGACCGCATGGCACTGCGGCTGCGGAGCTTGGTGAACGCGGAGACCGCGAACACGGTCCCGAGCAGCACCTGGCAGGCGACGAGTAGAAGACCCACGGCAGGCATACTTCTCGGTCGCGCCAGCCCGTCTCTAGCGCGCCGCTAGCGCCGACGGTCGTACGGGTGCCGAACCCCTGTGCGGCCAACTGCTGCACAGGGGTTCGGCGAGTGAGTGCATAGTCCACGGCGGCGATGGCTGCCATTGGCCGCCGGACAGCTCGCAGCCGTCCTTGACGCGGCGGTCCAGCAGGGTGCGGTAGCCGTGGGGCAGGCCAGCGATGACGTCATCGGCGCCAGCGATGGCGCGCAACCTGTTCCCCGACAAGATCGCCCTGCGACTGGACGAGTCGGAACAGATCGGGTCGGCGATGGGGAATCCCAGCGCGGCACCCCGACCGAGAACGCCATCGCCAGCGGGACCGCGGTCACATCGAGCTACCGAGCCGCGCTCGATCGACGCATGCGGCCAGGCGGGAAACGCCCTTTCCGTGTCTACGGTTAAGGATCGTCCTCCCACGGACTGCCAACATCACCCTAAAGAGGTCAGATAGACACCCGCGCGCAAAACTGCCCAGTGCACGTGGGCACGGTCCTGCTCCATGATGAGCGGGCGAGAATCGCACGCCACCCTTCAGTCAATGGAATGTCTGGATCACGTCGTCGGCGCTGAGCCGCTTCCCGTGCTGGAACTCGGCCGTGAACGCCTCGTTCCCGAGAGTCTCCCGCAGGGCCGCGGCGATGCGGTCCACGTCGCCTCGTTCGGCCCGTGGCAGGGGTGCGCCGAGCGATTCGCGCAGTGCCGTGGCGGCGCCCAGCACCTGTGCGGCGCGCGGCGCGTCCCCGGCGGTGAGTGCCCCGGCCAGCCCCTCGAAGGCGAGGGCCACGGCCCGGGGGTCGCCGATCTCGCGGGCGGAGGCGAGGCTGTCCAGGTGCAGTTTCATGGCGGCTGCCGGATCGCCGCGCTGCTCGGCGGCGAAGCCGAGCTCGGCCAGGACCAGGGCCAGCCCGGGCTCTCCCGCCACGCCGCGTAGCCAGTCCACCCATTTGGCCAGGTGGGACTCGACCAGCGCCGGCTCGCCCCGCCGGCGGGCGCTGAGGGCCAGCCCCATCTCGGCGAAGTGCTCGGCGACCTTGTTGGACTGCTCGGCGGCCAGGCGCATCGCCTGCTCGTGATAGACATCGGCCGCCGCGAGATCGCCCGTCAGGAGGGCGATCCTGCCGAGCCCGGACAGCCGGAACGACGCCTCGCCCCAGAGGGAGAGCTCCTCGGCCATGCGCAGGCCCTCCTGGTGCAGCCGCGCCGCCTCGGGATAGTCACCGGCGATCTCGGCCAGCTCGGCGAGGGCGTTGGTGGCCTTGACCCGGCCCCACCGGTCGCCGAGCGCCCTGAAGAGGCGGTCGCTCTCCAGCGCGTCGCGGTGAGCGGCGGCGAGATCGCCCCGTGCCCGGGCGATCGTGGCCCGCACGCTCAGCACGGCGGCCGTGCCCCACCGGTCGTCCAGCTCTCCGAACCCGTCGAGGGCCTGCTCGAGCAGGGCAGAGGTGAGGCCCAGGTCGGTGAAGCCGCGGTGCGCGTAGCTCAGGAACCACTGGGCCCGCGCCCGCGCGCCCGGGTCGGCGATCTTCTCGTACGCGGCCATCGCCGCGCGGGCGGAGACGTCGGTCCCGTCGCTCATCAGGAGGGCCACGCCGGCCCGCCAGGCGGTGGCGCAGGGGTCGTCGCACACGCTCAGCGCGAGATCCAGCGCGTGCCGGGCCTCGGCCAGGCGGCCCCGCAGGATCCAGTACCAGGTGAGCGCGCCGACGAGGCGGGCCGCGCCGACGCTTTCTGACAGCCGTACCGCCGTCTCCAGGGCCCCGCGGAGGTTGGCCCACTCGCGGTCGAGGCGTTCCAGCCATGGGCGCTGGCCGGAGCCGTGGAGCTGCGGCGCGGCGCGTTCGGCCAGCCCGATGTAGTGGCGCAGGTGCCGCCGGTGGATCTCGTCGTACTCGCCGGCCTCGCGCAGGCGCTGGAGGCCGTATTCGCGCACCGACTCCAGCAGGTGGTAGCGCGGGCCGTCCGCGCCGTCCGACACCACGACGAGCGAGCGGTCCACCAGGCGGGCCAGCACGTCTATCCCGTCCAGGGCGGTGACGTCCTCGGCCGCGGCCAGCGTGCAGCCGTCGGCGTGCACGGCCAGTCTGCGCAGGGCCACGCGTTCGGGCTCGGACAGCAGCTCCCAGCTCCAGTCGATCATCGCGCGGAGGGTACGTTGCCGGGCCGGGGCGCCACGCCGCCCCGTGACCAGCACTCCGAACCTGTCGTCGAGCCTGGCGGCCAGCTCGTGCACCCCCAGCGCCCGTACGCGGGCGGCGGCCAGTTCCAGGGCGAGCGGGATCCCGTCCAGGCGCCGGCAAATTGAGGCCACGGCCGCAGCGTTGCCGGGGCCGAGCTCGAAACCGGGCGCCGCGGCGGCGGCGCGGGTCACGAACAGCTCCACAGCCCCGAACCGGCCCACGTCCGAGAGCTCCGCGCCCGCGTCAGGGAGCTCCAGGGCGGGCACGGCCCACAGCCGTTCGCCAGGGATGTCGAGCGGCTCCTGGCTGGTGGCGAGGATGCGCAGCCTGGGCGCCGCCCGCAGCAGCGCCTCGGCCACGGCGGCGACGGACTCGATCACGTGCTCGCAGTTGTCCAGCACGAGCAGCAGGTCCTTCGTGGCCAGCGCCCCGGCCAGCCACCCCAGCGGATCGCCAGTCTCGCCGCCACCGCCACGACCGCTGCTCCACCGGTCGTCGTCGCGAATGCCGAGGGCCGACGCCACCACGCCGGCCACCGATGCCGGGGAGTCGCCAGAGGCCCGATCGAGCCCAGCCAGCTCCACCAGCCAGGCGCCGTCGGCCGGACCGCACTCGCGGGCGACCTTCAGCGCGAGCTGGGTCTTGCCGACACCGCCCGGTCCCGTGAGCGTGACCAGCCGATCCGACCGCAGGAGCGCGCGTATCCGGGTCACCGCCTCTGCCCGGCCGATGAGCTCGGTCAAGGGCGCGGGCAGGTTGGTACGCGGACGCGTCGCGACGGGTGCGGCCTCCAGCGCCGGGTCCTGCCGGAGCACCGCCTCGTACAGGGCCATCAGCTCGGGGCCGGGGTCCAGGCCGAGCTCCGCGACCAGCCGCTCACGCAGGCCGGCGTAGCTCGCCAGCGCCTCGCTCTGCCGCCCGGACCGGTAGAGGGCGCGCATGTGCAGGCCGCGCAGCCGCTCGCGCAGCGGGTGCCGGGCCACCAGATCGCCCAGCTCGCCGGCCAGCCGACCGTGCTCGCCGAGCACCAGCCGGGCCTCCGCCTGTTCCTCCAGCGCGGTCAGGCGCTCCTCCTCCAGCCGGGCCGCCACCGGCCTGGCGAAGTCCTCGTCGGCGAAGTCGGCGTACGCCGGTCCTCGCCACAACGCCAACGCGTCGGCCAGGAGGTCCGCCCGCTCACGTACGTCGGTGCTCGCCCGGGCCCGCGCGAGCAGGGACAGGAACCGGCTCGCGTCCACGGCCCCCGGCTCCGGCCGCAGCAGGTAGCCCGGCGGTTGTGACAACACCAGTCCGCGGGCGCCCGGCTCGGCGCTCTCCAACGCCCGGCGCAGCTGGGACACCCTGGTCTGCAGGGTGCCGGTGGGATTGCGCGGCAGCCGCTCGCCCCACAAGTCGTCGATCAGCCGGTCGGACGACACGACGTGACCCTCGTACGCGATCAGGTCGGCCAGCAGCGCCCGGACCTTCGCCTCCGGGATGTGTACGGGTCTGCCGTCAGCCGTCCAGACGGCCAGCGGGCCGAGCACCCCGAAACGCACAACGCCAGGCTAGACGACTGCGGACAGACCTAAAGCCGGCCCACAGAAAACCCGAAGCGGCCCGGACCAGGATGAAGCCGTCAACCGATCTTCCAGAAGGATGAACGATGAACGTCAATCGCGAGATCCGCCTCGCCTCCCGGCCCGTCGGCGAGCCGGGACCGGAGAACTTCGAGCTGGTCGAGGCCGAGATGCCGCAGCCGGGTGAGGGCCAGATCCTGGTCCGCAACACGTGGATGTCGGTCGACCCGTACATGCGGGGCCGGATGGACGACGCCGAGTCCTACATCCCGCCGTTCCAGGTCGGCGCCGCCTTGGAAGGCAGCGCGATCGGCGAGGTGGTCGCCTCCCGCGCCGAGGCGATCCCGGTCGGGGCGACGGTGTCGCACTTCCTGGGCTGGCGCGAGTACGCCCTGCTGGACGCCGCCGGGGCGGTCGTCGTCGACACCGGCGTCGCCCGGCCGCAGGACTACCTGGGCGCGCTGGGGACGACGGGCCTGACCGCGTACCTCGCCGTGACCGAGATCGCGCCGGTCGGGGAGGGCGACGTGGTCTTCGTCTCCGGCGCCGCCGGGGCGGTCGGCAGCGTCGCCGGGCAGATCGCCCGCAAGCTGGGCGCCGCCCAGGTGATCGGCTCGGCCGGGGGCCCCGACAAGGTCAAGAAGGTCGTCGAGGACTTCGGGTTCGACGCCGCGATCGACTACCGAGCCGGTTCGCTGGCCGAGCGGCTCGCCGAGCTCGCGCCCGAGGGCATCGACGTGTACGTCGACAACGTCGGAGGCGACCATCTGGCGGCCGCCGTCGGCGCGCTGAAGGTACACGGCAAGGCCGCCCTCGTAGGCATGATCAGCCAGTACAACGCCACAGGGCCCGTTCCAGGCCCGAGCAACATGTATGACGTGGTCACGAAGCGGCTGAACCTGCGCGGCGTGCTGGTGACCGACCACCTCGACCGCTTCCCCGGCTACATCGCGCAGGCCGCCGCCTGGCTCGCGGACGGCAGCCTGCGTACCGCGGAGACGGTGGTTGAGGGCCTCGAGCAGGCTCCCGCCGCCTTCCTCGGCGTGCTGCGCGGCGCCAACACCGGCAAGATGCTCGTCCGCCTGGCCTGAAGGAGGTCACCATGTCCACTCGCATGACCGTCGCGGAACGCGAGACCTTCCTGGCGGGCACGCACATCGGCGTGCTCAGCGTCCCCGAAGGCCGCGCGCCGCTGCTCATCCCCATCTGGTACGCCTACACGCCCGGCGGCGAGATCAGGATCAGCACGCCCGCCGGCAGCCGCAAGCTGAGCCTGATCCGGGAGGCCGGCTACGTGGGCTTCGCGGTGCAGCAGGAGGAGATGCCGTACAAGTTCGTCTCCGTCGACGGGCCCGTCGTCGCATACGAGCCGACCGACCCGGAGGAATACCGCGAATGGGCCAGCCGATACCTCGGCCCCTCGCCGGGGGCGCGGTTCTTCGAGGCGATCGAGAAGGATCTGGAGAACTGGGTCACCGTCCGGATCCGGCCGGAGCGGTGGCGCACGTTCGACTTCGGCAAGGAGTTCAGCTGAATCCACGGCGCGGCATTCTGTCGGTGGCTGGTGAGAGGATCGGCGCCATGCCTGAGCTCATCTCCGCCATCACCCACTACTGGGATGCCGCCGCGCCGACGTTCGACGAAGAGCCGGACCACGGCCTGCGTGCCGAGCGCACGCGCGCCGCGTGGGGGCGCCGTTTGAGCGCCTGGGTGCCGGACGCCCCGGCCGACGTCCTCGACGTCGGCTGCGGCACCGGCTCCCTGTCCGAGTTGCTGGCCTCGGCCGGGCACCGGGTGACCGGCGTGGACCTCGCCTCGCGGATGATCGACGAGGCCCGCGCCAAGCTGTCGGCCGCCGGGCTCGCGGGCCGCTTCCTGGTCGGCGACGCCGCCGCGCCACCCACCGGCGAGGAACTGTTCGACGTGGTGCTCTGCCGCCACCTGGTGTGGACCCTGCCCGACCCGCGGGCGGCGCTGCGCGAATGGGTCGGGCGGCTTCGTCCGGGCGGTCGGCTGGTGCTGGTCGAGGGGCGGTGGGGCGAGGCCGGGCTGCCCTACGTGGAGGGCGCCGGCTCGCTGCCGTGGCACGGCGGCGTGAGCGCCGACGACCTGGCCGCCGCCGTGCGCCCGCTCGTCGCCGGCCTGCGCGTCGAGCCGCTCAGCGGCGACGCCGACCTGTGGGGCGGCCCGGTGGGCGACGAACGCTATACGATCATCGCCCATGTTTAGCGCTCTCCGGCATGGGAGGCCGACCGTTGGCGAACAAGGCGATCACCGAGAAAGTTCTCTGTTACATCGTCCGGGATGACAGGCTTCTGGTCTTCCGCCACGTGGACTACAGCTGGGAGGAGGTCGGCGTACAGGTCCCCGCTGGGACGGTCAGGGCGGGGGAGGATCCTCACGACGCGGCACTCCGGGAGGCGCGGGAGGAGACCGGGCTGGCCGCGTTCGGCATCGTGCGGAAGCTGGGGGTGGCCGAGTACGACATCACCCCTTACCGCGCCGAGATCCAGCGCCGCCACGTCTTCCAGCTGGCTCTTCACGAGGACACCCCCGAGCGCTGGATGAGCCGCGAAGAGCACGACGGGGAGGGGGAGCCCACGCGGTTCGAGTGCTTCTGGATACCGCTCCAACACGCTCACGTGCTGCAATCCGGTCAGGGCGCGCTCCTCCACCGGCTGTTGGAGCGCTGAATAAACAGTTGAGAGCGTGAAGAGCGGGCTGCGAGGATCATGATCCATGGCCTCCCCGTGCGTCTTCTGCAGGATCGTCCGGGGCACGGAGCCCTCCCAGACCGTCTACGAGGACGAGCACGCGCTCGCCTTCCTCAACCTCGCCCAGGTCACCAAGGGACACACCCTGGTCGTCCCGAGAGAGCATCACCGGAGCCTGGCGGACCTTCCGCTCGAGGCGGCTGAGGCGGTCATGCGGGCCACGGTCCTGGTGAGCCGGCGGCTCACCGGCGCGTTGCGGGCGCCGGGCGTCAACCTCTGGCACGCGAGCGGCGAGACCGCCTGGCAGAGCGTCTTCCATTTCCACATTCACGTGCTCCCTCGCTACGACACCACCGATCTGGTGCTCCCCTGGATGGAGATCGAGCATCCGGTCGAGTCTCTCGGCGACTTGGCGGCGGAAATCCGCAGCCACGGCTCCGGTTGAGAGATAACGCGCGTAGGCCTGCTGCTTCTGCTATGTCTCACCACGACCTTCCGTGTGGGACACGTGCCCCAATGTGATCGCTAAGGTGATCACTGGGGAGGTTCAGTGACACGGGTTGAGGCGTTACGCTCCGGCGAGCCGGATCAGGTTGGTGGATATCGTCTGCTCGGCAGGGTCGGCGAGGGCGGCCAGGGCACCGTCTACCTCGCACGCGACTCCGCTGGACGGCGCGTCGCCGTGAAGGTTCTGCACAGCCGCTTCGCCCAGGACCCTCGCGAGCGGGAGCGTTTTCTACGTGAGGCCAAGGCTGCCCGGCGAGTGGCCGAGTACACCGCCCGGGTGCTGGACGTCGGCATGGACCACGGCGTGCCGTACATCGTCAGTGAATTTGTCGACGGGGTCTCCCTGCACGATCTGATCACCCGGGAGGGCCCGCGTGATCTGGGTGGGCTGGTACGGCTGGGCCTGGGCACGGCGGCGGCGCTGGCAGCCATCCACCGGGCCGGGATCGTGCATCGGGACTTCAAGCCGAGCAACGTGCTGCTCGGCGCGGACGGCCCGCGAGTGATCGATTTCGGTATCGCGAAGGCATTGGACGAGACGGCGACCACGACCGGGTTGGTCGGCACGCCCGCCTACATGTCAGCCGAGCAGTTCGCGGGCGCCAGGGCGACGCAGGAATCCGACATGTGGGCGTGGGCCGTGACGCTGGTCTTCGCCGCCGGCGGCCGTCCCGCCTTCGGCAACGGCAGCCTGCCGGCCCTCGTCCACCGGGTCCTGCACGGATCCCCTGATCTGGACAGGGTTCCGGCGCCGTTGCGGCCGTTGCTGGCGAGGTGCCTGGACCGTGATCCGCGGCGCCGTCCGACTGCGGCGGAGGCCGTACGTGCGCTGCTGGAGCTGCAGGAGGCTCCGGCGAGGTCAACCCAGCCCCAGCTCAGGCCCCGGTCGGGGCTGTGGAAGACGCGTCGGCTGGTGCTGGGCTCGACGGCGGGGGCGGTGTGCGCGGGGCTGTTACTCGTGGCGTACTTGCTGTATCCACAAGCAGCGGCGCCGTCGGAGAGCTCTCGGTCCCCGGTGAAGGCGGTGCCGTTCGGCGCGGCATCCGGTGAGACGATGGCCGGGCATACCGGCTACGTGCTGCCGGTGGCAGTGGGCCGCCTGGGTGACATTCCCATCGCGGTCACTGGCGGCTCCGACAACACCGCCCGAGTCTGGGATCTGCGGACCCGGCGCCAACTGGGCAAGCCGCTCGGCGGGCACGGCAACGTCGTCAGGTCGGTCGCTCTCGGCGATTACCACGGAACGCCGGTTGTGCTCACCTCGGATGGGGACAATCGCTTCCGGTTGTGGGATCTGCGTACGCATGAGCAGATCGGCAAGCCTATCGCGGAGTCCGACGCCTTTTGGGGGACGCTCGGCCAGGTGGGCGAGACACCCGTGGTGGTGGCGGCCGGTGACGACAGCGATATCCACGTGTGGAACGCCGACACGGGCACCCGTATGGGCTCGATCCGCGGGCGGAACGAGGTGAGCAGCGTGGCGGTCACGCAGTTCCAGGACTCACCGATCGCGATCAGCGGCGACGGTGAGGGAGTCGCGCATGTATGGGATCTGCGCGGGATGAAGCAGGTCGGCGCGCCGCTGGACGGCGGCGGCGAGTCCGTTGGCGCCGTCGCCGTCGCTGACCTGAACGACAGTAAGTACGCGCTCACCGCGGTGGACGACGAACTCCTGATGTGGGACCTGGACGATCATCAGCGACACGGTAAGCCGATGCGCGGCCACCAAGGGGACATCCGGTCGATCGCGGTCGAACGGCTCGGGGAGGTGCCCGTCGCGATCACCGCCGGCCTCGACGGCTCCCTACGCGTGTGGAACCTCTCCACGCAGACCCAGATCGGTGAGGCCATTACGGCGCACAGCCGGGCGGCGTTCTGGGTCGCGACCGGTCGGCTCGACGAAGCCCCGATCGCGGTCTCCACCGGCGCCGACCTGACCGTGCGCGTCTGGGACCTCAACAGACGGCAGCAGATCGGCGACGCGTTCAACGGGCACTCGGGTGAGGTCTATGGTGTCGCCGCCGGCCGGCTCGGCGATCTGCCCATCGCGGTCAGTGTGGGCCACGATGCGACGGCCAGGATCTGGGACCTGCGTGCCCGCAAGCAGCTGGGCGCTCCGCTGACCGGGCACTCCGGCGAGGTCACAGACGTGGCGATCGGCACACTGGATCGGGCCCCGATCGCGGTCACCAGCGGCACAGACCAGACCGCGCGGGTCTGGGACCTCAACAACCACCGCGAACTGGGCCGATTCACCGGCCATCCGGACGATGTGCTCGCGGTCGCCGTCAGCGAGGTGAACGGCACGCCCGTCGGCGTCACCGGCGGCGCCGACAACACCGCACGCGTGTGGGACCTGCGCACCCGGCGCCAGATCGGCTCCGAACTCAGACACAGCGACGACGTCAACGCGGTGGCCACCGGGCAGCGAAACGGGACACCGGTGGCCGTCACCGTTGGCGCCGCCGACGTGGCCACGCTGTGGGATCTCGCCACCGGCAAGAAACTTGGCTCGATCGACATCCCGGTGCGGACCGACAACATCTGCGCGGTGGCGGTGGGTTCGCTGGACGGTCGCCCGGTCGCGGTCATCGGCGGCAGCGATGACGAAACGAGCGCGGTCACCGTCTGGGATCTGACCTCGCTGCGGGTGCTCGCCTCGATGCGCGGCCACACTGACGACATACGGGCCGTGGGCGTGGGGACGGCGAACAACGTCCCCCTCGCCATCAGCGGCGGCTCCGACACCACCTTGCGGCTCTGGAACATGCGCACCCGCCGACACCTCACCACGATCACCGGCACGTGGGGTGACATTCACGCTGCCACGATCGCCGACATCGACGGCCAACCGGTGGCGATCTCCGCTGCCGACGACGGAGTCATCCGGGTGTGGAGTCTTTCCCCGCCCTATCCTCCAGGCTCCTGACCTGCACCATCCGGCATCGGAAGGGGGCATGAGCAGCCCGGCTGGACGAAGGTCCGCCGACGGCCGCAAGGTCTACCACGTCGCCGACGAGGGCAGGCGCGCGGCCTTCGAGGCTCGTCGACATCGCGATAATAATACCGGTATAGTTATCGATCCACGAGCTAAGGAGGGGTCGTGATCGAGCTCAAGTCGGCCGGTGAGATAGACGCGATGCGCGAAGCGGGCAGGGTCGTCGCCGCGGTCCATGCCGCGGTGCGGGAGCAGGCCGCGGTCGGGGTGTCGTTGAAGCAGCTCGACGAGGTGGCCAGGACGGTCATGGAGGACGCCGGCGCGGGGGCGTCGTTCCTGGGGTATCACCCGTCGTTCGGTGCGACGCCGTACCCCGGGGTGATCTGCACCTCCGTGAACGGGGTCATGCTGCACGGCCTGCCGACCCCGTCCCGGCTGCGTGACGGCGACCTGATCAGCATCGACTGCGGCGCGATCATCGACGGCTGGCATGCCGACGGCACGGTCAGCTTCACCGTCGGGCACGCGCGCGAGGAGGACCTCAAGCTGATCAGGGTGGCGGAGGAGACGCTGGCGGCTGGCATCGCGGCGGCGGTGCCCGGCGGCCGGATGGGCGACATCGGCCACGCCATGTCCACGGTCGGGCGCGGCGCGGGATACGGCATGCAGAACGACTTCGGCGGCCACGGCATCGGGCGGGCCATGCACGAGTCGCCCTTTGTGCCCAACGAGGCCCCCGCGGGCCGCGGGCTGCGGCTGCGGCCGGGGCTGGTGATCGCGATCGAGCCCAGCCTGATGGCCGGGGGCGACGACGACTACTACATGGCCGAGGACGGCTGGTCGGTGTGCTCGGGCGACGACAGCAGGAGCGTGCACGTCGAGCACACGGTCGCGATCACCGCGGACGGCCCGGTCATCCTCACCTTGCCGTAGGCTCCCGCATCCCGAACAGGAACCTGGTCACCCTGGTACGCCGCACCAGCAGGTCGTAGACGCCCACGGTCAGGACGAGCGAGATCGTCACGATCACCAGGTATTCGACCAGGATCGGCGCCTTCCAGCCCACCACGAAGTAGGCCACCGCCACGACGATCGGCTGGTGCAGCACGTACAGGGGGAGCACGGCGGAGGACAGATAGGCGTAAACCCGGCGCGGCGGTTTCCCGGAGGCAGACAGCGGGCGCGGGCGGTCGCGGGCGCCGAGTATCGCGACCAGCCAGCACCACCCGGCCAGACCGTACAGGGTGCGGGCGCCGATCGCGAGCGGGGTCATGTCCGTGAACGGGTCCGCGCCGGGCGCGTCGCCCGCGATGACGAAGCCGGGCACCCCCACCGCCATCAGCGCGACGCCCACGACGGCGGCGGGCACCCAGTCACGCCGCATCGCCGCGCGGAACCGGGGCTCGCTCACGAAGAAGTACCCGTACAGGAAGAACAGCAGGAACGCCCACCGGCTCCAGCCGCTGAACGACTCCTCCAGCCCTGCAAAGGCGCAGACCAGCGCGATCGGCAGCCCGAGCACCAGCAGCCCGCCGCGCGGCCGCGAGAGGGCGGCGGGCCACTCGAGGGCAGGCGGGCCCCAGCGGACCGCCGCCGCGAGCAGCAGCGAGAACGTCAGCAGCAGCACCACGAACCACAGGTGGCCGGTCTCGAAGTACGTTCCGCGCAGGACGAAGGGAAAATTGCTCAGATCGACCCGCACGGCATAGAACTTCGGCAGGAACGCCAGGTAGGACTCGTGGTAGGCGGGATCGGCCCGCAGCCGCAGCCACTGGGGCACCGGCATGATCGTGGCCGTGGCGAAGACCAGCGGCACCCCCAGCCGCAATAATCGCTCCACGGCGAACCCGCCGGGGCCGCGGCGGCGCATCGAGTGCCACGACCCCAGACCGGCGATGAGGAAGAGCAGCGGCATCGCCCAGATCACGCAGAGTGCCGCGATGAAGAACGTGATCTGCGTCGTCTCGGCGTTCTTGACGTAGTAGTCGTCCCTCGTGTCGAACACCAGCGACGCGTGGAAGAACACCAGCCCGACCACCACGAGAGCGCGCATGGCGTCGAGCTCCGGGCGGCGTTCTGGGGCCGCCTGCTGCGACGGCCCGGTAGGTGCGGTCATGATCGGCCTCCCCGTGACACGCACCAGTGTGATGCCCCGGACGGGCCTACGCCATGGTCGTCTCGTCGTAGGCGAAAGAGGCGTCGAAGGAGTTGCGGGCGATCCGGTCGAGCTGCTCGTCCGTCATCCCCAGCTCCCGCTGGAGCGCCACGTAGTTGTCCTCCACGTATCCGCCGAAGTAGGCGGGATCGTCCGAGTTGACGGTCACGACGAGGCCCTCGTCCAGCATCGCGGGCAGGATGTGGTCGCGCAGGGACGGCACGGCGCGCAGCCGCACGTTCGACAGCGGGCACACGGTCAGCGGGATCCGCTCCTCCCGCAGCCTGGCCACGAGCTGCGGATCCTCCATCGCCCTGATCCCGTGGTCCACCCGCTCCACGCGCAGCACGTCCAGCGCCTCCCACACGTAGTCGGGGCCGCCCTCCTCGCCCGCGTGGGCCACCCGCCGCAGCCCCTCGCCGGCCGCGATGTCGAACACCCGCCTGAACAGCGACGGCGGATAGCCCACCTCCGCCGAGTCCAGCCCCACCCCGATGAAGGAGTCCCGGTACGGCAGTGCGGCCCGCAGCACCTGCTCGGCCTCGTCCGCGCCCCGGTCACGCAGGAAGCACAGGATGAGCGCGGCCGACACGTCGCCGTCCTTCAACGCCGCCGACAGCCCGCCGAACACCACCTCCAGCGGCACGCCCCTGCTCAGGTGCGCCTGCGGGTCGAAGAAGATCTCCGCGTGGCGCACCCCCTGCTCTCGGGCCCGCCGCAGGTAGGCGGCGGCGAGGTCGTAGAAGTCCTCCTCGGTACGCAGGACCGCCATGTGCTCGTAGTAGACGTCCAGGAACGACTGCAGATCGGTGAAGGAGTAGCGGGCGCGGATGGCGTCCACGTCGAAGGTCGGCAGGTCGATCCGGTTACGCCTGGCCAGCTCGACGACGAGCTCGGGCTCGAGGGTGCCTTCGATATGCAGATGGAGCTCTGCTTTGGGACGCATGACAACGAGTAAACCGGACCGCGCATGGTGGGAGTATCGTGCGAACCTCTGAAGTCTCAGCCTTTGAGCTGGCATAACATCAGATTTCATGAGGCTGGCGGACCTGCTCGCACGCGACGACCTACGGCTGACGCTTGTGACGGGTCACGAGGTGCTCGAGCGCGAGATCCGGCGCGCGTACCCCACCGATCTGCCCGACCCCCGGCGTTACCTGCAGCCCGGCGACCTCGTGCTGACCAGCGGCGTCTGGTACGGCGAGCCGTCCGACTGCGAGCGCTTCGCCGACGCCCTGTGGGCCAGCGACGCCGCCGGGCTCGTCGTGGGGCTGATCGTGCTCGGCGAGCTGCCCGACGAGCTGGTCAAGGCGTGTGAACGGCGCCGGCTGCCGCTGCTCCTGGCCGCTCCCGACCAGTCGTTCGGGACGATCACCGAGGTCGTGACCGTCGAGGGGTTCGCGGCCGAGCAGCGCAGGGCCGACCGGGTCAGGGCCCAGACGCTGCTCGACGTGCTGGGCCAGATCCCGCCTGGAGAGGTCTCCGCGCATTTGCGGCTGCTCGGCGCCGACCCGGGCCTGCCGACCGCGGCCATGGCGGTCACCCTCACCGGTCAGGCCGACTACGACCTGCCCGAGGTGCTGCACGAGGGACTGGCCAGGAAGGGGCGACACCTGATCGTCGGTGGCACGCCGCGCGAGGCGATCGTGCTGGTCAACGGCAGGGCCTCGCGCAAGAGCCTCGCGGACGAGCTGCGCGGCCTGGCCGCCGAGCGGCCCGGGATGAGCATCGCGGCCGGGATCAGCGAGATGGCGGCCAGCGTGTCGCAGCTCGGCGAGGCGCTGGAGACAGCCAGGCGCGGCATGGAGTCCGCGCGGGGCGGGCCGGGGCCCGTGTCGATCATGTCGGTGGCCGACATCGACAGCTTCGACCTGCTGCTGGCCGCGCTGCCGGCCAGCGTGCGCCGGTCCTTCCGCGACCACCTGCTGGGACCGGTCGAGGAGTACGACGCGCGGCACGGCTCGGAGCTGCTGCGCACGCTCGACATCTTCCTGGAGACGTGCGGGTCGTGGCAGCGCACGGCCGACGAGCTGTACGTGCACGTCAACACCTTGCGCTACCGGATGCAGCGGATCGAGGAGCTGACCGGGCGGCGGATGTCGTCGATGCGGGACCGTACCGACCTGTACCTGGCATTGCGGTCAGGGCGAGAGACGCAATAGGCGCAGGGCGCATAGGACCCGTCAGGGCAGGCGGCCCGCGACGACGTGGCCCCGCGAGACCACGGCCACGATGTTCTCGACGGCCAGGTCCTCGATGCGTTCCCACGGGCGGCCGCGCAGCACGACGAGGTCGGCGCCCAGCCCCTGAGCGATCCTGCCCACCGGCATGCCGATCGAGTCGGCCGCGTCGGAGGTGGCCGCGCGCAGCGCCGACTCCGCGTCCAGCCCGAGCACCCGCGTCATGTGCACGACCTCGGCGAACTGGTCGCCGAACTGCACGTGGTGGCCGTTCGCGTCGGTGCCGAGCACGAACCGCACGCCCAGCGCGGCGGCCTGGGCCAGCAGCACGTCGCGGGTGGCGACCAGCTCGGCGGCCTTGGCCCTGGCCTCGGGCGTGACCGGGACACGGCCCGCGGCGATGGCCTCGTTGATCAGCAGCGTCGGCGCGACGGGCGTGCCGCGGGCGGCCAGGGTCTCGGCCAGGTCCTTGCTCATGAGCGTGCCGTGCTCGATCGAGTCGACGCCCTCCTCGACGGCCACCCGGATGCCGTCCTCGGAGTGGGCGTGCGAGGCGACCAGCATGCCGAGCGCGTGCGCCTCGTCCACGACCGCTCTGATCTCGTCGCGGGTGTAGTTGCGCCAGGCGTTCCTGTCGCCGATCGACAGCACGCCGCCGCTGGTGGTGAGCTTGATGCCGTCCATGCCGGCGCGGGCCCAGGTGCGGACGAGCTTGCGGCACTCGTCGGGGCCGTCGGCCGTGGGCTTCCTCGCGGGCACCGCGGGCGGCACGAACAGATCGTTGTGCCCCGCCGTCATCCCCACCACGCCGTGCACCTGGATGCGCGGCCCGGGCAGCACGCCCGCGTCGAACACCCGGCGCAGCGCGACCTGCGCCTCGTCGCCCGCCAGGTCGCGCAGCGTCGTCACGCCGTGCCGCATGGCCCGCTGGGCGTGGGCGGCGCCGTGCAACACCTGCTCGTCCCGCGTGGTGACCAGCGGCCAGGTCGCGAAGTCCGGCGGGTCGCCGGGACCCGCGTAGCCGACCAGGTGCACATGCGTGTCCACCAGGCCGGGCAGCACGCACAGGCCGTCGTGGCGCGGCTCGGCGTCCGGCCGCACGCTGATGATGCGGTCCGGCTCCCAGCTCAGATCGACCGGGCCTCGGTATTCGGTACCGTCCCAAAGAGGGATTCCGTCGAGTCTCATTTCACGCTCGACGCTACCGGAGCTTCCTGGCGGCTGGAGGGATCTACGGTCCTCGAACGGCACTCTCGTAGGGACCTACAGGGGTCGCCAGCGGTTTTCCCGCGTTCCCCCGTCGCGGGCCCCGGCCGTGCCACGCTGTCCAAAACCACCGTCACACGATGGTAATAATCGATAGATACCGTCCTGACCTGCACGTTCCCGCCGCTGCAAGGAAGAATTATGGCTAACTCCCTCGATCGCCGCGCGTTCCTGCGGACAACAGGTCTGGCCGGTCTGGCGCTCGGTCTGGCCGCCTGCGGCGACGGCGGCACGTCGGCCGCTTCCTCCGGCGGTGGCCTCGGCTCGGTCAAGCTGCAGCTCTCCTGGAAGAAGAACGTCGAGTTCGCCGGCGAGTACTTCGCCGACACCAAGGGGTACTTCAAGGCCGCCGGGTTCTCCCAGGTGGAGCTGCTGTCGGGCGGCGGCTCGGGCACCTCGGTCGAGTCCGGTCTGGCCACGGGCCGCTGCTGGGCGGGCCTTTCCGCGCCCACGATCACCGCGCCGGCCATTCTCCAGGGCGCCCCGCTGAAGATCGTCGGCGCGACCTTCCAGAAGAACCCGTTCGCGATCGTCTCGCTCAAGAAGAACCCGATCGAGTCGGCCAAGGACCTCGTCGGCAAGAAGATCGGCGTGCAGGACTCCAACGAGCTGGTGTGGAACGCGCTGCTCAAGTCCAACGGCATCGACCCGTCGAGCGTGACCAGGGTGCCGTTCCAGTCCGACCCGTCGATGCTCACCTCCGGGCAGCTCGACGGCTACGTCGGCTTCGTCACCAGCGGCCCCGTACGGCTGCGGATGCAGGGCCACGACCCGGCCTACCTGCTGTTCGCCGACGCCGGCCTGCCGCTGGTCGCCGAGACGTTCACGGTGACGCAGGAGACCATCGACAAGGAGCGCGACAAGCTCAAGGCGTTCCTGACGGCCGAGATCAAGGGCTGGAAGGACGCCGTCGCCGACCCGGCCAAGTCCGCCGAGCTGGCCGCCACCGTCTACGGCAAGGACCAGAACCTCGACGTCAAGGAGCAGACCGAGGAGGCCAAGATGCAGAACGAGCTCGTGGTCACCTCTGACGTCAAGGCCAACGGCCTGTTCACGATCACGCCCGAGCTGATCGAGCAGAACATCGCGTCGCTGGCCAAGGCGGGCCTGAACATCAAGGCCGAGCAGCTCTTCGACCTGACGATCCTGGACGAGGTCTACAAGGCCGACCCGAGCCTGAAGCTGTCATGACGGGCATCAGCATCGCGGGGCTGAACAAGACCTTCGGCAAGGGAGTGACCGCGCTCCAAGGGGTGGACATCCAGACGCCGAAGGGCTCGTTCCTGTCGCTGCTCGGCCCCTCCGGCTGCGGCAAGTCCACGGTGCTGCGCATCCTGGCAGGGCTGGAAGAGCCCACGTCCGGCGAGATCCGGGTGAACGGCGAGACCCCGAAGGAGCTGCGCAGGAGCCACCACCTCGGCATCGCCTTCCAGGACTCGGCGCTGCTGGCCTGGCGCAGCGTGGCGGCCAACATCCGGCTGCCGCTCGAGGTCGCCGGGATCAAGCCGGAGCCCGGCCAGATCGACGACCTGATCAAGCTGGTCGGCCTGGAGGGGTTCGAGAAGGCCAGGCCCGCCGAGCTGTCCGGCGGCATGCGCCAGCGCGTGTCCATCGCCCGCGCGCTGGTGGTCAAGCCCAGCGTGCTGCTGCTCGACGAGCCGTTCGGCGCGCTGGACGACATGACCAGGCAGCGGCTCAATCTGGAGCTGCTGCGCATCTGGACCGAGAAGCCCGCCACGACGCTCATGGTCACCCACGGCATCGGCGAGGCCGTCTTCCTGTCGGACGTGGTGGCCGTCATGAGCCCCCGCCCTGGGCGGGTCGTCGAGATGGTGGAGATCGGCCTGCCGCGGCCCCGCACCCCCGAGATGATGCGTACGCCCGAGTTCCACGCGATCCACGACCACCTCAGCGACCTGCTGTTCGGGCACGGCTCATGAGGCGTGTCCAGGGGCTGCTCGGCGTCGTCGCGCTCATCGGGCTCTGGTGGCTGCTCGCCGTGACCGTGTTCGCCGGCGGCGGCGCGGTGCCGACGCCGTGGGCGGTGCTGGCCGCCATGGGCGACGACGGCTGGGCCTTCTACGGCCCGAACATCTCCGCCACCCTCACCGCGGCGGTCCAGGGCTTCCTGTGGGGCAACGGGCTGGCCATCGGCGTGGCGCTGCTGGTGCTGCTCGTGCCCCGGCTGGAAGCGGTCGCCACGCAGCTCGCCGTGATCAGTTACTGCATCCCGCTGCTCGCCATCGGCCCCATCGTGCTGGTGGTCTTCGGCGGCGACGCCACCGTGGTGTTCCTCGCCGCCATCTCCGTCTTCTTCACCACGCTCATCGGCGCCCTGCTCGGGCTGCGCTCCGCCGACCGGGCCAGCCTCGACGTCGTCACCGTGTACGGCGGCGGCCGCCTGGCCAGGCTCCGCTACGTGCAGATCATCTCCGCCCTGCCGAGCACGTTCGCCGGCCTGCGGATCTCCGCGCCCTCCGCGCTGCTCGGCGCCATCATCGGCGAGTACCTGGGCAGCAACGACGCGGGGCTCGGCGTCTCCTTGATGATCTCCCAGCAGCAGTTCCAGGTGCCGCGCACGTGGGGACTCGCGCTCGTGGCCGGGCTGATCGCCGGGCTCGGGTACGCGATCGTCGCCCTCGTCGCGCGCGTGGTCACCCCCTGGTCGAGAGGCGAGTCACAGTGATCGGCCGCACCGTGCTGAGGATCGTCGGCCCGCTGCTGCCCTCCGTGGTCATCGTCGTGGCCGCGTGGTGGCTGGCCCTGGAGGCGTTCGGGATCAGCCCGCTCGTCGGCAAGCGGCCGCCGCAGGTCTGGGAGTACCTGACCTCCTCGGCCGCCCACCGCGAGGCCGTGTTCGGCGCGCTGGGCATCACGATCAGGGACGCCGCCATCGGGTTCGCCTGCGGGATGGTCGCCGCCATGGCGGTGGCGGTCGCGTTCGTGCTGTTCAGGACCGTCGAGCAGACGTTCATGCCGGTCGCCATGCTGCTGCGTTCCGTGCCGCTCGTGGTGATGACGCCGCTGATCACGCTGATCTTCGGCCGGGACGTGCTGGGCGTGGCCGTCATCGGCGGCATCGTCGTGTTCTTCCCCGCGCTGGTGAACATCGCCTTCGGGCTGCGGTCCGCCTCGCCGCAGGCCACCGACCTGATCATGGCGTACGGGGGGACCCGCATGACCGTCCTGCGCAAGGTGGCCGTGCCGACGGCGATGCCCTCGGTCTTCGCCTCTGCCCGGATCTCCGTGCCCGCCTCCATCATCGGCGCGCTCATCGCCGAGTGGCTGGCCACCGGGCGGGGGATCGGCGCCGAGATCCTGCGGGCGATCGGCGGCTTCAGGTATGACGAGGTGTGGGCGGACATCGTGGTGGTCACGGCCGTGTCCATCCTGGCGTACGCGGTCGTGGGCGTGGTCGAGTCGCTCGTCCTGGCCCGCTTCTCAGACGCCCGCACCCGCTCCTGAGGGGGGTGCGGGCCCGGCCGCGGTCCTGAGTGCGGGGGGAGGCGCGGCCGGGCCCGCTCGGAAGGGAGCGCAGTGGGCGTGCGGTGGGAAACCGGCTCGGGTGTGGCCGGTGGAGGCCCGACGCTCCCTTGGCTCTGGCGGGTGGTTGGCTCTAGTGGGCGGCGAAGACCTGGGTCCAGGAGGGTCCCTTGGTGTGGTGCCCGACCCCGATGTGGGTGAAGGAGCAGTTCAGCATGTTCCCCCGATGTCCCGGGCTCTTGAGCCAGGCGTTCACCACGGCGCGGGCGGTGGGATGGCCCTGGGCGATGTTCTCGGCGATCATGCTGGCCGAGAAGCCGACCGCCTTGATGCGCTGGTCGAACGTGCGCCCGCTGCTGGAGTCGTGCGTGAGGCGGTTGCGGGCTCCCATGTCCGCCGAATGGCGCTCGGCGGCCAGGTGCAACCTGGGGTCGTGGACGAGGGGACGGCAGCCCTTCTTCACCCTGGCCTGGTTGGTGAGCCGGACGACCTCCTCCTCGACCGCTGAGGCGAAGCCGCCGCCCGACGCGCACGACAGCCTCACCGGGCGCGACTGCCTGGTGTGCCCTTGTGCGTCGGTCGCGACCACGTAATAGCTGCGCGGGGTGGCGGAGCACTGTACGCCCGCCGTCACCCGCCCGGTGCCGACGACCTTCGAGCCGCTCTTGACGACCCGGTCGGCGCCCGGCACGACGACCATGATCCGTACCCGCAACCGGGCCTGGTCCGTGCAGCCCGTCCTGGTGGCGGTCCCCCGTACCACGCCCTTGCTCGCGACCGGCTCGGCCGCGAGCACGCGGCACGCCGACGAGGCCGCCGCCTGCGCGGCGGGCACGGGGAGGCACAATGCCGCCAGACTCCCTAGGCAGGTGAGTGCCTGGAGCAGTCTGCGCATTCTGTCCTCCGGTTCAGGGTTCGACACAGCGTCGAACCCGAATTCTGGCGCTCCAGCGTCGGCTATGTATGGAAATTTCGGATGCAACCTGGAGCTCCAAGCTTGCTTGCCGGTAAACCGCAGCGGCCCCCTGAACGTCAGAGGGCCGCTGCGGTCTCAAAGAATCACTAGCACTGCGCGGGCTTGAGCCAGGAGCATTCGAGGTCGCCCGCCGCGCCGTGGTCCGTGGCGCGGAGCTGCACGGCGTCGGCGGTCGGGTTGGCGCGCGAGAACTGGGCGAGTCGGATGGCGATCTTGTCCTCGATGTCCTTGGGCGAGGACGACAGGTACTGGTTCAGCATGATCGAGAAGATCAGCGGCTCGCCCTCGGCGCTCGTGACGTACCCGGACAGCGACGTGACCCCGGTCAGCGAGCCCGTCTTGGCGTGCACGTTGTTCGCGGCCGGCGTGTTGCGCATCCGGCTGCGCAGGGTGCCGCCGACGAAGCGCTCGGCGTTACCCGCGATGGGCAGCGACTCGTACCAGGTCTTGAACCACGGCTTGCTCCGCACGGCCGTCAGCAGCTGCACGATCGAGCCCGGCGAGAAGCCGTCGCGGCGCGACAGCCCGGAGCCGTCCCGCATGTTGATCACCTGCACCCCGTTGGCCTTGGCGAAGTCGGTGCTGACCTTGAGGCCGGCCGGCCACGTGCCCTGGTTCGCGACCTTGCGTCCCATGGCCTTGGTGAGGATCTCGGCGTGGATGTTGTTACTCAGCTTCATGAACGGCACCAGCAGCTCGCCCAGCGTCATCGACTCATGCTCGGCCAGCTCCGTGGCCCCTTCGGGGGTCGCGCCCGTGACGGTCGGCCCGAGCACCCTGACGCCGTGCTTGGCCAGCGCGCCGCGGAACAGCGAGGAGACGTACGCCGTGGCGTCGTCCACGGCCACCCACTCCTGGTACGGGTCCTTCACCGTGCCGGTGATCACGACGGTACGCGTGCCGTGCTGTCGCTCGATGAGCACATCGGTCTCGGAGCCCACGGTGGCCTCGTTGACGATCTTCAGGTAGCCGGTCTCCGGCGTGGTGGACACCTTGACCTTGTCGCCGTCGGCCGCCACGGACACGATCACCGAGCCGGCGTCGTAGTCCCTGTCGGGGGAGGCGGTCAGCGCCGAGATGGGCGCCGCGTAGTAGGCGGTCTCGTCGTCCCACGACCAGTCGTTGCCCAGCCGCTGCGAGTCGAACCAGGTGTCGTCGGCCACCAGCCTGCCCGTGACGACCTTGACGCCCGCTGCGGCCACCTTGGCGGCCAGCGCGTCGTAGTCCTCGGCCAGCATGGTCGGGTCGCCGGTGCCGCGCAGCACCAGGTCGCCGGTCAGCGCCGAGCCGACTTTGCGCCCGGTGCTCAGCACGGTGGTGGGGAAGCGGTAGTCGAGCCCGAGCGTCTCCGCGGCCGCGGCGGAGGTGAACAGCTTGGTGTTGGACGCGGGGGTGAGGAGCTTGCCGGCGTCCGTGGCGTACAGTTCCTCGCCGGTGGCCGCGCTCTTGACGACGACGCCTGCCCTGGCGATCGTGAGCCGGGAGTCGCTGAGGATCTTGTTGATGTCCTGGGTCAGGTCGGCCACGCCCGCGGCGGGTTCCAGGGCGACGGCGGTGGAGGAGGAGCTGGACGCCCACGCGAGGGCTGCGACGAGCGCGCCCGCGACGAGGGATGCTGAGGTGCGCCGCATGGGGTCTCCAAGTGACTGGGGGATCGCATGAGAGCATGAATCACCCCAGCCCCGATGTAATCCGCAAATATCCGTATTTATCGGGCCTGCGGGGGCGCGACGTCAGAGGGAAGGCTGGCCCGAGGTCAGCAGGAAGCCGCAGTCGCCGAACGAGATCTCGTCGCCCGACCGCACCCGTGCGGGACCCACCAGCCGCCACCCGTTGAGCCGGGTGCCGTTGAGCGAGCCCAGGTCCACCAGCATCCACCCGCCGTCGCCCTGACGCCGCAGCTCGGCGTGGACCCGGGACACCGTCAGATCCGACAGCACGAGGTCGCACGCCGACCCCCGGCCCACCACGTAACGCAGCCGGTCGTCATCGGGCAGCGCCAGCCGGGGCAGCCGGGGACGCCGCCACGCGGACTGCAACCGGGTGGTGAACTCGGAGACCGAGGCGACGGCGTCGGTCAGCCGCTGCCGGAGCGAAGGCCGTCGCGGCAGGTCCGCGACCAACTCGTCGAGCTCGTGCTGGTTTTGCGCGCGCAGCGCCTGGTCCACCCGGCCCACGAACGTGTCGTGCGAGATCCGGCCCTCCACGGCGCGGTATTTGAGCTCCTCGATCGCGCGGTCGCGTTCCCCGTCGGACGCGCGAAAGGGCGGATGCGTGGAACTCATGTAGCGAGTATCCGACTGAAGCACGCTCGCTGTCCAGAAAACGCGGATCAGTTGCCGAGGGCATACTCAGTATGCATACTCAGTATCCATGTCGATCAGACACGGACTGCTCGCGTTGCTGAGCAGCGGACCGCGTTACGGCTATCAGCTGAGGGTGGAGTTCGAGGCGTCCACGGGGGCGACCTGGCCGTTGAACATCGGCCAGGTCTACACGACGCTGTCCCGCCTTGAGCGCGATGGCCTGGTGGCGCCAGGGGGCGCCGACGAGCAGGGCCGCGCGGTCTACACGATCACCGAGGCCGGTCGGGAGGAGCTGGAGCGATGGTTCAGCACCCCCGTCGCCCAGACCGACCGGCCTCGGGACGAGCTGGCTATCAAGATCGCGATGGCGGTGGCCGGTGGCGTGGACGTGGCCGAGGTCATCCAGACCCAGCGCGTGGCCACCATGCGCGGGCTGCAGGAGCTCACCAGGGCCAAGCGCGCCGCGACCGGCGGGACGGCGCAGCGGCTGGTCCTCGATTCGTTGATTTTCAAGGCCGAGGCGGAGCAGCGCTGGCTGGACCACTGCGAGGCCGTTTCCAAGGAGAAGACGTCATGACTGTGGTGAGTTTGCGGGACGTCACCCGCGAGCACGGCCAGGTGCACGCCCTGAAAGGGGTGAGCCTGGAGGTGTCGGCGGGGGAGCTGGTCGCGGTCATGGGCCCATCGGGCTCGGGCAAGTCGACCCTGCTCAACGTGGCGGGTGGCCTCGACAGGCCCACCTCGGGGACCGTGACGATCGAGGGCCGGGACCTCGCCACAGTGAAGGACCTGGCCAAACTCAGGCGCGGCAGCGTCGGCTACGTCTTCCAGGACCTGAACCTGATCCCGTCCCTCACGGCAGCCGAGAACGTGATGCTGCCCAGGGAGCTCGACGGCGTACGGTCTGGGCGGGCACGTGAGGAGGCGCTGGCCGTACTCGCCGAGGTGGGGGCAGGGGAGGTCGCCGACCGCTTCCCCGAGGAGCTGTCCGGCGGGCAGCGCCAGCGCGTGGCCATCGCCAGGGCGCTGGCGGGCGAGCGGCGGCTGCTGCTGGCCGACGAGCCGACCGGCGCGCTCGACACGGCCACCGGCGACGAGATCATGCAGCTGCTGCGCACCCGCTGCGACGAGGGCGCCGCGGTGCTGCTCGTCACCCACGAGCCGCGCTACGCGGCCTGGGCCGACCGGGTGGTCTACCTGCGTGACGGCCTGATCGTGGAGTCGAACGCCGTGCGCCTGGAGAGCGCCAGATGAGCGCGTTCCGCGCCGCGCTGCGCATCTCCCGCAGGGACGCCCTGCGTTTCAAGGGCCGCACCGCGCTGATCATGGTGATGATCGGCCTGCCGGTCTTGGTCATCACGGCGGTCCTCACCGGCGCGGCCACCACGAGCCTCACCCCGCGTGACAAGCTGAACTCGACGCTGGGGATGGCCGACGCCCGCATCATCACACTCCCGTTCCGCACCCCCGTCGAGCAGCGCGCGGACGGAGAGGTGGCCAACCAGCCCCCCGCCCGGCGGTCCGAACGGCCGTGGACGCCCGCCGAGATCGGCACCCTGCTCCAGGGACGCATGCTCCGCTGGCAGTCCAACGTCGTCGAGGCCCGCTTCGCGGACGGCTACGACCGGGCCGACGTCTTCGAGGCCGACATGCGCGACCCGCTGACCCAGGGGATGCGCCGCCTGGTCGAGGGCAGGTTCGCCACCGCGCCCGGCGAGGCGGCGGTGTCGCCCGCGATGATCGACAGGGGCGTGCGGATCGGCGACACGATCAAGGTGTGGCGGCCGGACCGCACCGTGCGGGTGGTCGGGGTCGCCGAGAACCCGAACCGGCCGGGCGCGCGCGAGATGGTGGCCCTGCCGGCAGGGCTCCTCCCGCCGCAGAACGACGGCAACAGCAGCGGCTGGCTCATCGACACCGCCGCCCCCGTCCAATGGTCGGACGTGCTGAGACTCAACAAGGCCGGCCTGGCCGCCACCTCGCGGGCCGTGATCGAGACCGCCGACTTCGACCAGTCCGGCCCTCGACGCTCGGAGAGACTGGTCGAGCTCGGCATCGCCGTCGTGCTCATCGTGACGGAGACCGTCCTGCTCGCGGGGCCCGCCTTCGCCGTCGGGCTGCGGCGCAGGCGCAGGGAGCTCGCCGTGATCGCCGCGCAGGGCGGCTCGGGGCGGCAGCTCAAGGCGATCGTGCTGGCCGACGGGCTGCTGCTCGGCGGCGCGGCGGCCCTGCTCGGCGCCGCCCTCGGCATCGGCGCCGGGCTGCTGGTGGAGTCGTACGCGGCCCGCCGGCTGGACTGGATGCACGGCCCGGCGGACGTGCCGTGGGGGCAGGTGCTCGGCGTGGCCGTCCTGGGCGTGGTCAGCGGGCTGACCGCCGCCGTCGTGCCCGCGATCCAGGCGAGCCGGCAGAGTCCCGTGCAGGTGCTGGCCGGGCGCGCCGCCGTGGACACACGCGGTCGTGCGGGCCGGCCCGTGCTCGGGATCGTGCTGGTGGTGCTCGGGGTGGCGGCGGGCGTGTGGGCCGTGCGGAGGGACGCGCTGGCCGTCGTGGTGGCCGCGATGGTGGTCGGTTTCGGCTTGGTCGCGCTGATGCCGTGGCTGGTCCAGGCCACGGGCCGGCTCGCCGGTCGGCTGCCGCTCCCGCTGCGCCTGTCCGTGCGCGACGCCTCGCGCCATCGGGTCCGTACGGCCTCCGCCAGCGCGGCTGTCATGGCGGCCACTGCGGTAGCGGTCGCCCTCGGCATCACCGCCAACAGCTCCTTCATCCAGCAGGAGGCGAACCGCGACTCATTCTTGCCCCTGAACACCACGATGATCCAGGCCGCGCCCACCGCGGTGGACGATCAGGGATGGGCCAAGTTGAAGGAGGTCGTCCAGGCGAAGCTGCCCGGGGTGAGCCTGGTCAGCGGGCTGCAGGCGACCGACGCGCAGGGACGGCCCATGACCCTGAGCCTCTCTTGGCGGCAGGACTGTACGCTCGACTGCCGGCAGCCCGGGGACCGCTTCTACCCCATGCCGGTCGGCGACGAACGGCTGCTCGCCTTCCTCCAGAAGCGCCGGGACCCGCAGGCCGCGGCGGCGCTGGCCGCCGGCAAGGCCGTGGCGTTCGGCCCCGACCTGGTGCGCGACGGCGTGGTCACGCTGGATGCGTACCGCTGGGATGAGGAGGCCAACAAGGAGATCAAGGAACTGCGCGTGCCCGCCGTGGCATCGAACGGTGCCGACCCCTCCCAGGTCGGCGTGGTCATCCCGGAGTCGGCGCTGAGGCAGGCAGGACTCAAGGCGAAGGAGCGGGTCCTCTACGCGGACCACGTCGTTCCCGACGACCAACGCCTGACCACCGAGCTCAGGACCGTGGTCGGCGACCATGTCTTCGCCCGCGTGCAGGAGAGCACCGAGAAGGACCGTTTCAGGGTGCTGCTGATATTGCTCGGAGCGGCGCTGGTCCTGGTGCTCGGTGGCACGTTCGCGGCCACCGGCCTGGCCGCGGCCGACATGCGCCGGGACCTCGACACCCTCACGGCCGTCGGCGGGGCGCCCCGGGTGCGCAGACTCGTGGTGGCGGCCCAGGCCGCCTACATCGCCGGCCTCGGCGCCCTGGTGGGGCTCGTCGCGGGGGTCGCCAGCGGGGTCGCGCTGACCTGGCCGACGACTCGCTCGGGCTTCCTCGGCTCCGGCGACGTCATCTACGCTCTTCCATGGTCCACGACGATCGCCATTCCCTGGCTCTTCCTGGCCGAGGTCGTGGTGGGGCTACCCCTGCTGGCCGCGCTCGTGGCCGGGCTGTGCACGCGGACGCGGCTGGTGCCGGCGCGCAGGATGGCCTGAGCCCAAGGCAGAGCGAACGGGGCCCGGATTCCCGGGCCCCGTTTCGCCATGTAAAGCGTCAGTCGGTGACGCTGGCGCACACCACGTGCGCGCCGATCTCGATCATCCGGCGCTCGCTGCGCGCGTCCGCCACCCTGGCCATGAGGATCGGCGCCCCGGAGGCCGCGAACTGCGGCAGGCGGGCGCGGACCAGGCGGTGCAGGTCGCGTACGACGTCCTCGGCCGCCGACATGTGCACCTTCACGTGCAGCATGATCCCGGGAGCCCCGGACGCCGTACGCGCCTCGGAGATCCAGACGTGGTGCACGAGCGGGAAGTCCATGAGCAGCTGTCCGATGGCCTGCCGCAGCGCGGGCAGGATCGGATGGGTGCACCGCCGGTAGCCGGGGTCCACCTGCTGCATGGGCCCCGACAGGTGCGGCCGGGGCGCGGGCACCCACGGCAGCGTCGGCGCGTGCGGCGTCGGGGGCGCCGCCTGGGCCAGCGCGGCACCGCGTGACACGGTCGCCATCGCACCCGTCGCGTACGCGGCCGGCACCGCCCCTGACAGGACGGGCGTCGGCCCCGTGCGCGTCGAGGTGAGGAAGCGCTGGAGATCGTCGATGGGCACAGCCGCGGCGGCTGGTCCGGCCGCGTCGATCACGATCTCCCGCACGCCGGTGACGCGCTGGATGTCCAGGATGGTGTCGGCGTCGCACGCCGATAGGGAATGACTACCGCGGTGCCTGGCGTAGGTGGCGGCGCTGGTGTAACCGAGGAGAACCCGGTCACCGGCCTGCGTCGTCCCGAGGACGACTGAGCGATCTGGTCGCACCGCCACCAGGACTCCACCGTCGGCGACAGCGCTCAGCAGGCGATGCGGGGTGCCATGCTGTGCGAGCACGTCGGCAAGCGCAGGATTCCCGATGCTCATAAGACGAACCCTAGGTACTCGGCCACGGCTTATCAGGCTAATGGCGAATAAATCTCCCGATCAAGACAAAGATGTATGCGGAGTGGATGAGTTTGTCGCCTGAGGGTACGGCGGGCCGCGTTCAGCGGACCGCCGCAGGTAGCGGACTATGCACCTAGGCGGGGCCGGTCTCACATGGTGGGGCCTCTCGTGAACACGTTCACAAGCGACGGATAGACTCTGTGGGACAGCCGGGGGACCCCGTGTCCCCCCAAGCCCGCCGTGCCGTTAAGGATCCACACCAGTGAACAAGCCCGTCGTTCTGGTCGCAGAAGAGCTGTCCGAGGCTGGCCTCGCCGTACTCGGGGCTGATTTCGAGGTCCGCCACACCGACGGCGCGGACCGTTCCCAGCTGTTGCCCGCTCTGGCCGGCGTGGACGCCCTGATCGTCCGCTCCGCCACGCAGGTCGACGCCGAGGCCATCGCCGCCGCGCCCAAGCTGCGCGTGGTCGCCCGCGCCGGGGTCGGTCTCGACAACGTCGACGTCGAAGCCGCCACCAAGGCCGGTGTCATGGTCGTCAACGCGCCGACCTCCAACATCACCAGCGCCGCCGAGCAGACCGTCGCCCTCATCCTGGCCAGCGCGCGCAACACGGCCCAGGCTCACGCCGCGCTGAAGAACGGGGAGTGGAAGCGGTCCAAGTACACGGGTGTCGAGCTCGACGAGAAGGTCATCGGCATCCTGGGCCTGGGCAAGATCGGCCAGCTGGTGGCCCAGCGGCTCCAGCCGTTCGGCGTCGAGCTGATCGCTTACGACCCCTACCTGCCGCAGGCCCGCGCCGCGCAGATGGGCGTCAAGCTCCTCAGCCTGGAAGAGGTGCTCAAGCAGGCCGACTTCATCACCGTCCACCTGCCCAAGTCCAAGGAGACCCTCGGTCTCATCGGTGACAGGGAGCTGCACCAGGTCAAGCCGTCGGTGCGCATCATCAACGTCGCCCGCGGCGGCATCGTGGACGAGGGCGCGCTCTACTCGGCGATCAAGGAGGGGCGCGTCGCGGGAGCGGGTCTCGACGTGTTCGCCAAGGAGCCGTGCACCGACAGCCCGCTGTTCGAGCTCGACCAGGTCGTCGTCACGCCGCACCTCGGCGCCTCCACGCACGAGGCCCAGGAGAAGGCCGGCACCCAGGTCGCGCGGAGCGTGAAGCTGGCGCTCGCGGGCGAGTTCGTGCCGGACGCCGTCAACGTCCAGGGCGGCGTGGTGGCCGAGGAGGTCAAGCCGGGGCTGCCGCTGGCCGAGAAGCTCGGCCGCGTGTTCACCGCGCTGGCCGGCGAGGTCGCCACGAAGCTCGACGTCGAGGTGCGCGGCGAGATCGCCTCCGAGGACGTGCGGGTGATCGAGCTGGCCGCGCTCAAGGGCGTGTTCACCGACGTGATCGAGGAGCAGGTCACGTACGTCAACGCGCCGCTGCTGGCCAAGGACCGCGGTCTCACCGTGGAGCTGGTGACCAGCTCGGAGAGCCCCGACTGGCGCAACGTGGTGACCGTGCGCGGCCTGCTCGGCGACGGCCGCCAGGTCTCGGTCTCCGGCACGCTCTCCGGCCCTCGCCAGATCACGAAGATCGTCGAGGTCAACGGCTACGAGATGGAGATCGAGCCGACGTCCCACCTGGCGTTCTTCACCTACACCGACCGTCCCGGCATCGTCGGCGTGGTCGGCCGCCTCCTCGGCGAGCACAGCGTCAACATCGCCTCGATGCAGGTGGCCCGCTCCACCAAGGGCGGCAAGGCGCTCATCGCGCTGACCGTCGACTCGGCGATCCCGGCCGAGGTGATCGACCAGATCGTGAGCGAGATCGGCGCTGAGAGCGGCCGCTCGGTGGATCTGGAGGACTGACCGCCCTTTCCGGCCCTGGGGCCGCCACCCGGATCGTTCCGGGTGGCGGCCCTTTGCGTCTCAGCATGCGAGATAGTAGGACATCCAACGAGATTGCTGAGGTACTGTTACTGGAAATGCGCCAGGTTCTCGTACTTATTACCTGCCGCGGCGGGGCCTGTTAGGGCAGGTCGACGACTCGCCGCGGTGAGTGGCGTTGTGTGTCGGCCAGTAAGTCCCATTCGCCCGGTCCGTGATCCGGACCCTGCGAGAGCAGGCTCGGTCGGATTTGCGCTGTGATGGATCCGCAGCGAAGCGAGGACATCCATCACAGCCCTCCGAACGGGTTCGGCAATGAAACGCAGTCCGACGTCCCTCTGGAACGCTCGCGAAATGAGATGAGTCACATGTACGAGATGTATGCCTGGAACCGTTCGGAAGAGCACGAGGACGAGGCCGCGGAGGCCGTGCAGACCGCCCTGGACCGCCGGGACAACGGCGGGGCTCCTCAGAACTCGAGCCGGTAGAACACCGCCGACCGTTTCACGCCCGGTATCGCCCCGGCGACCCAGGCCGAGATCCGGTGCGGCGGCGACAGGCGGTCGAACCCGCCGATGTCGAACGCGCTCACCGCGCTCACGCAGCGCAGCCTCGGATGGATCGACACCAGCTCGCCGGGGCCGTCGATGCCCCAGTGGAGCGTGGCCCCGGCCTTCCGCACGGGCCTGTTGAGCTTCTGCAGCCGGACGCCGAGCCTGCTCATGGCGTCGAAGACGACCTGCCCGCCGGGGAAGCGGTCCACGATCGCCCGCAGCAGTGCCCGGCCGTCGTGCGGGTGGAGGTAGTAGACCAGACCTTCGGCGACGACCAGCGCGGGAGCGTCGTCCGGGACCTGCTCCAGCCACTTCAGGTCGGTGACCGACGAGCCGATCACGCGGTGGCCCGGCCGCTCGGGGAACAGCCGGCCGCGCAGCTCGACGACCTCGGGATAGTCCACGTCGTACCAGCGGACGGTGGGCGGCGGCGCCAGCCGGTAGAAGCGGGTGTCGAGGCCGCAGCCCAGGTGGAGCACGGTGGCTTCGGGGTGCGTGGCGAGGTACGCGGCGGCCCACCGGTCGATGAAGCGGTCCCTGAGCGCGACGGCGGCGGCCAGGGCGGGGCTCATGCCGGTCTTGCGGAAGTCGAAGTCGATCCTGCCGACCGCTTCGAGGGCCATGTCGTCGCCGAGAATCGGGTGCCGTGATCTCGCGTCGAGCGCGCGTCCGTACAGGGTGGCGAGGAGCGTCGCCTTCTCCTCGGTGAGTTGCACCTTTTCTGGCGCCATGCCTCAACGCTAACGCCGCGCGCGCCGGCGCGAGCGCGCCCAGCAAGGCCGCGTTGTGCGCGCCGCCGCCCCGCGCAGGGGCGACGATCGATGACGACAGCGCCACGGCTACGCCGCCGATGCGCTTGACGAGCTATTTCCCGCGCACAGTGCGGAGACGGGCGCCGTCGTCTCGATGTCGCCTTGCTGACGTGCGGCGCGCCTCCTACACGGTCGCCTTGAGCGTGGCGGGCGCCGGGGCGCTGAGCTGCTCTTTCAGCTTGCCCCAGAGGCGCACACCCTTGGGGTCGGGGCGGACGGCGCCCACGAAGGAGTTCCTGCGCCAGGCGTTCAGGCGCTCCTCCTTGACCACGTCACCCGTGCGCGGCGCGTGGACCATGTAGCCGGGGCGGGAGATCATCCCGACGTGCCCGAGGTTGTGGAAGAAGACCAGATCGCCGGGCTTGAGGTCCTTCCAGGCGATCTTCTTGTCGAACGCGGCGTACTGTTCGCGCGCGGTGCGGGGCAGCTCGATCCCCCCGTGCTGGTACGCCCTGAGCATGAGCCCGGAGCAGTCATATCCGCTCGGGCTGGCGCCGCCCCACACGTACGGGGTGCCGCGCTTGCTCATGGCGAAATTGAGGGCGATCTTCCAGGCGGGCTTCGGCGCCTGCTGTTGCCGGATGCGTTTGATGTCCGCGCCGGTCAGGGTGGTGGGGTCGGTCAGAGTGGTGGGGTCGTCCTTGGGGGCTGCCTGGGCGGGGGTGGCCAGAATGAGCCCGACGGCGCCCGCCGCCAGGGCAATGGCAATGCGAGACAGGGGTCTGTCCTTCCATGCGGCCGGCCGGGTTAGCTGACGGGCTCGGGCCTGGAAGTAGCCCTACGGCATGGGGGTGCCGATTCGCCCCAGGGGGAAAGTGGGTCCCCGGCTCCACGCAACCGCTGCGTGGATTAGGCTCGACGGACTCTAACGAAACGGTCAAAGGATGGCAATAGGGGCAAAACGGACGTCCGGGAAATGAGAACCGAAGTCCGATAGATGAGATGGAGTGTTCGTCAGTCGAGACGACGCGGTAAGGTACGGCTCATGGAGTCGCGTAACATCCGTCTGGCAGTCATCCCCGGTGATGGCATCGGCACCGAGGTCGTGGCCGAGGGCCTCAAGGTCCTGGAGGCAGTGGGCACGAAGATCGAGCCCACGCATTATGACCTCGGCGCCGCACGCTATCACCGCACCGGCGAGACCCTGCCCGACGCGGTGCTGGAGGAGCTGCGCGGCTACGACGCGATCCTGCTCGGCGCCGTGGGCGACCCCAGCGTCCCGCCGGGCATCCTCGAGCGCGACCTGCTGCTCAGGCTGCGCTTCGAGTTCGACCACTACGTCAACCTGCGCCCGGTCAAGCTGTTCCCCGGCGTGGAGACCCCGCTGGCCGACACGCCCGCAGAAGACATCGACATGATCGTCGTCCGTGAGGGCACCGAGGGCCTCTACGCGGGCACCGGCGGCGTCATGCGGCGCGGCACGCCGCACGAGATCGCCACCCAGGAGTCGCTCAACACCGCCCACGGTGTCGAGCGCGTCGTGCGCTACGCCTTCGAGAAGGCCAAGTCGCGCCCCCGCAAGAAGCTGACCCTCGTCCACAAGACCAACGTGCTCACCTACGCCGGCGACCTCTGGCAGCGCACGGTCAACCGCGTGGCGGAGGAGTTCCCCGAGGTCACGACCGACTACTGCCACATCGACGCGGCCTCGATGTTCTTCGTGAGCCAGCCCGAGAGGTTCGACGTGGTCGTCACCGACAACCTGTTCGGTGACATCATCACCGACCTCGGCGCGGCCATCGCCGGCGGCATCGGCCTGGCGGCCAGCGGCAACATCAACCCCGAGCGGACCGCCCCCAGCATGTTCGAGCCGGTGCACGGCAGCGCGCCCGACATCGCCGGCCAGGGCAAGGCCGACCCGACCGCGACCATCCTGTCCGTCGCCATGCTCCTCGACCACCTCGGGCTGCACGCCGAGGCGGCCAAGGTCGAGCAGGCGGTCGCCGACGACATCCTCGAGCGGCTGACCGGCTGGACCGGCCGCACCACTCACGAGATCGGTGACGACATCACCGCGCGAGTATCCGGCTAGGGACCGCCTAGCCCCGCAAGCGCCTGGTGGTCCGCAGAGGACCGCCGGGCGCTTTTTCGCGTCCAAACGGCCTAACCACCCCATCGGCCGCTTGCCATCCCATATAGCGAGACAATAAGAAGTACGGGGCTGCTTGCGAGCAGTGCCACCCGCCACCGCCTATCCGCAGTCTTCTGTAGATTTGGGCAGATTTCGCAGAGAGAAGGACCTCCGTCATGACCATCGCTCAGAAGCTCAGCTTCGACGTGCAGCTATCCGACCACGCTCGCACCGCGGCCGAGCGGGAGCAGGTACTGGCGAACCCCGGTTTCGGGCAGATCTTCACGGATCACATGATCTCGATCGACTACACCGAAGGGCAGGGCTGGCACGACGCCAAGCTCATGCCGTACGGCCCGCTCTCGCTCGACCCGGCCACTTCGGTCTTCCACTATGCGCAGGAGCTGTTCGAGGGGCTCAAGGCGTATCGCCAGGTCAACGGCTCGATCGTGACGTTCCGCCCGTACGCGAACGCCGCCCGTTTCAACCGCTCGGCCGTCCGGATGGCCATGCCGGAGCTGCCCGAGGAGACGTTCGTGGAGTCGCTCGAGCTCCTTGTCGACACCGACAAGGAGTGGGTGCCCACGACCGAGGGCCACAGCCTCTACCTGCGCCCCTTCATGATCGCCACCCAGGCGGGGCTGGGCGTGAACTACCCGTCGAAGTCGTACAAGTACCTGGTCATCGCCTCCCCGGCGGCCTCGTACTTCACGGGTGGCGTCAAGCCGGTCTCGGTGTGGCTGTCCACCGAGTACACGCGTGCCGCCCCCGGCGGCACGGGCTTCGCCAAGTGCGGCGGGAACTACGCTGCCGCCTTCGTGGCGCAGCGGCAGGCGGTGGAGAACGGCTGCGACCAGGTGGTGTGGCTGGACGCCCACGAGCACAAGTACGTCGAGGAGATGGGCGGGATGAACCTGTTCTTCGTCTTCGGCGACAAGCTCGTCACCCCTGCCCTGACCGGCACCCTGCTGCCCGGCATCACCAGGGAGTCGATCCTGGAGCTGGCCGGCGATCTGGGTCTGGAGACCGAGGAGCGCCTCATCTCGGTCGACGAGTGGCAGGCGGGGTGCGAGTCCGGTGAGCTCACCGAGGTGTTCGCGTGCGGGACGGCGGCCGTGGTGACGCCGGTGGGTTCGGTGCGGGGCGCCGACCGCTCCTGGACGATCGGCGACGGCACGCCGGGTCCCGTGACGATGCGGGTGCGCGAGGACCTCGTGGGCATCCAGTACGGCGCCCGCCCCGACCCGCACAACTGGATCCACAAGATCGCCTAACCCGCGGTGGCCGGGTCTCCCGGGACCCGGCCACTCCGGTGCCGACGCCGGCCCCGCGAAGGACGCGCTGCGCTAGTTCTTCCTGATCAAGGTCATCCCGTCCGCCACGGGCAGCATGAGCACGGTCACCCGCGGATCCTCGATCACCAGGTCGTTGAACTGCCTGATCTCCACGGTCGTCACCTCGTTGTGCGCCGGGTCCGCCACGTGCCCCCTGCGCAGCGTGTTGTCCGCCACGATCAGCCCGCCGGGCCGCAGGCGCTCCATGAGCAGCTCGTAGTAGCCGGGGTAGTTGCCCTTGTCGGCGTCGAGGAACGCCAGGTCGATGGGCTGGTCGAAGGCGGCCAGCGTCTCCAGCGCGGGCCCGAGCGTCAGCGTCACCCGGTCGGCCACCCCGGCCTTCTGCCAGTAGCGGCGGGCGATGGACGTCCACTCCTCGCTGACGTCGAAGCAGTGCAGCCGCCCGCCGGACAACCCCCTGGCGATGCACACGGACGAATAGCCGGTGAACGTCCCGACCTCGACGGCCACCTGGGGGGCCACGAGCTGGGTGATCATGGTGAGGAAGATGCCCTGATCGGGGGAGATCTGCATCTCCGCGGCGTTCCCCGTGGCTTCGGCCGTCTCCTTCGCCAGTTCCTCCAGCAGAGAGTCGGGCGAGGTGGAGTGGGCGAAGACGTACTGTGCGACGGAGGGGTCGAGAAGATATGCCTTCATGTAGCCATTCTTCCGGTATCGGGTAGGGTTTGCGCGATCAATGAGGTGAGAGTGGGCTGATGATGAAGCGGTTGCTGGCGGTGGCGCTCGCGTGCGTGGCCATCGCCGTACTCGGGGTGCTGGCGTTCTCGAAGCCGGGCGAGTCGTCCGACGGGGTGCGGCTGGCCCGGCAGGTGGACGGCTCGATGGTCCTGGCCGACCGTTCGGGCGAGGCTCCCGTGCTCGACGTGTACGAGGACTTCGACTGTCCCGTCTGCAAGGAACTGCACACCAGAGTAGACGCCACCATCAGGAAACTGGCCATGGAAGGCAAGGTCAAGGTCGTCTTCCACCCCGTGACGATCTTCAGGGACGAGCCCATGCGCTCGAACTCCATCCGCGCCGCCGCTGCCGCCCGCTGCGTCCCCGAGGAAAGCTGGCTCGCCTTCAGGGACGAGCTGTACGCCATGCAGCCCGCGCCGCACGGCCAGGCGTCCGGCTTCGCCGTCGAGGATCTGGTCAAGGCGGCCAGACAGGCGGGCGCCTCGGTGGACGAATGCGTCAGGTCGCAGTCGTACGCGAAGGCTCATGTGGAGGAGAGCGCCAAGGTCCGGCTCGAAGGCACGCCGACGGTCCTGCTCGACGGGCGGACGCTGGGCAACGAGGCGTTCGACGCGGCGGCGCTGGAGCGCGTCATCACCGGGGGAGACGGCGTCACGGTGTAGCGGACTGTCCCAGGAGGTGAGATCGGTGTGCCAGATGGTGAATCCATATGGCAGACTGGACGGCACCATGTTCTACGGTCTGCTCATTATCGGCAGGCGCGCTGGCTGACAAGGGACACCGCCAGCGCGCAGACCTCTCACGTCCGTGAGGGGTCTTTTTGCTTTCCAGCGAACTTTTGAGAGAAGAGAGACTCATGGCCGACGACCGCTTCCACGTATAC
Source organism: Nonomuraea sp. NPDC049400 (assembly GCF_044466425.1). Taxonomy (NCBI): domain Bacteria; kingdom Bacillati; phylum Actinomycetota; class Actinomycetes; order Streptosporangiales; family Streptosporangiaceae; genus Nonomuraea; species Nonomuraea sp. NPDC049400. Next base: position 147,525 of record NZ_JBITMP010000028.1, read on the forward strand.
GACACGACGCTGCGTGACGGCGCACAGCAGGAGGGGCTCAACCTCACCGTCGCCGACAAGCTCGCCGTCGCGCGCCACTTGGACGGCCTGGGCGTCGGCTTCATCGAGGGGGGCTGGCCGGGCGCCAACCCCAAGGACACAGAGTTCTTCAGGCGCGCTCAAACAGAGCTCGACCTGAAGCACGCGCAACTCGCCGCGTTCGGCGCGACCCGCCGGGCCGGTGTGCAGGCAGCCGACGACCCATTGGTGGCCGCATTGCGCGAATCCGGCGCGCCGGTCGTGACCCTTGTCGCCAAGAGCCACGACCGGCACGTGGAGCTCGCCCTCCGTACGACTCTCCAGGAGAACCTCGCGATGATCCGCGACACGGTCTCTCACCTTCGTGCGGAGGGCCAGCGAGTCTTCCTCGACGCCGAGCACTTCTTCGACGGCTACAAGTCCAACCCAGCGTACGCGCTCGAGGTCCTCAGGACCGCCGCCGAAGCCGGGGCCGACGTCATCGCCCTGTGCGACACGAACGGCGGCATGCTCCCCGACGAGCTGGCCGAGATCGTCCACGAGGCCGTGCAGACCAGCGCCAGGGTCGGCATCCACTGCCACGACGACACCGGCTGCGCGGTCGCCAACACCCTGGCCGCCGTCAAGGCGGGCGCGACGCACGTACAGGGCTGCGCGAACGGCTACGGCGAGCGCTCAGGCAACGCCAACCTCTTCACGGTCGTGGCGAACCTCCAGCTCAAGCGCGGCTTCGACCTCGTGCCCGCGGACGCCCTGGCCGACATGACCCGCATCGCGCACGCGATCACCGAGGTCACGAACGTCACCCCCAACTCCCACGCCCCATACGTCGGCACGTCCGCCTTCGCCCACAAGGCCGGCCTGCACGCCAGCGCAATCAAGGTCGACCCCAACCTCTACCAGCACATCGACCCGGCCGCCGTCGGCAACGACATGCGCATGCTCGTCTCCGACATGGCCGGCCGCGCCTCGGTGGAGCTCAAGGGCCGCGAGCTCGGCTACGAACTGACCCCGGAGAACACGAAGAGCCTGGTGGCCCGGGTCAAGGACCTGGAGGCGCGGGGCTTCACCTTCGAGGCCGCGGACGCCTCGTTCGAGCTGCTGCTGCGCGACACCGTGCACGGGGAGCGCAAGCGCCACTTCGAGGTCGAGTCGTGGCGGGTCATCGTGGAGCGCACGAAGGGCGGCGAACTGGTCAGCGAGGCCACCGTCAAACTCCACGCCAAGGGCGAGCGCATCGTCGCGACGGGCGAGGGCAACGGCCCCGTCAACGCCCTCGACAAGGCGGTACGTCTGGCGCTCGAGAAGCTCTACCCCGAGCTGGCGAAGCTGGAGCTGGTGGACTACAAGGTCCGCATCCTGGAGGGCACCCACGGCACGGGCGCCATAACCCGCGTCCTCATCACGTCCAGCGACGACACGGCCGAGTGGGCCACGGTCGGGGTGGCGGAGAACATCATCGACGCGTCGTGGCAGGCACTCGAGCAGGCGGTGACGTACGGCCTCCTCCGCGCCGGCCACAAACCCGCCTAAGGGAGTGTACGGGCGGGGGAACAGCATGGTCCTGCGCAATGGGGGCGCGCTCCGCGCGACGAGAGCTCCAGGCAGCGCCTCCCAGGGGGCTCACGCCCCCCTTCGCGCCCCCCGAAAACCCCCGCTCGCTGCGCTCGCCGATCGCCCACAGTGAGACTTGAAGGGCAGGAGTTGCCCGGAGTCTGACTCGAGTGCCCACTGGCGTTGTTGCTTGGAACGGGATTTGTCGATTCCGGGCG
>NZ_JBITMP010000029.1:0-142093 GCF_044466425.1 Nonomuraea sp. NPDC049400
CGAGGTTGGTGATCAGGCCGGTGAGATATCCGCCCGCGAAGCCGGTGCGGCGCCCGCCCTCGCGGGGCGGGCGGGTGGAGACGGTGGTGAGCGCGCAGCCCGCGGGCATGTACGCGATCCCGCCCGATGACCGAATCATCGGGCGGGATCGCGGCTCAGGTGAGGTTCCTGCGCTTCAGTACGGCGAGGCCGGCGGCGGTGAGAACCGCGGTGAGGCCGGTCATGATCGCGGTGGGCGTGGCGGTGAAGGGTTCGCCGGAGACGACCATGGGCAGGTTGGGGTACGGCACGAAGTACTTGGCGATCCAGTAGTCGATGCCGAAGATCGGTCCGAGCACCTCGCCGAAGAGGTTGACGAACAGGAACGCCGCCCACGAGATCGCCGCCGCCCCCTTGGGGAACAGGCCGAAGGCCAGGATGCCGACCCCGGCCATGACCCACGTCGCGGGGATCTGGACGAGAGCGCCCGCGAGCACCTTGCCGGGCGAGCCGGCGACCAGGCCCATGGTCAGCCCTGCGACCAGCAGGATCAACGCGCTGCCCGCCAGCGCGAACAGCAGGTGGCCGGCGGCCCAGCGCAGGCGGTGGACGGGGGCGGACAGCAGGAGCTCGGCTCGGCCGGAGGTCTCCTCGGTGCGCAGCCGCAGCAGTGTCAGCAGCGGGTAGAGGGCCGAGACGTAGCCGAGGCTGAGCACGATCAGCCACAGGTAGGCGTCGGTCATGGTGGCCTCGGGCGAGGCGGTGTAACGGCGGAAGAACTCCTGCACCGCGGCCCCCTGGCGGGCGACCTCCTCGATGGAGGCGGCCAGGGCGCCGAAGACCAGGCCGGCGACCGCGTACCCGATGGTCCAGCCGCCGAGCAGGCCCCGCTGCAGGCGCCAGGCCACGCTCAGCGAGCTGCGCAGCCGTACCGATCCGGCCGGGCCCGGGCGCTCCGGGATCAGGCCGTGGCCGAGGTCGCGCCGTACGCGCAGCCGGCACGCCAGGGCGATCGCGGCGGCGGAGCAGGCCAGGCTCAGCAGCAGCACGGCCAGGTCGTTGGCGCCGTACGGTTTGACCAGGTGTGACCAGCCCTGCGGGGATAGCCACTTGAGCACGGTGAGGCCGCTGCCGTCGGAGACGAAGCGCAGCGTGTAGCTGAGGCCCAGGCCCAGCCCGGCGACCCCGATCGCGGTGCGCGCGGTCTGGGTGAGCTGGGCGGCCAGGGCGCCGATCGCGGCGAAGACCAGGCCGGCTGCCGCGATGGCGGCGCCGAAGGCGAGGGAGCCGGCACCGTCGGCGCCTGCCTTGACCATGGCGGCGGCCGTGATCAGACCGGCCAGTACGGCGGAGCCGCAGGCGACGGCGAGTGCGGCGGTCAGCGGTGCGAGGCGGCCGATGGCGCCGGCGCCGACCAGTTCGCCGCGGCCGGATTCCTCATCGCCCCGGGTGTGCCGGATGACGGTGAGGATCATGATCAGGCCGAGGATGGTGTAGATGGCGTCGGCGTTCTTCCAGACCGCCATGCCGGCGAGCGTGGGCGAGAAGACCTCGCCGGCGAAGGCGGTCAGCGCCCTGTTGGCCGCCATTTCCTGCGCAAAAGACGAAATGTCGGGAATCTCGGCGTAGCGGGTCAGCTGCCCGGCAGCCAGCGTGGCGAGAAGCAGCAGCCAGGCCGGGGCGATGAAGCGCTCGCGGCGCAGAATGAGCTTGGTCAGGATCCAGGCGCCGTTCATCTACTTCACTGCCTCGGACTCGTAGTGGCGAAGGAACAGGTCTTCCAGCGAGGGCGGCTGGCAGGTCAGGTTGCGCACGCCGACCCGGACCAACTCGGCGAGCGCCGCGTCGAGCCGCGTCTGGTCGACCTCGAACTCGATCCGGTTGCCGTCCACCCGCACGTTGTGGAGGTCGGGCATGCGAGCCAGGCCGTTCGGCTCGTGGGCCAGGTCGGCGGTGACCCGGGTGCGCACCAGGCCGCGCAGTTGCGTGAGGGTCCCGGACTCCACCGTCCGCCCCCGGCGGATGATCGTCACCTGGTCACACAGTGCCTCGACCTCGGACAGGATGTGGCTGGACAGCAGGACGGTACGGCCGCGCTGTTTCTCCTCGGCCACGCAGTGCTGGAAGATCGCCTCCATCAGCGGATCGAGCCCGGAGGTCGGCTCGTCGAGGATGAGCAGCTCGGCGTCGGAGGCGAAGGCGGCGATCAGGGCGACCTTCTGCCGATTGCCCTTGGAGTAGGTCCTGGCCCGCTTGCGCGGGTCCAGCTCGAAGCGCTCCAGCAACTCGGCCCGGCGGCTCGCGTTCAGGCCGCCGCGCAGCTTGCCGAGCAGGTCGATCACCTCGCCGCCGGTCAGCGACGGCCACAGGCTCACGTCGCCCGGCACGTACGCCAGCCGCCGGTGCAGCTCCGTCGCCTCGCGCCAGGGATCCCCGCCCAGCAGTGTGGCCGTGCCGGAGTCCGCCCGCAGCAGGCCCAGCAGGGTCCTGATCGTGGTCGACTTGCCGGCTCCGTTCGGCCCCAGGAAGCCGTGCACCTCCCCGGCTCGCACGGTCAGGTCCAGCCCGTCCAGAGCCCGGGCCCGGCCGAAGGACTTGACCAGTCCCGCCACCTCGATGGCCAGCTCCATCGCTTCCACACTCCTCGTCTTGCGTTGTTGTCGCAGGACAAGAAGGTAGAAGCGCGGATCTTGCCGGGGTATCGGGCATGTGCCCTAATTGGCGTCCCTAGAGGGGCAGCCGGGCGAGCTCCGTCCGGGTCGAGATGCCCAGCTTCGGAAATGCGCGGTAGAGGTGGTGCCCGACCGTCTTGGGGCTGAGGAACAGCTGGGCGGCGATCTCCTTGTTCGTCGCGCCGGTCGCGGCCAGCCGTACGACCTGCAGCTCTTGGGGTGTGAGCTGGGCGAGCAGGTCAGGCGCGGCCGGCGCGGAGCTCTCGCCGGCCGCCCTCAGCTCGGCGCGGGTGTGGTCGGCCCACGGGGTCGCGCCGAGACGCTCGAACCGCCCCAGCGCCTCGCGCAGGTGCCCGCGCGCCTCGGTCTTGCGCCGCTCGCGCCGCAGCCACTCGCCGTACAGCAGTTCGGTGCGAGCCCGCTGGAACGGCCGCGCCTCGCCCTCCAGCTCCAGCGCCTTCTCGTAGATCGCTCCGTCGCCGGTCAGCAGCGCGCGGCACCGCAGCACGAGCCCGTCCTCCCACGGGAGCCGTACGGTAGCCGCCCACCGCTCCAGCCGGGCCAGCGGCTCACGGGCGCGCTCCGGGCGGCCCAGCCGTACCGCCGCCTCCACCTGGTCGGGTGCGAAGTGTACGGCGGGCCCCACATGCACGATCGGCCCGCGGGTTGCTGCTTCCAAACGATCCAGCACCGCCTCGTGACGGCCCCGCCCGAGGTCGAGCAGCGCCAGGGCCCACTCGCACCAGGCGGCCATGAGCGCGTTGGCGTGCGCGGGGAAGAGGCGAAGGTTGCGTTCGGCGAGCTCCCTGCAGCGTTCGTCGTCGCCGCTGACGGCGGCCAGGTACGCCAGGAGAGCCTCGGCGTGTGCCACTCGGCTGGGCTGGCCGGTGTCCTCGGCGATCCGCAGCGCCTCGGCGGCCGACCCGGCCGCGTCGCGATACCGAGCCAGGTTGATCTCTGCGGTCGCCAGCGTGCAGAGTACGGCGGGGAGCCGGCCGATCATTCCGCCGCTACGGCATGCCTCCGCCAGCCCCGCCATGATGTCGCGCGTGTCGTCGAAGTCGCCGGTCAACAGGGCCTGGAGCGCCACGTTGAGCTGGAGCGCGGGCGGCCCGGACCGGCCATGGGCGACGTGCTCGCGCAGCAGCGTCACATTCTCGGCAGCCTCGTCCGAATACAGTTTCAGCGCACCGCCGATGGAGTCGACCAGTTTCTGCCTGAGCGGATCGGGCGGCAGTTCGCACAGCAACCGGTAGGTCTCCGCGACACGTCCAGGATCGCCGGCCGACCAGGAGGCCCGCGCCGCGTCGGTCAGCATCGCGGCGGCCGCGTCGGCATCGAGCGGCGCGACCTGCTTGGCCGCCGACACCAGGACCTCGTGCACCGTACGCAAGGAGCCGTGCTCGAACTCCACGCGGCCCCGCACGGCGGCGATCCGGGCCAGCTCGCGCGGGTCCCCGGTGAGCCTGAGCGCCTGTCCGGCCAGATGCCTGGCACGGTCGGGCTGCCCCGCGTCCACCGCGGTCTCGGCGGCCGTCACCAGCCGCCGTACCCGCGCCCCGTCCTCGGGCGTGAGCCGCGCCGCCCGCTCCAGCGCCGCCACGGCGGCGGCGTGACCGGAGCGCTCCCTGGCCCGTACGGCTGCTGCCTCCAACGCCGCGGCGACCTCCTCATCCGGACCCGTCGTCGCCGCCGCCCGGTGCCAGGCGGCACGGTCCGGATCGTCGGCCAGCGCAGCCGCGAGCGCGGCGTGCGCGGCCAGGCGCTCGGTGAACGGCGAGCCCCGGTAAGCGGCCGCCCGGATCAGCGGATGCCGGAAGGCGACCGACTGATCCGAGACCGTGACCAGCCCTTCGCTCTCGGCGGCCACCAGCGCCTCGGCCGCCACCCCGAGCTCCGCCATGCCGCGCAGCGTCGCCGCCAGCGCGCCGCTCTCCTCCGCCGCCGCGACGAGCAACGCCGTACGGGTCGGCGCGGGCAGCTTGCCGATGCGCCGCTGATAGGCGTCCTGCAGCCGGGTGGGCAGCGGCAGCGGCCCCAGGTCGTCCATCTCGGCCCGCGGCAGCTCGCACAGGGCCAGCGGGTTCCCGTCCGCCTGCGCGAGCACGCGATCCCGTACGTGGCCAGGAAGATCGGGAGCGTACTCGGCCAGCAGCTCACGCGAGGCCACCGGATCCAACCGCTTGAGCACCACCTCGGGCACGCCGGGAAGCACGAACCCCTCCCGCGCCGCGAACAGCAGGAACACCCCCTCCGCCGCCAGGCGCCGGGCCACGAACGCCAACGCCTCGGCCGACGGGCGGTCAAGCCACTGGGCATCGTCCACCAGGCACAGCACCGGCCCTTCCGCGGCCACCTCCGCCAGCAGCGACAGCGTGGCCAGCCCCACCAGGAACCGGTTGTCGCCACCCGGCGCGGTCAACCCGAACGCCGTACGCAACGCCTCAGACTGAACCGCGGGCAGCGCGGGCAGACACCGCATCGCGCCTGACAGCAACATCTGCAGCGCCGCGAACGGCAACTCCGCTTCGCTCTCCACGCCGGTGCAGGTCAACACCTGGAAACCCGGGGTGGCGCCGGCCCATCGCAGAAGCGCGGACTTCCCCCCGCCCGGCTCTCCCAAGACGATCGCGGCCCCACCCCGCCCTGCCGCGGCATCGGCAAGCAACCGCCCAAGCTCCGCCGTCTCCCGGTCCCGCCCGTACAACATCAGGTCCTCCACGGTCACTAGGGATGCCGGGGAGAATCGTGCCATCGTCCAGCGGAACCATGACCCCCGCCCCTCCCAGCGCCCGCATTTCGCGCGCGGATGTGGGGGCGGGAACCCGTGTCCCGCCGCGGTCCCCGTCCCGGACTGACCCTCGACCGGATCGCCGATGCCGCGATCGAGATCGCGGACGCCGAAGGCTCCTGAACGGTATCGAGGCCCTCATCGCCCGACGCGAGAAAGGGCTGAATGGTGATCGAGGTCAAGCGCGCCGCCGACTTGGGCGAGAGTCACCGCAGGGCGATCGCCGGGATCTTCGTCGACGCCTTCGAACAGGCGGTCGCCGCCGTCCCTCACGTCCTGCAGGCTCAACGGCTCTTCGGCGACCCCGACCTGCTGCGCGTCATCACCCGCGACCTGCCCGCCTTCCAGCAGCTCGACGACGACCGTCTGGCCACCCTCCCCGGCGTCCAGCGCCTCAGCTCCACCCTCGTCATGAAGAGCGACGTCGACAACCGGCGAGCGCGTCCCCGCACAAGATGATCCCCCAAAACAATCAGGACAAGACGGGAGAGTTAGGAACACTGTCGGGCGAAATACGCATAAGCTTCCCTCCCGTTACGGCGAACGGAGGAAGGACCGATCCCGCTCTGCGCTTCATGGCCGCCGCCAGACTGCTCCTGCTGCAGGCAGCACGGCCGGGGGAGCAGCGTGCGTGACACGCTTCCACCGGAGCAATCAAGGAGAGCCATGGCAGACGACATGAACCCACGCGCGAGCGAGCTGGAGGTCGTGGCGTGAGGATTTCGCAGCGTGCGCGGGCTGTCGCCCCGTTCTTCGCCATGGAGTTCGGCAAGCACGCCGCGATGCTGGAGTCCCAGGGACACCACGTCGTCAAGCTCAGCATCGGTGAGCCGGACTTCGGCGCGCCCCCGGCCGTCCTGAACGCGCTGCGCGAGGTCATGGACGGAAGGCCGATGCCGTACACGGCGGCACTCGGGCTGCCCGAGTTGAGGCAGGCGATCGCGCGGTTCTATCGGAACGAGCACGGCGTCGAGGTCGACCCTTCCCGGGTCATCGTGACCGCGGGAGCCTCGGCCGCCCTGGTGCTGGCCACCGCCGCACTCGTCAACCCGGGCGACGAGGTGCTCATCGGAGACCCGTCATATCCCTGCAACCGGCAGATCGTCGAAAGCTTCGGCGCCCACGTCACGCTCATCCCCGCCACCGCCGAGACCCGCTTTCAACTGGACGCGGCCTCGGTGAAGCAGAGCTGGACGGACAGGACTCGCGGGGTCATGATCGCTACCCCGTCGAACCCGACCGGCACCTCGGCCCCGGCCGACGAACTCGCGGCGATCAGCGAACTCGCACGCGAGCGGGACGCATGGCGCATCGTCGACGAGATCTACCTCAACCTGAGCGACCACGACGACCAGGGCCGCCCACCTCGCAGCGTGCTGTCGTTCGACCCCGACGCCATCGTCATCAACAGCTTCTCCAAGTACTTCGGCATGACCGGTTGGAGACTCGGCTGGTGCGTCGTTCCGGAGATCCTCGTTCCCGCGATGGAGCGCCTGGCCCAGAACTACTTCCTCTGCGCGTCCGCCCCCGCGCAGCATGCCGCTCTGGCCTGCTTCTCCGCTGAGTCCCTCGCGGTCTGTGAGGCCCGCCGCGCCGAGCTGGCCGAGCGGCGCGCACTCGTCCTTGAGGGCCTGGCGCGGATCGGACTGCCGGTCCCCGTCCCGCCCGACGGCGCGTTCTACGTGTACTTCGACGTCAGCCGCACCGGGCTCACCTCCTGGCAGTTCTGCGAGCGAGCGCTGCAGGAGGCGCACGTCGCCCTCACCCCGGGCAGAGACTTCGGCGTCCACACCGCCGAGACACACGTCCGACTCTCGTACGCGGCGTCAACGGATGAACTTCGCGAAGGGATCGACCGGCTTGGGAGGTTCATGGCCACCCTTCGATGAGCGCAGAGTGGCGAGCCGCGCCCGGCCGGAGGCTGCCGGTTCTGTGCAGACGAAGAGCTGCCCGCACGGCTCGGCCCGTGTGCGCCTGTGTCGGGTTCAGTTGTCGTCGGCCGAGGTGAAGGCTGCGGCGTGGTCGCGGACGAAGTCGGCGATGTCGCGCGGAGGGCGGCCGAGAAGGCCGGCGACCGTATCGGTGGTGAAGTCCCCCCAGCCGGAGACATACGCCTGCGCGTACTCCTCGAGCATGTCGGCGATCCATTGCGGAACGCCGTAGCCGAGCAGTGTCTTGCGCTTGGCGTCGTCGCTGACCGGCAGGTACGTGACGGACCTGCCGAGAGCCAGACTCAATTGGCCGGCGACCTCGTCGAACGTCAGCGAGCGCGGGCCGGTGAGAGTGTACGTCTGGCCGTGGTGGCGGTCCGGGTCGTCGAGGAGCACCCGGGCAGCGCACTCGGCGATGTCGCGTACGTCGATCATGCCGAGCCGCGCCGAGCCCATGTTCAGCGAGAACGTACCGGTGGCGGAGATGTCGCCCGACTCGTTCAGCAGGTTCTGCATGAACCAGTGTGGACGCAGGATCGTCCAGCGCATGCCGCACCGTTCGGTCTCCCGGTCGGACAGCGCGTGCAGCCTGCCGCTGCGGTTCGGCGCGTCGTGTTCCGCGCCGACGACGGACAGGCGAACGATGCGCTCCACGCCGGCTTGGCGTGCGGCCCACACGGCGTTCATGTTGTTCTCCGCCGCGCGCGGGCCGTTCGGGGTGAGCAGCCACACGTCGTGCACGCCCTCGAAGGCGGGCGGCAGCGACCGGGCGTCATCGAGGTCACCGACGAAGACCTCGGCGCCGTGCCGGCGCGGGCCGTCCGCTTTGGACTCTTCGCGGACGAGCGCACGAAGGTCCACAACGGTCCCTCGCAGCGCATTCATCAGTGCGGTGGACACGGTTCCGGTGGCTCCGGTGATCAGTACGGTGCGCGACATGCTCATTCTCCTTTGGCGGTGACGGGAACACGGACAAGATTGCGAACGAGGCCGGGCGGCAACTGCGCGGCGGCGATGGCGGTCAGCGCGAGCACGAACCCGACACCCTGCCACTGCGTCAGGGATTCGCCGAGGAACAGCCAGCCCAGGATCGTGGCGACGATGGGGGAGAGCAGGGCGAGGAACGACACGGCGACCACAGGCAGCTTGCCGATGCCCTGGAACCAGACCAGGTAGGAAAGCAGGGCGCCGACCACGGACAGCCACGTGTAGCCGCCGATCGCACGAAGATCCAGTCCGGGCGGGAGTCCCTCGAACGCGAGCGCGAGCGGGAGGAGCACGAGACCGCCCGCGGTGAGCTGCCAGCCGGCGATGGTCGCTGCGCCGGCGCCCTCCGGACGTCCCCAGCGTTTGGTCAGGACGATCCCGCCGGCCATCACGCCGGCAGCCGCGATGCCGGCCAGGATGCCGAGCAGGTCGAACGTGAGCCGCCCGCGCAGGACGATCAACCCGACGCCCACCACGCCGACCAGGCCCCAGCCCAGCCGCCAGCGTGTGGGCCTCTCGTTGAGCAGCAGGAACGCCAGGCCGACGACGATCAACGGCTGGACGGCGGTGAGGGTCGCCGCGATGCCACCCGGCAAGCGGTAGGCGGCGACGAACAGCAGCGCGAAGAGTGCGCCGATGTTGAGGGTGCCGAGCAGCAACGAGCGCCACAGCCATTTGCCGTGCGGCACCTTGCGCGTGATGGCGAGCAGGATCAGCCCCGCCGGCAGCGCGCGGATCACGCCGGACACCAACGGGTGACCGGACGGGAGGAACTCGGTGGTGACCAGGTACGTGGTGCCCCAACTGGCCGGCGCGAGCGCGGTGAGCGCGGTACGCGACAGTATGTTCATGAAGACCTCTCAACGTTGAAATGTTCAACGCTGCAGACGGTACGACAAGTGGTACCTTAACGTCAAACAGTTCAACGCTGAGGAGTTCTTATGGTGCGAGATGCCGTCGACCTCATCGTGGAGCAGTGGGCTCACGCCCGCCCGGACCTCGATGCGTCCCCCATGGGGGTTCTCGGCCGCCTCTCCCGGGTGACCCGGATCGCCGAGCGCGAGCTCAAAGCGCTCTTCAGCGAGTTCGGGCTGGAACGGGGCGAGTTCGACGTTCTCGCCACCCTCCGGCGCGCCGGCTCACCCGACGGCATGACCGCAGGCATGCTGGCCCACCACTCGATGGTGACCTCGGGCGCCGTCACCAACCGGCTCGACCGGCTCGTCGCCAAGGGCTACGTCACGCGCGACGTCGACCCCGCCAACCGGCGTACCGTCGTCGTCGCCCTCACGCCCGCCGGCCGCGAGCTCATCGACCGCGCCGTCGCGGCTCACCTCGAGAACGAACGACGCATCCTCGCCGGGCTCGACCGGCACCAGCAGGACGACCTCGCCGCAACCCTGCGCACCCTGCTGCTCAGCCTCGGCGACGAGGCGAGCGACGACAGCGCAGCTGACGACGCCTGAGCCTCCGGAGTCCTTCGCCGTACCCGAGCAGTGGTGATCACGAGCAGCACCGCGTCGCGACCTTCTGCCCGGGCGAAATCGTGGCCGCGCTGATCGAGGGCGTCACCTCGCGACGGCAACTGGGCAACCCTCTGCGTACCTAGTTCGGTAACGGGGAACGTCCGCAGGTTTGATCGTCCCCGTGACCACCGGCGAGCACGCCGAGCGGTTCACAGGGCGTCTTGTTCCCGTCCGGCTCTGCTGACGCCGGCGGCCCGCCCGTCCCGGAAGGAGGGCGGGCCGCGGGCACTGATCAGCCGAAGCGCAGCGGTAGCGCGTCCGGGCCCTGGATTCCGATGGGGCCTTGCCAGGTGATCGTGCCCACAACGGAGGGCGGGCCCAGCCGTGCGGCGAGAATGGGGAGCGCCTCACCGATCTCGACGCGGGCGAGAGCCGAGCCCAGGCAGTGGTGCGGGCCCGCGCCGAACTGCAGCGGGGGATTGTCCCTGACGGCCGTGATGTCGAATTGATCGGCGTTCTTGTACGCACGCGGGTCGCGCTGGGCGACGTTCACGCACATCACGAGGAACGTGCCGCGCTCGATGTGCAGTCCCTCGTAGTCGAAGTCCTCGGCGGCGAACCGGTAGATGGTGCCCGCCGAGGGAAGCCAGCGCATCACCTCTTCGACGGCTTGTGCCGCCAGCTCCGGCCGCTGCCCCAGCAGGGTCCACTGGTCGGGGTGCTCGGAGAAGGCGACCATGGCGTTGGCGAGCTGGTACCGGGTGTTGTCCTGGGCGCCGAACACGAGCGTGACCAGGAGGTTGCGCAGCTCGTCCTTGCTGACGCGGCCGTCGTCGGCGTGGTAGGCCGCGACCAGGGCGGAGCTGAGGTCGTCGGTGGGCCTGGCCGACTTCTCCTCGATGAGGAAGTCGGCGTAGCCGTTCAGGCCGCGTACCGCGGCTTCCACCCTGGCGACGACATCGCCCCCGGCTGCGAGGCTGAAGATCAGGCCGATGTCTCTGGTCCAGGTGCCGAAGACGTCGTAGTCCTCGGGCGGTACGCCGAGCAACCGGCACATGACCGCCAGCGGCAGCCGGGCGGCGAAGCCCTCGACGAACTCGCACGCCTTGTCCGACGCCAGGCCCTCGGCCAGTTGCTCGACCTGCGCCCGGATGAACGGGCGCAAATTCTCCACCGTGCGTGCGGTGAACGCCTTGCTCATCAGACGGCGCAGGCGGCGGTGATCCTCTCCGTCGTGGTTGACGATCATCGGTACGAACCACTCATAAATCGGACCGTCGAAGATCCCGTTCGTCTCCAGGTACCGCTTGCCGTTGTGGTCGAGCCTCCGGTCGCGTAAGAGGTTGTTGGCGTGCTCATATCGCAGCACGAGCAGGCCCAAGGGGCTTGTCGCGTACCAGCTTTCCGCTTGGGCCGCGAAGACCTCGGGCGCGCCGAAGTCGAAGGCCGGATCCAGGACATCGAGGAATGGCACGTTCTGGGGAGTGGGTTCCTGGCCCACGGATGTCGACATGTCATCCTCCTGTTGAGATGGGCGTACCGTCCACACTCTCCCGGCATCGCAGCGAAAAGAAGTAACGCGCTACGCATTCTTTTGAGTCATGGCCATCCGTGACCGCTCGGGCCACGGCTGGGGTGCGGGAGGACTCGGTAGTGTGATCTGTCGCATCCGCCCTGGGAGGTCCTCTGGACGCGGTGCAGGTCATGACGTTCATGGCGTACGGGATGCTGCTCGACAGCAGCGCCGCGCTGGAGCTTGCGGAACTCGACGTCGTCACCGCGGCGCCCCAGGAACATGAACGACATGTGCTCGAGCGGGGGATCAAGCCTTGATCGCGGTGCCCTGAGCGGAGACGAGGCGCCAGGCGCCGTGGGCGTCGGCGGCGTAAACGTGGGTGTAGCGGCTTCCGGCGCTGAACGTGGCGCCGTCGGGGTTGGTGAAGTTCATGCCGGTACGCCCGACGACGATGCCCACTGTGCCGATGACCCGGACGATCGCCTCGTCCGGGAACGAGTTGATCCGCGGGAACCGGAGGGAGCCGGAGGCCACCAGGTCGAGCAGGATCCTCCTGTCGGCGACGGCCCCGTCCTCGACCCCGACCAGGACGAAGTCGTCCGCCAGCAGTTCCTCCAGAACGGCGAGATCGCTTGCCACCAGGGCGTCGAAGAAGCTCTGGTCGTGCTTGAGGAGGGTGACCCGGTCCAAACTGCTCATGTTGCGACGGTAGACGTTGACGTCGGTGACAAGGTCAAGTCACACCCATCCCACAGCAACGACGGACATCGTCGAAAGCTCCGATGCAGCCCCTGCGGCAGTTGCCGAGCGCTGGGTTCAGTCCGGAAGGAGGGTGCGCAGGGCGAGGTCGGCGATCTCGCGGAGTTCCTCGTGCGGGCGGCCCGCGGCCGCTTGGACTGCGATGCCGTCGGTGATCGTGTGGACGAGCCGGGCGAGGGTGGCCGGGTCGTGGCCGGCGGGCAGGTCGGGAGCCTGCTCAAAGCGCCGCCGCAGAGCCGCCTCCCCAGCCATGCGGCAGGCCAGGGCCAGTTCGCGGACGGAGGCGGCATCGGGGCCGCACGCGTGGACGGTGCTCACACTCAAGCAGCCCTGGGGCGTGTGCGCGCCGGCGGTCAGCTCGACAGCCCCATGGATGAGGCGCTCGATGACCTCCCGGACGGTGGTGGCCTCCAGTGCGTCGCCCGCGAACGCCCCCGGACCCGTGACATAGCGGTCGAGGGCCTTGGCGAACAGCTGCTCCTTGTTGCCGAACACCGCGTAGAGGCTCGGCTTGTTGATGCCCATCACCGCGGTCAGGTCCGACAGGGAGGTGCCCTCGTAGCCCTGCCGCCAGAACAGCTCAAGGGCGCGGTCGAGCGCGACGCCGGGATCGAAGGCACGGGGGCGTCCTCCGGGCATGCCGTTCCTCCTCACAGTTTTATACCTATCGGTACGTTACCTCTTGATTCCGTGAACCCGCCTGCCCTATTTTCATACCGTGCGGTACATAACTAGAGGGGTCGGTGACGTGATCAGGACCGGAGTGGTGGGAGCAAGCGGGTGGGCCAGGCATTCCCATCTGCCCGCTTTGACGGCGCTGGCCGAGTACGAGGTCACCGCGGTGGCGACGACACGCCAGGAGAGCGCGGAGCGAGTGGCGGCCGATTACGGCGTGCCGCTGGCGTTCGCCGATCCGGGCCTGCTCATCGCCCACGACCAGGTGGACCTCGTCGTGGTGTCGGTGAAGGCACCCGAGCATGCCAAGCTGATCAGGGCCGCCCTGGAGGCGGGCAAGCACGTACTGTCCGAGTGGCCGTTGACCGTGGACCCCGCCGAGGCGGCCGAACTGGCCGATCTCGCCTCGGCCGCCCGAGTGGTGCACGCCGTGTGCCTGCAGGGCTGCCACTCGCCGGACGTGCGGTTCGTCGCCGACCTGGTCGCCGACGGCAGGATCGGCCGCCTGGAGTCAGCGATCATGGTGGCCTCCGGCGGCCCGCTCGGCGGCGCGACCATCGCTTCCGAACTCGCATGGAGCACTGAACCCGCGGGCGGCACATCGGTGCTGACGATCATGGCGGGGCATTTCCTGCCGACGCTGGAGCAGATGGCGGGCCGGCTGGTGGAGGTCACGGCACGACTTCCCCGCCTCCACGACCAGGTCGCCGTCGCCGGAACCGGGCAGACCGTCGCCAACCGGGTGCCCAGCCAGGTGCTGCTCCATGGGCTCCTCGACAGCGGCGCCACCACCTCGGTCGTGGTGCACGGGGGCAGCCAAACCCCCGACGGGTTCTTCGTCAAGCTCGTGGGCTCCGAGGACACGCTGACCGTCACGCAACCCCGACCGGGCGCCTACATGCACTGGACCGACTGGGACATCCGATCCGGCAGCGGCGAGCGCGTGGCCGTCCCCGACGCGTACCGGACCGTCCCCTTCGACCCGGCGGCCGGACCGGTGGCCAACGTGGCGGCGCTCTACCAGCAGTTCGCCCGGGCACTCGCCGAGGGGCGCCCCGCCTACCCGGACTTCCACGCCGCCGCGCGTCATCACCGGGTACTCGCGGCGATCGAACGCACCGCGGCCAGTGGCGGCACGGAGCAGATCTCATGATCGGCCCCGCTCGGCGCGGCGCTTGGGCTCGCGAGGATGGTGCGGCCGCCCGGCTCGACCCACCGATGCGCGATCGGCAGGTATGTGACTGAGCGCGGCTTCGGGTCGTTGGTCGCGGCGTCGAAGCCGAAGACCGCGCCGTCGAGGCTGACGCCCTTCTCGTCGCCTTCCCACAGCAGCGCCGCAGCACGTCGATGGCCTCGTCGGTACGTCGTCCGCGTGCGCTGAAGTCGACTCCCGTCGCTTCGGCTTCGCCGGGCAGCGCGCCCAACCCCACGGTGAGCAGCCGCATCCGTCCCTTGGACCGACTGCTTCCGCACGACGCGCGTGCCAGTGGCGCTTGACCTTGACGCCGGTGTCAAGGGATAACCTCGCTGGCTGACACGAATGCGAGACCGGCGATGGATCCTGGAACAAGCCGCTTGACCGGCGTCGGGATCCAGACCGGCGATTGGGGAGAGGTGCCGTCAGCTCTCGTGACTCGTCTGACATATGAGCAGTACTGCGATGCGATCGAAGCCGTGGACGCGCGCTTCGTCGAACTGATGGCGGGTTCCGATCTGGAGACGCCGGTGCCCACCTGTCCTGGCTGGACGCTCGCTGACCTGACCACGCATCACGGCACCACCCACCGATGGATGGAGCACCTGGTACGCCATCGCGTGACCGAGCGCGTCTGGTCCCGAGACGTACCGCTCGACCTGCCTCAGGACACGGCGGCCTACCCGGCCTGGCTGGCCGAAAGTGCGGAACTGTCGCTGCGCACGCTCCGAAGCGCCGACCCCGATGCCCCGAACTGGACTCACGGGGCCGACCAGCATGTGCGGTTCTTCCCGCGCCGTCTGCTGTGTGAGGCGATCATCCACCTCACCGATGCCGAGCTCGCTCTGGGACGCACTCCACACATCACCCCTGACATCGCCGCCGACGGGATCGATGAGTTCCTTGAGAATCTGCCGTACTACCCGTGGATCGCTGAACCCGTGAGCCGGCTGAACCGCGATGGTGAGACGCTGCGGTTCTCCTCCACCGACACCGATGACGGATGGCTGATCACGCTCGGGGACGGCTGCACCTGGGAAACCGGTGTCGGCGACGCTCATGCGACGGTCGCCGTACACGGGTCCTCCGGCGATCTGCTGCTGCTGATCTACGGGCGGCTCCGACCCGGCGACGCCGAGCGCTTCATCGTCACCGGGGACGGCGAACTGCTCAGCTCGTGGCTGGGTGCCACGGCGTTGTGAGATCGAGGTTGAATCGTACGCGCTGCGCGGCTCCTGCTCAGGTAGCCCCTTGTCCGCGCAAGCTTTCACACCTTGCGGCTCGACCGAGGCCCGTCCAACCCCCAAGAGATGATTTTGATGGGAGTGATCGTGATGATCTCCCGCGAGAAATACGGCACCGGCGGCTCGTGGTCGGTCAGGGCCACCGCCGAGCCACGGATCTCGATGCCGCGCACCACCCACGGCTCCAGCGAGGCCAGGTCGTCGACGGCGAACGACACAGTGCTGCCCTGCTGGACATTCCTGAACTTCTTGGACGCCCCCAGCGCGTGCCCGCCGATGGTGATCGTGCCCGAGGCGGCGTCCACGAAGAACCCCACAGGGTTGTTCTGGACTTTGCCGGTCGGAGAGACAGTGGCCAGACGGCCAAGGTGCTGACCGGTCAGATAGTCGAGTTCTGCCTGCGTGAAGATCATGAAGCAAGTGTGCAACCTTGACACCGACGTCATTCAAACCCGGCCGGGACAACTTCCGAGGACACGGGGCGACGGTCGGCCCAAGTGGCGCGGCGCCCGCCTCCACCCCGCTGCCCGCCGGCCAGGAGCAGTTGCTCGCCGAGTACGCCGCAGCCGGCGAGGCAGCCGATCGGCTGCCGCACCGGTCGAAAGCGCGTCAAGACGACAACACAGCGAGATCAGTGACCCCGAGACGCCTGGTCAGGCGACCTTGGTGGGCAGTGGAGAATCGTCGGGGGCGCGGGTCGCGGCGATGTCTCGGCGTGGCGGGGCCAGTGCGGCGGCGATGGCCACCGCGCCGACCGCGCACACAACGGCTGTTCCGTACAGCGCGATGTGCAAGGCATGGGTGAATCCGGCGGCCAATGCGGCCGGGTCGCCGCCGGACAGGTTTCCCGCGGCGACCTTGGCGGCCAGTTCGGGAGAGCCGACGCGGGTGCCGATCAGGCTGACCAGGACCGCACCGAACACGGCGATGACGATGGCCTCGCTGCCGATGCGCATGGTGTTGAGGAACCCGGTGGCCATTCCGGCGCGCTCGGGCTCGACCAGGCTCATCGCCGTTCCGTCACCCACGCCGAACGACACCCCGGCGCCCAGGCCGATCAGCAACAGCGGCCCGGCGATGACGGCGACGGGGGTGGCGGGTCCGATCACGGTGAGCCACGCGTTACCGGCGGCGAACATCGCCAGGGACGCCGTGATCAGCACACGGGCCGACACGCCCCGGTTGACCAGCCCTCCGGCCAGCGGCGGGGCCAGCAGTACCGGTCCGGTCATCAGCAGTAGCACCGTCCCGGCGCGCTGGGCGGACAGGCCGCCCGCGCCGACCAGATAGGTGGGCAGGTACGTCAGCAGCGTCACGAAGCCGAAGGTCGTCACCACCGGCACCATGCACAGCGCCAGGAACCGGCGGTTGCGCACCAGCGACAGATCCAGCAGCGGGGCGGCCGACCGCGCCTGCAGGACGACGAAGACCGCCAGCAGCCCCACCCCGGCGGCCAGCAGCGCCAGCACGCCGAGACTCGACCAGCCCCAGTCCGGGCCCTGGACGGCACCCAGGACCAGCGCGCCCAGCCCGGCGACGAACACCACCGCACCCATCATGTCCAGCCGGGGACACTGCCGGGCACGCGACTCGGCGACAAATCCGACACCAGTCAGCGCCACGACCACCAGGACCGCGTGCAATCCGAAGGCGGCACGCCAGCCCAGCGCGCTGACCAGCCAGCCCGACAGGGTCGGCCCGACCGCCAGACCGAGCCCGGCGGCACTGCCGAGCGCCGCGAACGCGCGGGTGCGCGCTGCGCCGTCAAAGGTGGTGGCCAGGATCGCGCCGCCGCTGGCGAACACTCCGGCCGCGCCGATGCCCGACACGGCGCGAGCAATGTCCAGCAGGGCGATGCCGGGGGCGGCTGCTGCGGCCAGCGAGCCGATGGCGAACAGCCCCGCGCCGGCCGCGAAGGTGCGGCGGCGTCCCACCAGGTCGGCCGTGGACCCGGTGACCAGCATGAACGAGGCGAACGTCAGGTTGTAGGCGTTCATGACCCATTGCAGCGACGCGCCTGCGGTGTGCAGGTCGGCGCCGATGTCGGGCAACGCCACGGCCGCTCCGGAGATGGACATCGGTACGGCGGCGAAGGCCAGCAGCACGATTGCCAGCGTGATCGCCGGACGGGAGCGTGCAGTGGGATCGGTTGTCACGAGTTCGGGGCCCTTCGGAGGATGTTCGACAGCCACAATCGGCCACCAAAGGGACATTGCCACTGAGTGGCATTATCTGTCAAAGCGCAACAGCCTCTGGGTGGTAACCTCGTGATGTGAGTGATGATCTGCGTGACCTGCCGCTACGCGAACGCAAGAAGATGCGCACTCGCCGAGCCCTGGCCGAGACCGCACTCCGCCTGTTCACCGAACGTGGATACGACGCCACCACGCTGGACGATCTGTGCGATGCCGTGGAGGTGTCCAAGCGCACCTTCTTCCGCAATTACCGTTCCAAGGAGGATGTGGCGCTCGCCGCCGACAGCGACCTGTGGTCGGCCTATCTGGACTACGTGGCCGCCCAGGAGATGAACGGCCCGCTGATCGAGGCGCTCCGCGTGGCGTTGGACACCACCTTGAGCACCATGGACCCCGACTGGGATCGCCGCTTCCTGGCCGCCCGCGAGTTGTCCGAAGCCGTCCCCGCGCTGCAGGCGCACAGCCTGGGCTACTGCCAGGACACCACCCGGGCCCTGGTCAAGGTGGTGAGTGGCCGGTCCGGGACCGACGTCGAGGAGGTGCGCCTCCGTCTGACCGTGGAGATCTTCGTGGCCGCCTGGCGCACGGCCTCCCTGCGCTGGACGGCGCAGGGCGGCCACGGTGGCCGCGACACGTTGACCAAACTGGTCGAGGAGACCTTCGCCGAGATCCCCGCCGCGCTCGCGTCCTCCGCCTAGCGATCCCTCGTCATCTCGGCAAGGGCTCCGACCACACCGGTCTCAACGCCAGAGACGTACGCCACCGCGACGAGAAGTGGGGCGTCCAAACCGTTGCAGCACGGGCGAGGCGGCCATCAGCCGGAAACCTCGCCCGTCTCGATCTTTGCTACAGCCCGATCACATCGGCCAGGAGGTCCACCTGCCCGGGATCGGGATCGTTCCCCATGAAGATCAGCTCATCACAGCCGATCCGATCGAACTCGGCGATCGCGGCGGTGATCTGCTCCGGTGCGGTGTATGCGATGGAGATGCCGTACTGCGCGTACTCCTCGCCGGCAAAGGCGTAGTACGAGCCGATGGCATCAGAGATCGTTGCCTCGGCATCAGGCCCGAGCGCGTACATCACCGACGCCACCAGGCGCGGAGAGCCGGCTCGGCCGGTTTCGGCCCACGCCTGCTGGATGTGGGGGGCGAAGTCCTGCACGTCCTGGACGGTCGCGTCTCCGGCGATCCATCCGGTCCCGTGGGAGGCGATGCGGCGCAGGGTCGCCTTCGAGTTGCCGCCGAACAACAGAGGCGGTCCGCCGGGTGTGGCCGGCCGAGGGCCGACGGGGTCACCGGGTGCCGAGGACCCCGCGAGCCGATCCAGGAGCTGGTCGAACTGCTTTCCTCTGGTGCTGTAGTCGACCTCGCTGAGGACGAAGTCGTCTTCCCGGGCGCCCGGGGCGAGCCCCAGCTGCAGGCGGCCGGGACCGGCGAGCTGGTCCAGCGTGGTGACGGCCTTGGCGAACAGCGCATGGTTGGCGCGCAAGGGCGCGAGAAGCACGCTGGTCAGCAGCCGGATGCGCGAGGTGGCGCCGGCGGCGGCAGCCAGGGTGATCAGCGGCTCCGGGGTCGACCAGGCCAGGCGGTCGCTGACGCTGAGAGTGGAGAAGCCGCGCGCCTCCGCGCGGCGTGCCCACTCCACCAGGGCCGTGCCGTCGGTCCACCTGCCATGGCCGGGCAACCCGATACCGATGTCCATCGCGAGTGCGATTCCTTTCCCCGAAGATAAGTCGTGTACGGAGGTGTGACCGGATCGGCGTCAGCCGACCCGGTCAGGCGTGGCCGGTACGTGCCGGGCTAGCCGGTCGGGCCGGGCTCCAGTAGCCGGTGCAGGTCGGCGACGGGCTGGACTCCGGAGATCGGCGGCAGGCCGTCGATCACCAGGCTTGGGACGCCCGTGATGCCGTGCTCGGCCGCGCGGCGGCGGTCCGCCCGTACCTGTTCGGCGTAGTCGTCACCGGTCAGCACGGCGTGCACCTCATCGGTGTCCAGGCCGGCTTCGCCGCCCAGGCGCTGAAGGACCTGAAGGTCCGCCACGTTCAGCCCCTGGGTGTGGTACGCGTGCAGCAGCAGCTCCATCATCTGATCGGCTCGGCCACGGTCGGCGGCCAGTTTGACCAGCCGGTGCGCGTCGAAGGTGTTCACCGGCCGGGCCAGATGCAGATTCAGCTCCAGGCCCTCCGCAGAGCCCAGCGCCCGGATCCGGGCGATCCGGGCAGGCGCCTGGTCGCCCCACCATCCGGCCATCGCCTCGGCGGCGGTCGGGCCGGGGATCCGGCCTTCCTCCGGTGCGAGCTCGTAACTGCGCCAGACGATCTCTACGCTGTCGCGGTCGGCGTGCATCGCCAAGGCTGCCGACAGGCGTCTTTTGCCGATGTAGCACCACGGGCACAGCACATCGGCGTATATCTCCAGCTTCATGAAGTCCTTTGAAAGTGATTGTGGTTGTTGCGCCACAGGTGTTCGCCTCAACCCGCATCGCGCACAAGCTCCTCACGCTCGAGTGCGGGGCAGGTCCCGGTTGCCCATCCTGCAATCTCAACTGCGGTTGAGGTCAACCACGGGCCGCCTGGCGACCAGCACCTCGGCCGACAGTTCCTGTTCCCACCGGCCTGCCGGGTTGTCGGCGAGCAGCGCCTGCCGCAGCTTCCTGACGAAGGCGGGCAGCCGGTCGCCGAGCCGGGCGGGCGAGCTGTAGGAGTAGGAGAGCTGGAGCCCGATCAGCCCGTCCACGTCCCAGGTCAGCCGCCGCGTGACAACCCGGGAATCCAGGTGGCAGAACGGCGAGGCGACCAGCACGACCGCGCCGCCCCGCGGCAACAACTCGTCCAGCTGCGCCAGGACCGCCCTGCGGTCCATCCAGTGGAATCACCACATGATCGAACGCCGGCAGCGCCCGCAGCGCGATCGAGTCGCCGTGCAACCAGGCGATGTTGGTGACGCCCTTGGCCAGGCGCCTGCCCTCGGCGAGCATCGCCCGCGCCGGGTCCACGGCGAGCACCGCCTTAACCCGACGGGCCAGCGGGATGGCGATCGTGCCCGGGCCGCAGCCGAGGTCCACCCGGCTGTCCGCCCCGAGCGTTGCCGCCAGGTGCTCGATCACCGCCTGACCGTAGCCCGGACGGTATCTGGCGTAGTACGGCGCAGCGCCCCCGAACAGGTCCTCCACGGGTGGACCATAGACAAGCTCAGCAGGGGTGGATGCGGGCATCCCGTACGCCCGTCTCCGTGCGCGGGCGGCGCGCACTGCCCGGCGGGCCTGCGGGGTCCGCCCTTGGGGCACTCCGTCGCCGTGGACCAGGAGTTCGCGCTCGTCGATGCCGGTGCCGAGCTGGCCCGACCAGGACGGTCAGGACGACCGCATCGGCCGGGGCTCGGGGGCACGTACGGGGGGTGCCGATGCGCGATGCGGCCCACGACCGGCACGTGCGGTTCATGGGGGAGGGGCACGGCATGATGATCGCGGGCCCGCGGCACGTCCCCGAATGCCGTACGGCATCGCCAGGACCAGCGAGCGGACCTTCCTGGTGCTTGCGTCACTGCGCCGGTCGCGGGACTTTCGTTTCGTGCAAGCCGGCGGGGAGGATGGTTCGGCAGCGTCCCGGGACGCTACGGATCGGTGTTGCCCGCGGGAGGAGGACCGTTGACCCTGACGCAGGGTCAACCTCTCAGCATGGTGGCATGACGAAGAAGCCAGTGCGGTTGGGGGTCGGCGGGCAGCGCAAGTCGTACGGCGACCACGACGACGATGGCGAGCGGGCTGAGAGAGGCGGCAGGACGATGCGGCACTTCATGGTTCACCACGACGGCGTCACGATCCCGGTGTCCCGCGGTGGCCGGGGACGACCGCTGGTCCTGTGCCCTGGGTTGAACTCGACGCAGGCCGACCTGCACGAGCTGGCCGAGCTGCTGCGGCGCGACCACGATGTGATGACCTTCGACCTGCGGGGCCATGGTCTCGCCTCGGCCGCCGACCGGTACTCCTTCGAGGCGTTCCTCGGTGATCTGGTCGCCGTGATGGCGGAGCTGGGACGCCTCGACCTGGATGCGGCGCCCGTGCTTGTGGGCTACTCGTTGGGCGCGGACCTGGCCGTGCGCTATGCCTCCGAGCATCCTGGTGCTGTCGCCGGACTGGTTCTCATCGATGGGGCGAATCCGGTGCCCGAACCGTTCATCACCGAGGACGTTCTGCCGGAGTTCCGTGCAATGTGGGAGGACTTGGCGAGGCAGCAGGAGGCTGAGCGGGTCAGCGCGCGCCAGGTGTTGCTCACCGCTCAGGAGATTCTCGAGCTGAATGTCGAGATCGATGTCGTTCGGTCCGGGATCCTTGACTGGTACCGGAAGATCGAGCGGCCCATCAGCGTGATCATGTCGACCTCGATGGCCGGCGTCGGCGGCGAAGGGCATGCGCCGCGGTTCAATCAGAACTGGCGTGCCGGCGTCGAGCGGCTTGTCCGCGAGCAGCCGCACATCGCCATGTCCTGGCTCGACGCCGACCACCGGCTGGTCTTCACCCACGCCCCGGAGATCGCCCAGATCATCCGGAGTGTACAAGGCCCAGTGGGCCAGGCGACTTCTTGAGCAACTCCTGGGAGGCCGGTCCGATGCTGACCATCGGCGAGCTGGCGTCGTACGCCGGAGTGACGGTGCGCGCGGTGCGGCACTATCACGCCAAGGGGCTGCTGCCGGAGCCGGAGCGGGACCGCTCCGGCTACCGCCGGTACGACGCCGGCGCCGTGGTCGAGCTGATCAGGATCCGGACCCTCGCCGAGGCCGGGGTCCCGCTGGCGCGGGTGCGGGAGCTGCTGCAGGCCGACGCGGAGGAGTTCGCCGCGGCGGTCGCGGACATCGACCGGCGGCTGCGGGCGGAGATCCGGGAGCGGCAGCGGCACCGCGAGCGGATCGCCCGGCTTGCCGCAGGGGACAGCCTGGCGCTGCCACCGGAGGTGGTCGAGTTTCTCGACCGGCTGCGGGCGCTCGGCGTCGACGAGCGGATCGTCCAGGTCGAACGCGACGGCTGGATCCCGCTGGCCGCGCACTCACCCGAGTGGGTCCCGGAGTGGGTGGCACGCAAGCGGGAGCAGCTCGCCGACCCGCAGCTCGTCGACTTCTATCTCACCCTGGGCCGGGCCCTCGACCGGACCGACGACGACCCGCGGCTGGTCGAGCTGGCCGACAAGCTGGCCGCGTACATCACGCGGATGGCCGACGAGCAGGGCGATGACTACGTCGACGATGCCGACATCGAGCCACCGTTCGTCAAGCTGATGGACACACTGGCGTTCGACGCCGCGCCACCCGCCCGCCGGCTGATCGAGCTGCTGAAGCAGCGAGGCTGGACCGGCTGGACCAAACTCGAGCGCGTGGACCCACCGCGAGGTGCGCCCAGAATACGGCCGGAAGACACCGCGGCGGGGCGCTCCCCGCGTCAGCGGTGACCGCGGGAGTGGATGATCGTCCGGGGCCCCACCTTCGCCCTCCCCAAGTTCCAGGCAGCCTCGGAGCGCTCGGCAAGCTCACCCAGAGACGCATGAGCAAGCCCGCCTGCGGGGCCCGCCGCCACAGGTGGTGCGGGCCCCGTACGGAACGGCGGAGGCCGCCGCCTCCGCTCCCTCCATGGCAGGAGGGTCAGCGCGAAGCGCATCCGTTCCGATGGAGTCCCTGCTGCGGGTCAGGACTGGGACGCCGCAGTGAGCTTCGCGATGTCGGGGGCGTAGACGGCCATCCAGTGCGGATGCAGCCGGTAGTAGACCACCTCGTTGTCCCAGTCGAAGGAGTCGTCGCCGTAGAAGTCCTTGAAGTAGGCGCGCAGGTCTGGCCAGTCCGGGGCCGGCTCGCCGTCCTGGGGGTTGAGGATCTCCACTGTGCCGTGCGTGAACACGCCCAGATCCTCACCACGCATGTACGCGGCGCTGACGGCGGGGCGGGCGGCGAGATGGCGGGCCTTGGCTGCGCCGCGCGCCGTGCCGAAGTGCCACTTTCCGTGCAGGAAGTGCCCGTCCACACCGCTGATCCGCGGCTCGCCCTTCGCCGTCACGGTGGACAGGGCGAGAGTGCACATGCCGGTCAGGATCTGGGTGAGCTGCTCCGCGGTCAGTGTGCGCTCGGTGTTGATGATCGAGCGGAGGTGCGAGGTGGAGCGGGAGAGTGAGGTATCGAGGAGAGCCTGGAGCTCTTTGAGCTCTTCTGGCGTTTCGCGCATTGAGGTCCTTGTCCATCCGTTGGGCCCGGTCCACGTCAGCCGTCGACGCCGACCGATGAGACCATGCTCGACCCAAAACCCGACACCTTGTGTCCTATTTCTTTCTCCGTCTGGGCTCATCAACCTCGGGACGGAGCGGAGGGCCGCTACGGGGGACTGATGACGGTGAGCATGCGGGCGAGCTTCCACGGCCGGCGACCCCAGGCGGTGAGCTTTCCCTCGAGAAGTGGCTTCGCTATCCCTTGTCGGCCGATGAACACCAGCATGAGTGCCGCGGGGTCGGCGGACAGGTGGGCGTCGACGCCGCGTGCGCCGCCCGAGTCGAGCGTCAGCGAACCGCGGTCGAAGACCATCAACGTGCGTCCGCCTCCGCGTAGGCGCAGGTCGAAGCGGGCTTGGAAGGATGCGGCCCGCTCCTGGTGCACCAGGGCCGTGGGTGGCAGAGCGGCGATGAGTGGAAGCACGCCGCCCTCGATCGCGAGCAGAGCGTGGTGACGCTGGATCGGCCACGGGCGTCCGGTGGCCACAGCGATGTCATGGCCGTGGATCAGGCATTCCTCCAGCAGGTGACATGCCACCGCTGACGGCGGCAGTCGGACGCCTTGCAGCCACGTGACGGTGCCTGCATGCGGACGCGAGGCGATGTCGTCGAATTCCTGTGCCAGCCTGCCGAGGCGATCGGCGAGCACGCCGGGGTCCCGTTCGTCGTCCCGGGCCAGCATCCTGGCGTTGACCTGGGACATTCCCGCCGTCGTCACCGTGGCATCGGGGACCGGTCTTCCGGCGATGGCGTCGGTGTCGAAGCGGAGAACGTGAGCCAGGTGAGCTGCGACATCGCCCACCGTCCACGTGCCGACCGCACCGGCTCCGGGGCCGGGGACGCTCCGCATCAGTGTGACCAGGCGGGGAATGACCTCCCGCAATGCCGCACGAGCCTGGGCCAGGGTGTCGGACCCGCCGCCGCGCGTCGCGGCCGGGACCGTGCCGGCGCCTTCTCGCGCGGCAGGGTCTGGGCCTCGTGTGGAGGAGGAGGCGTCCGTCATCGATTCACTCCTGCGGCATGAGTGCTTGTGGCGGTGGCCGTTCCATGGCCCGGACGGGGTGGCCGCACCCCTGCCTGGCGCGACACGCTGGATATTGTCAGGTGAGCTTGAGAATGTAAAGTGATCGCCATGAGTCGGAGCTACGGCCAGTACTGCGGCCTCGCCCGAGCGCTCGATGTCGTGGGTGACCGGTGGAATCTGCTCATCGTCCGCCAGCTCCTCATCGCTCCCGCGCGCTACCGCGAGCTGCTCGACGGGCTCGGCGGCGTGGCCACGAACCTGCTCGCCGACCGCCTGCGCGACCTGGAGACCGCCGGGGTGGTCGAGCGGCGGCTGGCCGATGAGGGCAACGCCATCGTGTACGCGCTCACCCCCTGGGGTGCCGGGCTGCGGGAGCCGGTGGAGAGCCTCGTCCGCTGGTCCACGCCGCTCATGGCGCGCGGGCCAGGCGGCGACCGCGTCCAGTCCGAATGGCTCGTCGTTGGGCTCGGCGCCCTGTTCGCCGGGCGGGCCGCATCCCGGCCGTCAACGGTGGGGGTCGCGGTCGGCGGCCAAGTGCTCCAGCTGCGGGCGACACGCTCAGGCATCGAGGTCACCCTGCATGATGGCGGGGCTCTTGATGCCGTCGTGCGTGCCGACGCCCCGACCGTTCTCGGGCTGGCAGCGGGCGCGTTCGCCCTCGACGACGCCGGCGGGCTCGTCGACATCGAAGGCGATGAAGCCGCGGCACGAGCCCTTTTCGACTCCGGGCGCTCCGATGCCGAAGGCTCCACGCGCCGGGCATCTTCCGGCGATCGGCCAAGCGATCGGCGCTGAACACGGCCGCACGCCACCCCGGGCAGGGGGTTCAGTGAGCGGGTCCAGGCAGGCTCCGGTGAGTGGGCTACTGGTGTGGTGGCGTGCGGGAGTCCAGCGCACTCTGGCACCGTCCGGCTGAGTGCGTGGGCGTCGGCACCATGGCGAGAACGGAGATCGACCGCGTAGACGAGCAGGGCGAGCACCTCGGCGGCGGGGGCGCGGCGCCGGGACCAGCTGGTCCCGTGATTCGGCGATGCTGAGTGCGCCGGTCAGCGCGTCGCACAGCCGCTCAACGGCGGGCACCCCGCACGCTGCCGCCACGTAATGCGGGGCGTCCCAGGCGGGGACCCGCCGCAGCGGGTCAGAAGCCGATCCTGGTCTCGAAGGTGTCGCGGGCCTGGGCGAGCTGGTACCAGCGGTCGGCGATGGCGTCGGGGTCGCCTTCGCCTCCGCCGGGGATGATCGGTACGCCCACGCACACGTGGCCGACGTAGACGCCTTCGGCGGCCAGGTCGCCCTGGATGGAGCTCGCCCAGTGCCGCAGGCCCGCCTGGGCGATGCCGGCGTTGCCGAGCAGCGGGATCGGGATGATCGCCGAGGCGCCCGTGGTGAACAGCAGCGCCCCGTCACCTTCCTTGCGCATCGCGGGCAGCACCGCCGCCGCGGCGGTCAGCGCACCTCCGACGATCAGGTCGACCTGGGCGCGGGCCGATTCCGGCGTGGTCTCCAGCGCCGCGGTGAACCCCATCGCCGCAGTGTCGGGGATCGAGCCGGCGCTGTGGTCCCAAGCCGGGGCCGGGCTGTAGGACAGCACTCCGATCCGGCCGAGGTCGGCCGCGGCGGCTTCCAGTGCGGCGGTCAGACCGGCGCTGTCGGTGACGTCGGCCGGGTAGACCCCGGCGGTGATCCCCTCGGCCGCCAGGGAGTCGGCGATCGGCTGGAGCTTGGCACGGCTACGGGAGATCAGCGCGACCGGGTGCCCGGCGGCGCCGAACCGGCGGGCGATCGCCCGGCCCAGGCCCGGCCCGGCACCGACGACGGCGATGGTGGAAGGCATGCAGCTACCCCGCATTCGTTACGATCTGTAAGTAGCTTCACGATAGGGAACCGTTCCGACCCGTACAAAAGGCACATTGATGTTCGCAAGCCAAGATCCAGACCCGCGCATGGCGGCGGCCCGGATCCCGCCGCACCCCTGCGCGGCCTGGCCCGACAACGGCCACGGCATCCGCGACACCCTCGACCGCGTCGGCGACAAATGGTCCATCCTCGTCATCGGCATCCTCGCCGCCGGGCCCCGGCGCTTCGGCGCCCTGTACAACCAGGTCCCCGGCATCTCCCAGCGGATGCTCACCCTCACCCTGCGCCACCTCGAACGCGACGGCCTGGTCACCCGCACCTCCTACCCCGAGATGCCGCCCCGCGTCGAATACCAGCTCACCCCGCTCGGCGAAGGCATGCGCGAGACCGCCTACGCCTTCGTGCAATGGGCCACCGACCACAACGACGAGATCGAAGCCGCCCGCCACCGCTACGACGCCCGTCAGCGCTGACACCCGGCGCCGCTGTTCCACACCACTGTGACGCCCTACGGGCCGGTGCGGCTGCGCCGTGACCGCCGGCAGGTGCAGCTGGGACCGGCCAATCCTGCTTGACGGTGACGCCCGAGCAGGTCGCGGGCGTGGCGGACCTGCTCGGGCGTCACCGCTGCCGCTTGACCGCAGGACTCAGCCGTTGGCGGGCCTGCGGGGCAGCAGGAAGCTGACCGCGATGGTGAGTGCCAGCAGGGCGAGGCTGACCCAGATCGTGACGCTGAAGGCCGTACCGTACCCGCGCGTGGCTTCGCCGGAATGCTCGGCCAGCAGCGGGAAGAAGATCGTGCCGATGACGGCGACGCCGGCCGAGGCGGCGACTTGGGCGACCGTGTTGAACAGGCCAGAGCCCGACCCCGCATGCTCGGCGGGGACGTTCTCCAAGGTCAGCTGGGCCAGTGGGGCGACGGTCAGGCCCATGCCCGCGCCGCCGACGAGGACGCCGGGCAGGAAGGCGAGCCATCCGGTGTCCGGCGTGGCGGTGGTCGCGGTCAGGGCCAGAAGGGCGAACCCCGCGGCCAGGACGAGCAGCCCGAGTTGCACGGTCAGCCGGCCCAGCCGGGGGAGCAGCACCGCCGCGCCGAGACCGGCGGCGATGGTGGTGGCGATCGGCCAGGGCAGGATCGTCATGCCGGCCTCCAGGGGGGCCATGCCGAGGCCGGACTGTAGCAGTTGCATGAAGGTGAAGAAGAAGCCCATCACCGGCACGAAGAACAGGAACTGCACCAGCAGCCCGCCCCCGACTGAGCGCACGCTGAAGAGGGACACCTCCACCAGAGGAGAGCTGCCGCGGTGCGCCAGCCGTCGCTGGTGGCGGTGGAAACCGGCCAGCACGGCCAGGCCGGCCCCCAGGCAGAGGTACGTCCAGACCGGCCAGGGGCGCTCCTCGCTGCCCGCGATGAGGGGGTAGAGGATCAGCAGCAGGCCCGCGGCGCAGATGAGCATGCCCGCCAGGTCCAGGCGTGGCCGCGCGGCGCCGTGCCCCTGGGGGAGGACGCGGGCGGCCACGATCAGGGCCAGGATCCCGACGGGAACGTTGAGCCAGAACACACTGCGCCAGCCGAGGTCGTACCAGTCCGCCTCCAGCAGCGCGGCGCCGAGGATCGGCCCGACCGCCGCCGCCAGACCGGACAGGGACGAGAAGGCGGCCATCGCGCCGCCGCGCTCGTGCGGCGCGTACATGAGCTGGATCTGCGAGAGAACCTGAGGAACCATCGCCGCGGCGAAGACACCCTGGACGACGCGGGCCGCCACCAGCGCCTCTGCCGTCGGGGCGGCGCCGCACAGCGCCGAGGCGGCGATGAACCCGGCGATGCCGATCAGGAAGATGCGACGGTAACCGTACAGGTCGCCGAGCCTGGCGCCGGTGATGATTCCGAGTGCGAAGGCGAGCGTGTAACCCGCGAGCATCCACTGCAGTTGGGCGGGCGAGGCGCCGAGTTCGGCCCTGATGGAGGGCACGGTGACGTTGACGATGGTGACGTCGAGCAGGTCCATGAAGCTGGCCAGCAAGATCACGATCAGGGCGACCGTACGTCTGCGGCCGTTGGTGGCAGGGGTGGTCAGGTTGGATGTCTCAGTGGACACCGACGCCCTCCGATGTGCGAGAGAATGAGACGGATTGCCTTAGCTGCGAAGTATCTTAGAAGCTAAGTATCTTAGTTGCGAAGATAATGAGAGGTGAGTGTGGGCGTCAAACCGCACAACGAGGAGGAAGGCGCGCTCGCCGATCAGATCGTGCAAGCCATGACCGATCTGGCCGGCGCGCTGGGACGACTGAACGACCTGGTCGCACAACGGGTGGGGGTCGGACCCACAGACCTGCTGTGCCTGCACGCCCTCAACAGGGAGGGGCCCAGCACCGCGGGTGCGCTGAGTGCTCGCCTCGGCCGCACGACCGGCGCCATCACCCAAATGATCGACCGCCTCCAGAAGGCGGGGTACGTCAAGCGCCGACCGCATCCGGAAGATCGCCGCAGCGTGATGGTCGAGGCCGTTCCCGAAGCGCTCGGCAAGGTCGCCGCGCTCTACGCCGGGCTGGACGCGAGCAGCCGCCAACTGATGAGCGAGTTCACCGCGGAACAACTCGCGGCCATTCACGCCTTTCTTGTCGCCAGCCACCAGGATGTCGTCCATGAGTCCGACCTGTTGACCGGGTGAGCGTTGCGATCGTGCCCTTCCACCTCGTCTCACCTCGTCGGAGATGAGGCGGCCGCGGGCATCCGACGCCGCATCGCCGTTTCACCGGAGGGAGACGTCGCGGACCGACGGCGCACATCGCCGGCGATGTCCGGTAAGGCGGGCATGCCGAGGTGGATGGTGGTCGCGCGGCGGGTTCGTTCGTCGAGCTGGGCGAGTTTGGCTTCGATGGCGGCCAGGTAGATCGCGCTCGTGCCGCACGCGGCATCCCGTTGTGCGGGCGTGGCCGCCGGGCCGGAGACGTACGAGGTTGCGGTCGTCCGCTCCGGGCGCCTGCTTCTCACTACGGAGCTGCGTAATGACCTGTGCCGAGGGCACCACGACCTGAGAGCAGCGTGCCGGGAGAAGGCCGTGCCGTCCACTCAGGGAACGTAGCCCGGCGGACCCTGGGACCGGCTGGGCCAGGTTCGAGGGCCGAGAGCTCATTTTTCGCATCAAGACTGGAGGTGCGCTGTCCGGCAGCCCATGGGACTGCGGGCCGCGTACCTTCCCGGGGCATCCCCACTGGAGGCCCCTGCGCCGTCCCCGCCGGCTCCCCGGGCATCTGCCATAACCTCAAATCAGCGAGGGACGACATGAACGACACCACCATCCAGCGCAACATGGACGCCGCCCGGCTGCTGCTCGAGGACGCGATGCCGAACGGTCGCTTCGACGTCATCCGCGAGCTGGTCGCGCCGGAGGCTGTCACCCGCCGGGCCGGCTTCGCGAACCTGTTCCAGGCGACCGGGGATGCGATCCCGGCCAACGGAAACTTCCTGGAGTGGATCGAGGCGGGCTGGAAGCCGCTGTCCGAGTCCCTGAGCGATCAGACGTCGGAGGCCCGTGACATCGTGGGCCACGGCAACACCGTCCTGCTCCAGTTCCACATGACCGCGCTGCACTCCGGCACGTTCGCCGGCGCCCCGGCCACGGGCAAGCGGGTTGAGTGGGACGAGAACGCCGTGCTGCGTTTCAACGACGAGGGCAAGATCGTCGACTTGTGGTTCATGTGCGAGGAGCTGAGCCTCGCCCAGCAGATCGGCTACAAGCTGCAGCTGAGCTGAGTCACGATCCGGCGCGTCCGCAGCGGTCCTGCGGCGGTGACATGTGAGCCCCGCCGGCAGTGCGCGTCCGGCCTGCTCACGCGGCTGGTGGATCGGGACGACCGAGTCACGGGGGATGCTGACGCGGGCCGAACCTAGGACGGACTGGTCCACCCTGGCGTGCACCCACCCAGGTCCCGCGCGTCATCCTGGAGGTATGGAGCACAACGCTGAGCTGGGGAAATTCCTCCGTTCCCGCCGTTCCCAGCTGCGCCCCGCGGACGCCGGGCTGCCCACGGGCGTCGGCGCGCGCCGCGTACCTGGGCTGCGCCGGGAGGAGGTGGCCCAGCTCGCCGGTGTCAGCACCGACTACTACGCCCGGCTGGAGCAGGGCCGCCATCCGCACGTCTCCGAGGCCGTGCTCGACGCTGTCGCCCGCGCGCTGCGCCTCGACGACGTCGAACGCGACTACCTGCACGAACTCGCCCGCACCACGGGCGGCTCCCGCAGAAGCCGCGCCAAAGCCGCGATGCGCGTACCGCGCGTGCGGCCCGCCGTCCACCAGATGCTCGACGTGCTCGACGACGTCTCCCCGGTCCTCGTCGTCAACCACCGTCGTGACGTCCTGGCCACGAACCACCTGGCCCGTGCCCTGATCACCGACTTCGACGCGCTGCCGCACCGCGAGCGCAACCTGGCCCGTTTCGTCCTGCTCGACCCGGCTGCCCGCGAGCTGTACCGCGATTGGGAGGAAGTCGCGCAAATCTTCGTCGCCAACCTGCGCCTGGCCGCCGGAAGCCACCCCGACGACCGGCAACTGAACGAGCTGATCGGAGAGTTCTTCGTCAAGGTGCCGGAGTTCAGCGCCTGGTGGGACAGTCACCGCGTCCAGCAGTGCGCCTACGGCGACCAGCGGTTCAGGCATCCCGTCGTCGGCGACCTCACCCTGCACCACGAGACCCTCGCCTTGCCCGCCGACCCGGACCAGGAGCTCTGCCTCTACTCGGCCGAGCCCGGCACGGCCTCCGCCGAGGCCCTGCGTCTGCTCGCCAGCTGGACAGCTCCCACAGAGGCGGAAAGGATCCTTCCCACCGATGCCCAGCACCACCACTGACACCACTCCGCACGGAGCCCACCTCCGGCTGCTCTGGCCCGAGTGGCAGGGGGCCGGTGCCGACATGGTCGGGCACCTCGCCCCGGAGTTCCCGCTCGATGCGGCCCGCCGGGCCTACACCGTCGGCACCACCGTCCTGCAGGCCGTGCTGCCGCAGAACGGCGGGCCGGTCGCCACCGTCCCCGTCCCCATGGGCGACCCCGGTGGCGAACTGCGGGACGGCATCGAGTCCAAGACCGTGCTCACCCAGCAGCTCAGCGACGCCCTGAAGATCATCAAGGAGCAGGACCCGGCCCGCATCACCACCTTCGGCGGCACCTGCACCGTCAGCGTCGCCCGGTTCACCTCGCTCGCCGCCCGCTACGAGGACGACCTCGCGGTCGTCTGGATCGACTCTCACCCCGACGTCGACACCGGGGCGACCGACTACAACGGCTACCACGCCATGGCCGTCTCCATGATCACCGGCCACCGCGACCCCGAGATGTCCAGGCTGCTCCCGGCCACCGTCCCGGCCGACCGGGTCGCGCTCGTCGGCCTGCACGACTGGACCGAGGACGCCTACCAGCACGTCGGGGAATGGGGCCTGACCTCCTTCAGTCCCGCTGACCTGCGTACCTCCACCCAGCCGCTGCTCGACTGGCTCGCCTCCACCGGCTGCTCCCGCCTCGCGATCCACCTTGACGTCGACGCCGTAGACGCCAACGAGGGTGCCCTCGGCCTCGGCAAGGTCCCCGACGGCCTCACCGGCGCCGAGGTCAACCGGATCGCCCGCGACCTCCAGGGCGCGGCCGACGTCGTGGCCACCACGGTCGCCGAGTTCTTTCCCCGCGACGTCCTCCATGTCCAGCAGGTCCTGCGCGGCTTCCCCCTCATCGGCGGCTGAGCAGCGTGGCGAGGCGCGTGACCGACTGTCGGGCTCGATCCGGGTGCGCGTGAGCACCTGGACGCCGCACTGGAGGACGTGCAGCAGTTGGTGGCCCAAGATGGCCACGACGATCCGGCTCGGGGTTCAGCACGTCACCAGGTTGTCTCCGTCGTCATACATGTGATCGACGTCGCGCCGAAGACGAGCCAGTGTGCTGCGGATCTCCTCGCACGGTGACATCGATACAAGAGACGGCCCCCACACCAAAGGCCGCGGTTCGGTGTGGAGCTCCTGGTCCAGCTGGTCGATCAGCTCCAGTGCGGTCTGCTTGTCCATGCTGCGCTCGGCCAGTTCGCGACGCATCCGGGCGAGCATCGATCGCACGCGATCTCGATTGAGGGAGGTTGGCGGGTCGGCGTGCGTCTGGCTGACCTGGCACGAATTGGTGATCATCCTGATGTTCAGCCAATGATCGATGCTGCCCTCCAGGCACGACAACCTGCTCAGCACGGGAAGGAGCGCCGAGACGTTGTCCATGTACTCCGAGTTGAGGTCGTGTGGGCACGGCGAGGGGGTGGTCCTGCCCGAAGTCAGCTCTTTGGGCCCCGACGATGCCGGCCGCCACGGCTGCGCCTGGAGAGGGCGTGCCGCGCGCATCACCTGCTCGCGGCCTGCTTCCACGTCAGTAGTTTCGTCGACGACCTCCTTGATCTCATCGTTGAGGGCGCCGAGGATCGCGTCGAGTTCGGCGTCGGACATCTGGCGCGTCATGCGCCACCCCCTCCGGAAAGCTTCTGCTTGAGAGCGGTTCGAGCACGTGTGAGGTTCTGCCGGACAGCAGCTGGGGTGGTCTGTAGGTGGGTTGCGATCTCGTCGGTGCCGTACCCGTCCAGGTGCCAGGCCAAGACCATGCGCTGGAGCCTGGGCAGGGTGGCGATGTGGTCCATCACCCGCCGCTTTTCGTCACTGAACTCCAGCATCGCGTCGGGCCGCAGCAGCTGGCTGCGATGACCGGCCGGCAGCAGCTGTTCGCCGTCGGGAAGGTCGCCGGCCGGATCTTCGTGGGATCGCTTCAGGTCCTTGGACCGCCACAGCTTGCGGGTGGCCACCGTCCGAAGCCAGGCACGGGGATTGCTGATCGTCTCCCAGGTGCGGATCGCGTCCTCGAAGGAGGCCTGCACGAGGTCGGCGGCCAGGTGCGCGTCGGCGCCGGCCTTCAGCAAGAAGCCCAGCAGAGGCTTGGCCTCCTGGTCGTAGAAAGCGGCGATCTCGGCCATCACGACTACCTTGCGTGTGGAGAGGCTCTCCAGCAAGGCATCAACGTGCACTGGCCCATCAGCGAGTGAGGCGGCGATCTCGGCCTCATCCTCGCCTCTCCCTTGCGGGTGGTCCCGCACCAACTCTGCCGTGGGGACTGCGGCCTCCGCTGCGGGCCGCGCCCATTTCACCTCGTAGATGTAGAGCTGCTCAGACGTCACGCCGCGGCTCCGGCGAGCGGGCCAGTTCCACCTTCACCAGCGCTCCGTCGGCCGCACGGACGGTCAGCCGGCTGCCCGCCGGCAGCGCCCTGAGCATGTCCGGCGTCGCGCTGGCCTCATGCGCGCAGGCCATACTCGGCCGGGCCCGGCCACGCAGCCACAGCGCCAAGGCGCGGCTCGCGTACAGGGCAACCAACACGGCGGCTCCCGCAAGGGTGATCTCCACGGGCATTCCTCCTTCGATCCGGTCCGACCCTGGCATGCACCGGGGTACGTCAGGGAGTGCCACGAGCCGGCGCATCTGTGACATGCCGATCCGGTCGTGTCGCCAGGAGGCAGACGATGTAGGTCACCGGGGTCGGGGGTGCGGGCGACGGCCTGCAGCGTTGACCTGTCTCAGCTTTGAGTGAGTGGGTTGGGCGGTCATCTTGCGGAGCTCCTGTCGTGGTGCTGCCTGAAGGGCGTTCTTCGTCCAGATTTCTCACGAAGGGGATGCTCTCCCGCCCGGAAAGCGAGGGCGGCGGCCAGGCAGGCGACGGGTATGACGGGCAGCACGTACCGGTGGTCGAAGTCCAGGACCGCGACCGGGCCGATCAGCAGGCCTGTCGCCACGGCGCACGGCAGCAGCGCCACGCGGGGTCGCCGGACCGCGGCGACCGCGCCGAGCAGGAGGATCAGGCCCAGGAACGGGCCGCGCAGGTAGGCGGCGTACTGGTAGGCGATGAGGAAGTCCGCGTACGGAGAGACCGACGACAGGCCGCGGATGTCCGGGTCGTACTCCCGTTTCACCTTGTCGATCAGCGGCTGGTCGGGCAGTTCCCAGTGCCCGCTCCTGAAGCCGAACGCCGGGGTGGTGCGGTCGGGGTGCGGGATCGGCGTCCAGGAGAAGGCGATGGCGGTGTCGCGTACGACGTCGCCCAGGTAGTCCAGCGGCTGGGCGAGGATCGCCTGGATCGCGAACGAGCGAGCCAGGTCGTTATGCGCGAAGCGGTCGCCGGGCAGCAGGTTGAGCGAGGCTCCAGGTGCCCACACGTACTCGGAGGCCGCGTCCACCTTCGTCCCGTTGGGGCACAGGCGCGCCAGATCGGGCGGCGGCTGGATGCGGGCGCAGTCGGCGAACGTCATCGTGCGCGCCCACAGGGCGACGCCGTCGGCGCCGCTGATGGCGAAACGGCCGTGGTGCTGGGCGTACCAGGCGGCGTAGCCGGCCAGAGGCAGGACACCGGCGAGGACCAGCGCGGCCAGTGGCCGCCATCCCACGCGCCGCACGGCCAGCACGAGCACAACGAGCAGCAGCAGCGGCAGCGCGATCGTCCTGGTCAGCGCGGCCGCGGCGAACAGCAGGCCCGCTCCGGCGGCGGCGCGCACGGACAACCGCGGCGACCACATCAGCACGGCCAGCCCGGCCACGACAAGGAAGATGAACTGCGTGTCGGACAGCACGGCATGCCCGAGTCGCAGGAAGGAGGCGTCGAACAGCAGCGGCACCGTCGCCGACGCCGCCACCCACCCGGGCGCCGACCTGCGGCGCAGCACCGCGTACAGCAGTATCCCGGTGCTCAGGCTGATGACGTGCTGGACGGCCGCGACCAGTTCCACGCTTTGGAACGGCAGCAGCGCCCGCAGCAGCAGCGGGTAGCCGATCGGGTGGAATGTCGCCGACGGAGCCGGGTGCACAGCGGTGTCAAGGTAGGTGAAGGAGTCGTACCAGTAGAGCGTGACCGGACGGTAGCCGAGCATCGTCACCACCCGCAACGCCGTAGCCAAGAGCAGCAACGCGGCGAAGAAGCGGTGGTGGGGGAGGGCGCGGCGCTGCGAGGGCAGGGCCACGCGGGTGTCGGTGAGCACGCGAAATCCGATCGTCGGGCATGACAGGGGCATGACGGGGTCCGCGCATGCCGAAGACAACGCATGGCGGTGAGGGGCGCGCGCTCAGCCGCGCGCGCCCCGGGTGGAAGCTCTCAGTGCCGAGCCGGGATCAGCAGCGGGAGCGCGGCACCGAGCTGCGCCGGGTGCCGGGCTCGGCGCCGACCAGCAGGAGGGCCTGGCCGTCGGCGCTCATGACGCCGTCGTGCACGTACCAGCCGCCGGGGGCCGAAGGGCCCGAAGGCTTGCCGTTGTTGGAGATGTACGACGGCGTGACACCGCGCTCGCGCAGCAGGGCCGCGACCTCGGCGACGCTCTTGTTGACGTAGTCCACGCAGTGCAGGGGCTCGCCGGGCATGGCGATGCCGGGCGGCATCTTGTACCGCTCGCCGGGCAGGGCCTGCCTGCCGAGCGTGATCTCGGCCTTCTTGTCGAAGTCGACCGGCACCTTCACCCCGATGGGGCAGCCCAGAAACCGCTCGCACGGGCCCGGGGAGCCGATCGTGGTGATCGGGCCCTCAACCGGCACCATCCTGCCGGACCTGAGCCGGTCCATGTCGTTGATCAAGAACATCTGGCCCGCCAGGCTCGCGGAGGTCGGCACCACGTCGAGCGTGATGTCCAGGCCCCTGGCCCGCAGCTCCCGCTGGTACACCTCGGGATCGGCCAGCAGGTCCTGCACCGTGATCACGTAGTGGTCGTCCACCAGTACGATGTCGAGCGCGGCGGAGGCGGGCGCCTGAGCGACGCCGAAGGACAGCAGGGCCGCCAGCGTCGCCAGCACCGGCACGGCCGCCCACCTGCGCGGGTGCGGAAGGGTGAACCAACTGCGGCGGCGGCGAGCGGGGACGGGGACCGAGGTGATCTCCTCGAGCAGCTCCCTGGCGATCGGCGTCGTGCCGGGGCCGGGATCGGGCGCGATGCCGGCCACCAGGCGGTCGATCTCGTGCATCACATTGCCCCCTTCGCCATCGCGACGGCACGCAAGCCGATGCGGGCCATGTCGACGCCGGCCGCCTCCAGGTGTCTGGCCAGCCGTTTGCGGGCCCGATGCAGCCGCAGCCGGGCGTTGGCCCGCAGGCAGCCCAGGACGGTGGCGATCTCGTCGGCGCTCAGCCCCTCCCAGCCGGCCAGCGCGAGGATCTCCCGGTCGTCGGGGCTCAGCCGCGCGAACGCCTCCTGGACACCCGCCAGGCTCTCGCCGGCCTCGGTGTGCTCCGCCCACACGGCGAGCTGGTGACCGAGCCGCTCCACCAGCTCGCTGCGGCGCGACTCGGCGCGGCGGCCGTTGGCCAGCACCCGGCGGGCCACGCCGAACAGCCACAGGCGCGCGCCCGCACCCTCCGGGATGTCATCCAGCCGGCGCCAGGCCGTGGCGAACGTCTCAGCGAGGGCATCGGCGGCATCCTCGTGGGAGTCGGTACGCCGCCGGACATAGGCAAGGATGTCGGCATAGTTGGCAACGTAAATCACCTCGAAGCGCTGCTTGCGGTCACGGTGGCTCACGCTGCCTTCTCTCATCCGAACGGTCCGACACCCCGTACATGTCCGGACCCGCCAGAGAGTTTCACCCTGATTTCCGGCGAATTTTGGATGTTCCGCATATCGGTAACCGCGATCTTCAGGATCTCGTGCGGAAGCCCGTACACCTCCAGCGCCACCATCGCCATGGCCACCAGGTTAGGAGGACCCGCTTACAGGGGACAGCGCCGCCTGTCGTAGCGCTGTAAGCGCGCTGTCATCGCCGATCGGCATCGTCGAGACCGTCAACGACGGCTCTGTGAAAGGCACGACATGACAGGCAACGGGCACGACAAGACGCAGCGGCTGCTCGAATGGGCGGTGGCCGAGCTCGAGATCCCCGGCATCGTCGCCGAGGTCAAGGACGCGGACGGCACCTGGTTCGGCACCGCCGGAGTGGCCGACCTGACGACCGGGGCCAGGCGCGGACCGGGGGAGTACCTGCCCATCGGCAGCGGCGGCAAGGCCTTCACCGCCGCCGCGGTCCTCACCCTGGAGGCCGAGGGCCGGCTGGACCTCGAGGACCCCGTGAACAAGTGGCTTCCCGGTGTGCTGAACGCCGGTGGCTACGACGGCGACAGGATCACCATCAGGCACCTGCTCGGCAACACCGGCGGCCTGTTCGCCACAGGTCTCGCGCCGGAACTGGTGTCCGGCTACGCCAGCCGATCACGGTTCGCCGAGCACCGCTTCGACGTCTGGACCCTCGAGGACCTGCTGAGGCTGGCGGTGTCCCAGCCGCCGGTCGGACAGCCCGGCGAGCGCTTCGTCTACGCCAACGGCGGCTTCTCCATCGCCCGCGCGATCATCGAGAAAGTCACCGGCAACACCTACGCCGACGAGATCGAGCGCACGGTCATCCGGCCACTCGGCCTGACCGCCACCTACGTGCGCCCCGAAGGGGACGCGGGATACCGCGGCCCGCACCCGCGCGCGTACTCCACCCAGTTCTACAAGGACGGCGTCGACCCGGCGGCCGTCACCCCGGACAACTGGGAGTCGATGATGGAGGAACCCGGACTCGAACCCCTCGACGTCACCGAGTTCAACACCTCCTGGGACCCCGGAAACCTCGTCTCGACCACCGGCGACATGATCCGATTCGTCAACGCCGTGGCCGGCGGCGGCCTGCTGCCACCCGCGCAGCACCGCAAGATGTGGACCACGGTCTCCACCGAGGGCGCCGGCTGGCTGTCGCACACCCGCTACGGCCTCGGCCTGTTCGAGCTCGACAAGGCGGCGACCGGCGGCCGGACGGTGTGCGGGGTGGCCGGCAGCTACTGGGGACACATGTTCTGCGCGCTGGGCACCCCCGACGGTGAGCACACCGTTGCCTTCCACACCAACACCGAGGCCAAGAGCTTTGACCTCCTCTTCAAGCTCGCTGAAGCGGAGCTCGGCATCACGATCGGCGCGTAGGCGCGGGCCGCGTACTTCCTCCGGGCCGCCGATCGTGCGCGATGGGGTGGAAGCGAAGGTGGTTCAGGCCGGTGCGCCGCCGTCGTGAGAGGTGAGGACGTCGAGCAGTAGCTCCGCCAGGAGCTTGGCGTCTGCTCCGAAGGCGACGTCGGCGTTGGGCCGCCGAGTCGTGCCGAGCCGGGTGTCCATCACGGTCCGGCCGACCGTGAGGGACCCGGCGGTCTCGACGGCGACGTGCACGCTGCGGGTGGTGATGACCTGGGGCTGGACGAGGTAGGCGGTGCAGACCACGTCGTGCACCGGTGCGGCGTCGGCGGCGGTCACGACGCCCTGGTAGGCGGAGATCCGCCGCGAGATGAACCGGGAGGCGGCGATCCCGGCGGGCGTCCCCGACTCCTCCAGCCTCAGGCAGGTGTCCCTGGTGATCAGGGCCTGGTATGTGGCGTCGAGCGGCACGAGGGTGAGACGGGTGAACCCCGCGGACAGGACCATGCTCGCGGCCTCAGGGTCGGCCCAGATGTTGAACTCGGCCGATGCGGTCACATTGGTCACCGCATGGCCGCCGCCCATGACCACCAGTTCGTCGACCGCTTCCGTCAGGGAGGGGTCGATGGCGAGTACGGTGGCGATGTTGCTCAGCGGTCCGACCGGCACCAGAGTGATCTGTTCGGTTGTCGCCCGGAGCGTCTCGACCAGGAACTCGACGGCCCCGGTGTCCCGGCGTGCGCTGCGCGCCGGTGGGAGCGGCAGGGCGCTGCCGTGCGGGTCGTCGCCTGAGTCCCGCTCGAAGTGCTTGCCGGAGGGGAAGCCGAGCCGCGTGATGGGACGGCTGAGTCCCGCGAAGACCGGGATGTGGGAGCTGCCGATCCAGTCGAGCACCCGCAGCGTGTTGTCGGTGGTGTTCTCCAGCGGCACGTTGCCGTTGACGGTGGTGACGCCGATCAGGTCGAGCTCCGGATGCAACGCCGCGAACATGATCGCTACTGCGTCGTCGGTCCCGGTGTCGACGTCGAGGATGACCTTCCGGCTCATGAGTACGCCTTCCCTTCCATGGTGGTGTGCAGGCCGTCGCCGACGAGTCGGTGACGGGGGGTCTCGGGGGATACGAGGGGGCAAATGCGGCGATGATCATAGCCAAGCCACAGCCGATGGCGACTGCGTAGCTGCCGGGGGCGATGACCAGACCGGGCCGCCGGCGTCGTTCCGGATTCCCGAGTGGAAGGGCGGACGGAGGGGCGGCCCGCTCGGGACCGCCCCTTTCCCGTGCCGATCGATCAGGAGGCGCCCGTGACCCGGCTGAACAGCCGGCCGGCGAGGTCCACGCCCACGACCGTGCCGCTGTCGTCGCGGGTGAAGAAGCCGCGCTGCCCCTTCAGCCCGCCCTCGGTGATGATGTACTCGTCGCCGTCACCGGGCAGGAAGCCGACGGCGGCCGGCGGATAGTCCGGGGGCATGTCGTCCTGCGACGCCTGGCGGATCTCCGGCTTGATCCCGACCTCGAGGGTGAGCCGGGTGCCATCGGTGGCGAGGTCGAGGTTCATCGCATCGATCTCGTAGCGGCCGGCGACCTCCCGTGCCCGCGTCTGGTCGTACGGGATCGGCTCGGGGTCCCGCTCGACCACGCCGAGGTAGTGCTCCAGTGCCCAGCGCACGACGGCCTGGTTGAAGGGGTAGCCGTCCGGGCCGGCGTTGGCCAGTGAGACGACGGCGAAGTCGCGTTCGGGCACGATGAGCAGCTCGGCGAACTGGCCGTTGCCGGATCCGCCGTGCCCGATGGTGCGCACCCCGTCCACCTCGCGCAGGAACCAGCAGATGCCGAAGGCGTCGCCCAGCGTGCTGGCCCGCAGCTCGATCGTCGGCTCCTGCATGCGCCGCAGCACCTCGGCGGGCAGCACGCCCTCTGCGGCGCCAAGGTGGAAGCGGGCCCAGGCCAGCAGGTCGCTGACGGAGGAGACGATGCCGCCGCCGGGATTGTTGCCGCGCATGCCGGCCCGCCACGACTTCCACGGCTGCGCCGAGCGCAGCGCGCCGTCCTCGCCGCGGTTGTGACCGACGGCGAAGCGCCGGACCATGATGTCGTCCGGCTCGAAGAAGGTGTTCGACAGCCCGGCCGGTTCCAGGACCAGCGAGGAGATGGCCTTCTCGAAGCTCAGGCCGGTGACGTTCTCGATGATCCGGCCGGCCAGGTTGTAGCCGGCCTGGCTGTAGGAGGCCCGGGCGCCGGGCGGCGCGATCAGCGCCAGGTCGGCCATCTTCGCCACGAACGCGGCCAGGGAGCCGTCCCCGTCCTCGGTGTCGATCAGGTTCCAGTCCAGCCCGGCGGTGTGGTTGAGCAGGTTCAGTACGGTGATCTGCGCGGCGGCGGTCTCGTCGGCGAGCACGAGTTCCGGCACGTAGCGGCGCACTGGCGCGTCCAAGTCCACCTTGCCCGCCGCGACCAGGCGCATCAGCGCGGTCGCGGTGAAGGTCTTGGTCACCGAGGCCAGATGGAACAGCGTCTTGTCATCGACCGGCAACGGGTTGTCGAGGCTCGTCATGCCATGAGAGGCAACGAACTCCTGGCCGCCGGCCAGCACCCCGACGGCGACACCGGGGATGTCGAACTCCCGGGCCGTCACCTCGACGAACTCGGACAGTTTCTCCTGCGACATCGTGTCCACCCCTTCGAATCTGGTTTCCAGGTCGTGCACGAATGACGATGGCCGGCGCCGCTGATACGTGCCTGACAGGGCGCTGTCACGCGCCCTCAGCCTTGGGTATGAAATACATGATATGTTTTGTATAGCGTAGTGTGAGAGAGGTGGGCAGATGGCTGCTGATGACGGTGTGGCCTCCTATGGCCCTGGAGGCAGGGGTTTCTACGGCGCGGTGACGGTGAGCGAGCGGGGGCAGATCGTGATTCCGGCGCAGGCGCGCCGTGATCTCGGAATCGCGCCCGGCGACAAGCTCCTCGTGCTCGGCGACCCCGAGCAGGGGCTTGCGCTCATGTCGATCCAGCATCTGATGCG
Organism: Nonomuraea sp. NPDC049400; assembly: GCF_044466425.1. Classification (NCBI taxonomy): domain Bacteria; kingdom Bacillati; phylum Actinomycetota; class Actinomycetes; order Streptosporangiales; family Streptosporangiaceae; genus Nonomuraea; species Nonomuraea sp. NPDC049400. Next base: position 41,549 of record NZ_JBITMP010000029.1, read on the forward strand.
AACCCTGAAAGGCTCCTCGGCGCTCCTCGAGCAGATCCAACAGCACGTTCAGGGGGGCACCGATGCGGCCGACCCAGAGGGTCGTTGAGGAGATCCGACTTGAAGACGTCCCCCCAGGAAGACGCTCCACCGCACAGCTCATTACCCGGCACCGCCGCGCGGGCACTGGCTCCAGACCTGGCCCGGGGCGTCATGCTGCTGGCCATAGCCGTCGCGCACGCGCCGCTGTTCGTGGTCAGCGTCGATCGTGGCTCCGCCGCGGCCAACGAGATCGCCGGTTTCTTGCATCTGCTCTTCGTCCACAACCACGCGCGGCCGATGTTCGCCTTCCTGTTCGGCTACGCGATGGTGCAACTGCTGGATCGTCAGACGCGGCGCGGCAGTGACTGGGTGGCGATCCGCAAGCTGCAGCGCCGCCGGGGATGGTGGCTGGTCGCGATCGGCTCCGTCCACATGGCGCTGCTGGTCCCCATCGACATCCTCGCGGTGTACGGCATGGCCGCCGTCCTGCTCACCGGCATGCTGCGTGCCAAGGACTCGGCGCTCTTGTGGACGGCGGGGATCAGCCTGCTACCCGCCACCCTGACGGTCGGGCTCGGCATGTGGATCGCGATGTCGCAAGGCGCCTCCACCTACACCCAGGGCAGCATCGCCGCGGATGAGAGGGGTTTCGTGGAGATGTTCGCCGCCCGGCTCGGGGCTTGGCCCTTCGAGTTGGGGATCGGCGTCATCTCGGTCGTCCCCGCAGTGCTGCTCGGCATGTGGGCAGCGCGGCGACGCGTCCTGGACGAGCCTGCCCGCAACCGTCACCTCCTGGTCCGCACCGCTGTGATCACCACGATCCTGTCCGTGGCGGGTGCCGTTCCGGCCGCCCTCATCCAAGCCGGGTTCTGGGCTCGGCCGTCGGCAGCGGCACTGTGGGCCGCTGCGCTCGCCCAGCCGCTCACCGGATACCTCGGCGGGATCGGCATGGCCGCCGTCATCGGGCTGGTCGCGATCGTGGCCGTCCGGCGGCGGAAACTCCTGACCACGGCTGTCGAAGCGCTCGGCCAGCGCTCGATGAGCCTGTACCTCTTCCAGTCCATTGCGTTCATCGCGGTCTTCCACCCGTACGGGCTCGGACTCCAGGACCGTCTTGGGCTCACGGGAGCCGTGGGCGTGGCCGCAGCGACATGGCTGGTCTCGCTCGGCATCGCCGAGGTCATGCGGCGTGCCGGACACCGCGGCCCGGCGGAGATCCTGCTGCGCCGGCTGGCCTACCGCCGGCCGAAGCGATCCGCCTGACCGAGCCACCCCCTTCGACTGCGGCTACGCCGAACCGCAGCCCTCGTCGGAGGCGTCAGCGGCGTACGCGTGGCCCAGCTGATCCGGGCCTGGCGGAGACACCGGCGCCGCTCAATGCGGCTGCCCGCGCGGCGGTGTGCGAGGCCCAGCGTCCGGTGCTGAGCAGCCCCAGCGCCATGATGCCCGCGCCGAGCCCGAGCACCAGCCACCACACGCCATGCGCCGCGCTGGTGAACGCCGTCCCGCCGCGGGCCGAGGCCGACCGCACGATCGTTCCGGAGATCGCGACACCCAGGGTGGTGCCGGTCTGCCGCCCGACGGAGGCCAACGAGGCGGCCACCCCTGCCATCGAGACGGGCATTCCGGAGACCGCCGAGTTGGTGATCGGCGGGTTGACGGTGCCCAGGGCGACGCCGAACAGCAGATAGATCGCGAGCACAGCCGGCACCGGGGTGGCAGGACCGAGCGAGAGCGACGCGCCACCGCCCACTGCCAGCGCCGCCCCGGAGACCACCAGCGGCAGCCGGGGACCGCGCCCGCCGACCAGCCGCCCGGTGAGCGGGGAGAGCACCACGATCAGCGCCCCGACTGGGAGCAGGCACAACCCGGCAGTCAGCGCCGACATGCCGCGCACGTCCTGCAGGTACAGGGTGGTCACGAACAGGAACGCGCCGAACCCGCACAAGGCGAAGAGCGCCATCAGGATCGCCGAGCTGAACGGCAGGCTGCGAAACAGGCGCAGCTCCAGCAGGGGGTCGACGCGGCGCGGTTCATAGGCGAGGATGCCCAGCACGCCGAGCACGGCGACGGCGAGCAGGCCGAGGATGACCGGCGAGGTCCAGCCCAACCGGCCGGACTCGATGATCGCGTAGACGACGCTGCCCAGCACCAGGATCACGAGGGTCTGGCCCACCGGGTCGAACCGGCGCGCCCGGTCGGCACGGGATTCGGGCACGAACAGCGCGGTGCACACGAGCGCGGCGATCACGATCGGCACGTTGATCCAGAAAATGGAGCGCCAGCCGAAGCCGTCGACCAGAGCGCCGCCGAGGATCGGCCCCAGCCCCAGCGACAGGCCGGACATCGCGCCGAACACGCCGATGGCCCTGGCCCGCTCGGCCCGGTCAGTGAACGTGGTGGCGACGATCGCCATCGCCACCGGGTTCAGCATCGTGCCGCCGACGGCCTGCAGCGCACGCGCCGCGATCAGCCAGCCGATGCTCGGCGCCAGACTGCACAGCAGCGAGCCGAGCCCGAAGGCGGCGAGGCCGACCTGGAAGACGCGCCGGCGGCCGACCCGGTCGGCGGTGGACCCGGCCAGCAACAGGAAACAGGCCAGCACCAGGGTGTACGCGTCGACCGTCCACTGCAGGTCGGTCACCGAGGCATGCAGGTCCCGGGGAATCGCCGGCAAGGCGACGTTGACGATGGAGATGTCCATCACCACGACGACGATGCTGGCGCAGCAGATCGCGAGCACCAGGAATCGTCGGCGTGGGCTGAGCTCGGGCATGCGGATCCAATCGGTGGGCAGCTGCTGAGGTTTCTCTCGATGACTGATCCCGACGCTAGAATTTAGAGCGTGCTCGAAGTCAAGTCGCCGCCGCGACCCAAGCCCGCCGGCTCCGAGCCTGAGACGGGCGTGAGCATCGCCGAGGCCGCTCGCCGCACCGGAGTCAGCGTGCACACCCTGCGTTACTACGAACGCGCCGGCCTGGTCGTCACCCCCGTCGACCGCACCCACAGCGGCCGGCGGCGCTACCACGAGGAAGACCTGACCTGGATCACCGTCTGCACCAGGCTGCGGGCCACCGGCATGCCCATCAAGACCATCCGCCGCTACGCCGAACTCGTATCGGCCGGACACGGCAACGAGCAGGAACGGCTCGCTCTCATGGCGGCCCACCGCGCCGACGTGCTGGCCAAGCTCGCTGAGCTGCAGGAGAACCTGGAGCTCATCGACCACAAGATCGACGTCTATCGAGGCCGGCTCGCCGCCGGCGACGCCGACCGGCTGTGGGCGCCCATTCGATGACCAGGCACTGACAGCACCGGATGGGCTCGCGGTGCGAGAAAGCTCATCAGTCGGCTGACTGCGGTGCCGGGCAGGCGCGGGCTCATTGGATCGGGGGGAGCGTGGTGGTTGCGGCGTCGGCGTAGCGGCGGGCCAGGCGCGCGAAGGCGTCCTTGAGTTCGGCCGGTCCGACGACTTCGATGTCGGCGTCGAACCTGCCGATGGTGGCGGCCAGGCCAGGCCACGACCACGAGCTCAGGACGAGGCGGCAGCGGTCGGGGCCGAGCTCCTCGACGACTCCGTCGCGGGCGAAGCGGGACACGGCGGCGGCGGGTAGGTCGAGGATCACCTCACCGCGGCAGGGCCAGTTGCCGGAGCCGTCGAAGCCCCGGAATTTGCCCGCCACGAAGGCGGCCACGTCACCTCCGGGCAGCTCGCGCGGGGTGAAACGAGGCCCTGTAGGGGTGCGCGGGGTGATCCGATCGGCCCTGAAGGTACGCCAGTCCTCACGGTCGAGGTCCCAGGCGACGAGATACCAGCGCCCGCCCCACGTGACGAGGTGATGGGGCTGCACCCGGCGCGGTGGGACCTGCCCGCCGTCGTCGCCTGCCGCTGGCGTGTAGTCGAAGCGCAGCACCTCGCGGCCGTGGACGGCGGCGCTGAGTGCCAGGAGCACGCTGCTGTCCACCTGCGGGGCCGATCGGATCGCGGGCCGCTCGACGGCGGTGACCTGGAGGGTGTCGATCCGGTGGCGCAGCCGTACGGGCATGACCTGCCGGACGGTGTTCAGCGCGCGCGCCGCTGCTTCCTCGATGCCGGCGCCCGCGGTGGTGGCGACCTGGAGTGCGATGGCCAGCGCGACGGCCTGCTCGTCGTCGAACAGCAACGGGGGCAGGTCCGTGCCGGCGTCGAGCCGGTAGCCACCATCCGGCCCCTTGAAGGCCACTATCGGATAGCCGAGCTCGCGCAGGCGGTCGACATCGCGGCGCACGGTGCGCGGGCTGACGTCCAGCCGCTCGGCCAGCAGCGCCCCCGGCCAGTCCCTGCGCACCTGGAGCAGCGAGAGCAACGACAACAGTCGCGCTGAAGTCTTCGGCATGACCCCCATATTGCCCGGAGAAGCGGACACTCCCTGGCCGCTTCTCCTGCGACAGTTGTCGTGTGCCACTCAACGACGACAATCCGAAGGGCCCAAACGCCGTGACCGCTGCCACCACGCCTCCCTCCACCCTCGACGCCGAACGGGGCGACCTGCTCACCGCGCTCGCGACCGCGCGATCCGCACTGACCGCCACCGTCCGCGGGCTCAGCGACGAGCAGCTCGGCGAGCGCCCGACGGCCAGCGCGCTGTGCCTGGGCGGGCTGATCAAGCACGTCGCGTCCATGGAGGAAGATTGGCTGCGCTTCGTGGTCGAGGGCCCGTCGGCGATGCGCCACGACCTGCCCGACGGTGTCACGTGGGCCGACCTCGCGGCCGGCACCGCACGCGAGATCCCGCAGTGGATGATCGACCACCAGAACGACTTCCGGATGCTGCCCGGCGAGACGCTGGCCGGGATCCTTGCCCGTTACGAGCAGGTCGCCGCCCGCAGCGAGGAGATCATCGCGGCCGTCCCCGACCTGTCGGCGACGCATCCGCTGCCGGAGGCACCCTGGCACGAGCCGGGAGCGGTGCGCAGCGTGCGCTCGGTGCTGATGCATGTCATCGCCGAGACCGCCCAGCATGCCGGGCACGCCGACATCCTGCGCGAAACGCTCGACGGGCAGAAATCCACCTGAGGGGTGACGGGGCCCTGCGGCATGAGCCGATGACCGAGCTCGCGCGGGCGTGGGCCGGCGGACCCCCTTGACAAGTCCTTATGTATCGATAAAGCTTCCAGCACTTTATCGATACATGGTGTTCTCGGTCGCTTGTGCCCTCTCCTGGGCACGCAGGAGAGCACTACGAACGAAGGATTGTCCATGAGCGATGTTGTCGTGCCCGCCATCATCAATGTCGACGTCGAGGGCCCGCTGATCAGCCGCCATCTGTACGGTCATTTCGCCGAGCACCTGGGCCGATGCATCTATGGCGGGTTCTACGTGGGCGAGGACAGCGACATCCCGAACGCCGGTGGCATCCGGCTGGACGTCGTGGAGGCGCTGCGCGCGCTGAACATCCCGAACCTGCGCTGGCCGGGCGGCTGTTTCGCCGACGAGTACCACTGGATGGACGGCATCGGGCCGAAGGACCAGCGTCCCGCGATGGTCAACACGCACTGGGGCAACGTCGAGGAGAACAACCACTTCGGCACGCACGAATTCATGGCCCTGTGCGAGCTGCTCGGCGCCGAGCCGTACATCAGCGGCAACGTCGGGTCGGGCACGGTCAAGGAGATGAGCGACTGGGTGGAGTACCTCACCCGTGAGGGCGACTCCCCGATGGTGCGGTTGCGCAAGGCCAACGGGCGCGAGGAGCCCTGGCGGGTGCGGTTCTGGGGGCTGGGCAACGAGGCGTGGGGCTGTGGCGGCCACATGACCGCCGAGCAGTACGCCCACGACGCGCGCCGGTACGGCACGTACTGCCGCGACCACGGCGACAACAAGCTGTACCGCATCGCCGCCGGCGCCAACAGCGACGACTACGCCTGGACCGAGACGCTCATGAAGCAGCTCGGCGACCTGGGCTGCGCCTACCGGCCCCAGCCGTTCTACCAGGCGCTCTCCCTGCACTACTACACGATCCCCGGAACGTGGCAGGACAAGGGCGATGCCACGGTGTTCGACACCGACGACTACTACCGGACGATGGCCCAGGCAGTGCGGATCGATGAGCTGATCAGCGGCCACTCCAACGTCATGGACTGCTACGACCCGGGCAAGAACGTGGGCCTTGTCGTGGACGAGTGGGGAACGTGGTGGAACGTCGAGCCCGGCACCAACCCCGGCTTCCTCTACCAGCAGAACACCCTGCGCGACGCGCTGGTGGCGAGCGTGCACTTCGACATCTTCCACCGCCACGCCGACCGGCTGGTGATGGCCAACATCGCCCAGACGGTGAACGTGCTCCAAGCCATGATCCTCACCGACCCCGACTCCGGCGCGCTCGTGCTCACGCCGACGTACCACGTGTTCGAGATGAACAAGGGTCACCAGGACGCGGCCTCGCTGCGGGTCGACCTCCCCGGGGGCGTGCCCACGCGTGAGGCGTTGAAGACGGTCTCGATCTCGGCCAGCCGTAAGGACGGGCGCGTACTCATCTCGCTCTCCAACCTGGACGCGTCCGAGGCGGTGGACGTGGACCTGGACCTGCGCGGTGGCGCCGTGGCCGACGTGCGTTCCCGCGTCCTCACCGCCGAGAAGCCGCAGACCCACAACACGCCCGAGGCGCCGCACGCCGTCGCGCCCCGCCCCCACGAGCAGGTCACGCCCATCGCCTCCGGGCTGCGGGTGCACCTGCCCGCACACTCCTTCGTCACCGTGGAGGGACGCCTCGCATGAGCGCGCCCGAGCGGATCACCATCGACGTCGGCGCCCACCAGGGCGTCGACGTCGCCCCCGAGTTGTGGGGGCTGTTCATCGAGGACCTCAACGACGCGCTCGACGGGGGTCTGAACGCCGAACGCGTCCGCAACGGCGACTTCGAGTTCAGCGCGGCCGACCGTGACGGGTGGGACGCGCTGACCGCGTGGCACCCTGACGTGGCCGGGCAGGTCGAGTTCCGCACCGACGATCCCATCCATCCGAACAACGCCCACTACCTGCGCCTGACCGGGCCGGTGGCAGTGGTCAACGACGGCTGGGACGGCATCGCCGTGACCGGAGGGCAGGCTTTCCGGCTCTCGTTCTTCGCCCGCGCCGCGGGGGAGCCGGTCCGTCTGGTCGTCGCCGTCGATGACCTCGCCAGTACGGGGGTCACGGTGCGGCCCGGCGGCTGGCACCGGTACGAGGCGACCCTCGTCGCGGTCGCGGACGGCCAGGGCAGGCTGCGCGTCGAGATACCCGAGAGCGGCACCGTCGATCTCGATCACGTCTCGCTGCGACCGGCCGGTCCCGACGGCGAGCCGCTGACCTTCCGGCCCGACCTGCTCGAAGCCCTCAAGGACCTGGCGCCGAGCTTCATCCGCTTCCCCGGCGGCTGTCTCGCCCACGGGCTCGGGCTGGACAACGTCTATCACTGGAAGACCACCATCGGCCCGCGCCACGAGCGCGTCCAGCTGCCCAACCTGTGGGGGTACCACCAGTCACGGCAGATCGGCTACGTGGAGTACTTCGAGCTCTGCCAGGCCACCGGAGCCACCCCGATCCCCGTCGTCGCGGCCGGGGTGTGCTGCCAGAACACCCCCGGCGGCCCCCAGGCGATCGGCGACGACGGGATGAACGCCTACATCCAGGACGTGCTCGACCTCATCGAGTTCGCCAACGGCTCGCCCGACACGCCCTGGGGCGCCCGCCGAGCCGAACTCGGCCATCCCGAACCGTTCGATCTGCGCTATCTCGGGCTGGGCAACGAGGACGAGATCACCGACGACTTCCGCGACCGCTACGCGCGCATCGAAGACGCCGTGCGCGAGCACCACCCGGAGATCTGCGTGATCGGCACGTCCGGGCCGCAGTTCTTCGGCCGGGACTACGAGGCGGGTTGGGCCTTCGCGCGCGCCCGCGGCACCGCCATGGTCGACGAGCACGGCTACCGCAACCCGCGCTGGTTCCACCAGAACGTCGACCGTTACCTCGCCTACGAGCCCGGTCCTCAGGTCTACGTGGGCGAGTACGCCGCACGCAGCAACACCATACGATCCGCCCTGGCCGAGGCCGCCTACATGATCGGCCTGGAGCGGAGCCCCGGCGTGGTGCGGCTGGCGTCGTACGCGCCCCTCCTGGCCAGGGTCGGGCACGCCCAGTGGACTCCCGACCTGATCTACTTCACCGCCACCGAGGTGCTGCCCTCGGCCTCGTACCACGTACAGGCGATGTTCGCCGGCGAACGCGGGAGCAGGCTCCACCCCGTCACGCTCGGCGGCGTCGAGCCGGAGCCCGTGACGCTGCCGAAGACCGGCTCGGTACGGCTGACCTCGCGCGGCGCGGACGTCGACTACGCCGACATCGTGCTCGACGGCGTAGTACGGCAGGGCGTGCGCACCGGTCCGGGCGGAGAGCCCGTGGAACTCGGCGACATCGACCCCGCCGCGGCGACCCTCGAGCTCACCGCCACCAGACGGGCGGGCGACGAGGGGTTCGTCGTCGAACTCGGCGGTGAGAGCTACCTGCAGGTGCACGTCGGGTCCTGGCAGAACAGATCCACGGTCGTGCTCCGCGGCGACGACGGCATCACGAACGACGACCACGGGCCGCTGCACTGGCACGGCGTGCCGACCGGCGTGCCGGTGCGCGTCAAGGTACGCCTGGCGGGCGCGCGCGTACGCGTGTGGGTCGACGGCGAACTGCGGCACGACTACGAGCAGGACCTGCGTCCCGAGCACCGGGTGCTCGCCGGCGCGACCTCGCGGACGGCGGCCGACGGCAGCACCGAGTACGTGATCCGCGCCGTGAACGCCCACCCCACCGCCCGCGTGGCGTCGATACGGCTCGCCGAGCCGCTCGAGCCGGCGGTCGCCACGGTGACGACGCTCGCCGGCGCGGGCCCGGACGAGGGCCGGCCCTTCGCCGCATCACCTGTCACACCGGTCGTCACCACGGCCGCAGCGGACACGCTGGACCTGCCGCCCTGGTCGTTCGTCACGGCGGTCATCAGGAGGATTCCTTGATCATCAAGACCACCCCGGATGAGATCCTGCAGGTCGAACCCTGGGGCCCGCACGCCTTCCGGGTCCGCTCCGCGCCGGACGCCATCAGGAACGACCTGCCCGGCACGCTCACCACCCCACCCGCCGGGGCACGCCCGGAGCAGCGGGACAGCGCCATCGTGAACGGCCGGATCACCGCGGAGGTGGAGGCCGGACGCCTCCGCTTCGTCCACACCGAGACCGGCAGAGAGCTGCTCGCCGAGAAGCAGCCCTACGTCTGGCACCGGGGGCCGCGCGTCCACGCCCCGCTCGGAGACGGCAGCCACCGCATCGAGCAGCACTTCCGCGCCTACGACGACGAACGCGTCTACGGACTGGGCCAGCACCAGCACGGCCTGCTGGACCAGAAGGGCTGCGTGATCGACCTCGTCCAGCGCAACACCACCACGACCATCCCGTTCCTGTTCTCCTCCCGCGGATACGGGCTGCTGTGGAACAACCCCGCGATGGGCAGGGTGGAACTGGCCCATGACGCCACCCGCTGGGTTGCTGACTCCGCGTACCAGATCGACTACTGGATCACGGCAGGCGACTCGCCCGCCCAGATCATGGCGAGCTACGCCGACGCCACCGGCCACGCCCCGCTCATCCCGGAATGGGCGGCCGGGTTCTGGCAGAGCAAGCTGCGCTACCGGACGCAAGCCGAACTCCTCGCCGTGGCCAGACGCTACAAGGAGCTGGGCCTGCCGCTGTCGGCGATCGTCGCCGACTACTTCCACTGGGAGCGCATGGGGGACTGGCGCTTCGACCCGGAGTTCTGGCCCGACCCGCAGGCCATGGTCAAGGAGCTCGACCAGCTCGGCGTCAAGCTGGTGGTGTCGGTCTGGCCGACCGTGGAAGCCGACAGCGACAACTACCCCGAGCTGCGCACGGCCGGGCATCTGGTGGGCAGCGTGGAGGGCGGCCTGCTCACTCAGAGCTGGCCGGCCAAGGGACGGGGCGAGAGCTTCGTCCCCTCCGCCTACTACGACGCGACCGTCCCCGACGCCCGGCGCAAACTCTGGCGGGAGCTGCGTGAGCACTACTTCGACCTGGGCGTCGAGGGGTTCTGGCTGGACGCAGGCGAGCCCGATCTGACCCCGCGCAGGGCGGAGCAGGCGCTGTACGGGGCCGGACCGGGACGGCAGGTCGGCAACATGTACGGCCACTACCACGCCCGCGGCATCCACGACGGCCTGACCGAGGCAGGCGTCGAACGGCCGCTGTCACTCGTCCGCTCGTGCTGGGCGGGCAGCCAGCGGTACGGCATCGCCCTGTGGTCCGGCGACATCCGGCCGACCTGGGACGCGCTGGCCATTCAGGTCCGCACCGGGCTGAACGTCGCGCTCAGCGGCATCCCCTGGTGGAACACCGACATCGGAGGCTTCCACGGCGGCGACCCCGCCTCGGAGGAGTATCGGGAGCTGATGATCCGCTGGTTCCAGTTCGGTACGTTCTGCCCGGTCATGCGCCTGCACGGGGTACGCGAGCCGTCCGGCCCGTTCACCGCCGAGCAGACCGGGGCGGACAACGAGGTCTGGTCCTACGGCGAGCGCGCCTACGAGATCCTCCGCGAGCACTTGTTCCTGCGCGAACGGCTCAAGCCGTACCTGATGAGGCTCGCCGAAGCCGCACACGAGCGGGGGGAGCCCGTGCTGCGCCCGCTGCTGTTCGACTTCCCCGGCGACGAACGGGCCTGGGCCGTGGACGACCAGTTCATGCTCGGCCCGGACCTGCTGGTCGCGCCCGTGCTGGCCCCCGCGGCGGCCGGCCGGAGTGTCTACCTGCCCCAGGGCACGCGCTGGGTGGAGCTCGCCACCGGCGAGATCCACGACAGCGGCACCATCGAGGCCGCCACGCCGCTGGAACGCCTCCCCGTGTTCGTCCGCGAGGGCAGCCGTCCGCTGGTGAGCATGCCCGCCCATGAGAGCGCAGTAGGCTCGAGGCAGCGGCGACCGCAGTCGGACGCGGTCGGATCGCATCCGACCGGAGGAGGCAGGACCTGAGGAGCGGCATGGTCACCATGAGCGACGTCGCCAAGCTGTCCGGGGTGTCGAAGATGACGGTCTCCAACGTCATCAACGGCCGGGCCGGAGTCAGCGACCAGGTCCGCCGCCGGGTGCTGGAGGCGATCCGCCAATCGGGCTACCGCGTCAACGTCTCCGCCCGGACTCTCAGATCCGGGCGGACCGGCGTCATCGGGCTGGCGGTGCCCGAGATCGACCGGCCATACTTCGGCCACCTCGCCGCCCACGTGATCGACCAGGCGAGGGCGTACGGATTCCACGTCGCGATCGAGCAGACCGGCGCGGCCGCGGTCGGGGAGATCGACGCGATCAACCATTCGTACACCCTGCACTTCGACGGGCTGATCCTCAGCGCGGTCGGAGTCGACCCCCAGGATTCACGGCTGACCGGCGACTACCCGATCGTGATGCTCGGCGAGCAGAACTTCGGGGCGAAATTCGACCACGTCGCCATGCCCAACGAAGCGGGAACGAAGGCGGCGACCAGCCATCTGATCGACCGCGGATGCCGCAGGATCGCGATCGTGACGGGCAACGCCCTCGACCGCGTGAACGTGGTCACGCGGCGTTACCAGGGCTACCTCGCCGCGTTCGCCGAACGTGGGCTCGAGCCCGACCCGGCGCTGCTGTTCGCCCTCGACGGGATGACGCTCGAATGTGGCCGCGACGCGGCCCACCGCCTTGTCGACGCTGGTCACGAGGTCGACGGCGTGGTCGCGGTGAGCGACACCGTCGCCCAGGGAGTCCTCCGCGGCCTCGCCGATCGCGGCCTGCGGGTCCCCGACGACGTCCGGCTCATCGGCTTCGACGACATCCCCGAGTCGGCGTACATGGTCCCCTCGCTGTCCACCGTGGCCCCGGACCATCAGTGGATGGCCGCCAAGGCCGTCGAGCTGGTGACCGCGCGCATCCAGGACCCGTCGCGCCCGACCCGCGAGTACATCGCGCCTTTCGACCTGATGGTTCGCGAGTCCACCCGCTGAGTCAGTACCCCCGCACCTGGGGCCAGGCCAGCTCGAAACCGTCGGCGACCAGCTCGGTCTGGAACCGTTCGAGCGCGGCGGGGTCCTCGTGGACCTGCGCCGGTTCGAGCCGGTGCCGCAGGAAAGCCGCCAGACAGCTCTCTCGGAGCTCAGCGGGGGTGTTCAGTTGCTGACTGGTGTGGATGTCTGTGGCCTCGGTTCAACGGTCGTGGTCGAGGTGGCCGAGGATCCCGGTCAGGTGTGTGATGAGGGATGTGGCTCCGGTGAGCCTGCTCGCAGGGGTCAGGGCGATGTAGCCGACGACGGGCATGCCGGCGGCTTTCGCGGCGCGGACGCCGTTGGGGCTGTCCTCGACGACCAGGCAGTCGCGCGGGTCGCTGCCAAACGAGGCCGCGGCGTGGAGGAAGAGATCGGGGGCGGGCTTGCCGACGCCGCCGACGTCCTGGGCGCTGAAGACCACCCCGGGCGGCAGCAGGGGGCGCAGGCCCGTCCGGTCGAGGGTGAGGTCGATCCAGGCGTGGTCGGAGGAGGATGCCAGGCAGTAGGGGATGCCGCGGCGCCGCAGCTCGGTCAGGACGGTGGAAGCGCCCTGGACGGCGGCCAACCCTTGCCTGAAGGCGGTGAACACCCGCTCGTGGCAGCGGGCGGTGAAGTCGGCGGGGAGCGTGCCGCCGTAGCGGTCGGCGACAACCGTGTGGACGGTGCGGGCGGCGTTGCCGAGGAAGTATCGGTAGGACTCTTCCAAAGTGAAGGGGAAGCCCAGTTCCGTTAGGTATTCGGACAGCACGCGGTGTGCGGTGGGTTCGCTGTCGACGAGGACGCCGTCGTTGTCGAAGATGACCAGCTTGGGTTTCATGGGTTCTCCGTTCGGGTGAACGTCAGGACGAGGGCGATCGCGAGGAATGCGGCGCCGAGGAGGCGGGTCGCGCCCCAGCCACCGACCGCGTAGACAGAGGGGCCGACGGCCGCGCCGACGACGCCGCCGAGGGCGTAGACGGTCATGTAGACCGAGGCGAGGCGGGCGGGGGCGTCGTCGATGCCGTAGACGACGCTCATGTTGAGCAGGTGGACGGGGCGGCCGATTGAACAGCAGGCTAGGTTTCGCTCGCCCGCTGCGATTGATGGCCAGGCAGCGGGTGCTTACGCTGCGATCTCCGCGGCTGCCATGCGGGTCTCGTTGAGCAGGATGGATAGGTCCTCCGTAGTGGTGGCGGGGTTGAGGAAGCACGCGCGCAGCGCTTCCATGCCGCCGATCCGGGTGCCGGTCAGAAAGGCGCGCCCGCGCTGCTGGACGGCGGCCGGGATCGCGCGGTTGAGGTCATCGACTCGGCCGTCGCGGTTGCCCAGGCGATACCTGAACGCGACGATCGACGTGGTGACCGGGGCCAGCAGCTCGAAGTCGTCCGCCGCCTCGATCATTGCGGCCAGCGCGTGGGCGAGCCGTACCGTCTGGTTGACGAGCCGGACAATCCCGTCCCGGCCGAGGTACGACATCGTCGCCCAGGCGCGCAGGAGGACACAGCCGCAGTCGACCGGGACGCCGAGCCACTTGTGCGGATCCAGCGCCAGCGAATCGGCCCGTTCGATGCCCGCGTAGGCTGCCGCGGCGCCGTCGGCGAGAACACCGAGTGCCCCGTAGGCGCCGTCGACGTGGAACCACAAGCCGCGGTCTGCGGCGACATCGGCGATCTCCTCCAGCGGATCGACGGCGCCGGTGTTGACGGTGCCCGCGCTCGCCGCCACGCAGAACGGGCGCAGCCTTGCCTTGGCGTCCTGGGCGATCAAGGCGCGCAACGCGTCGACATCCATGCGGAACCGGCCGTCCACCGGGACCACCCGTACATGGCGGGCACCCAGGCCGAGCAGCTCAGCGGCCTTGCGCAGGCAACTGTGCCCTTCCGCAGACATATACATCACCATTGGCGGCTGGCCGCAGAGCCCTTCTTCGCGGGCGTCCCATCCGTCCTGCCGCGCGGCACGCTGGCGGGCCGAGGCGAGGCCGATGATGGTGGCCATGGAGGCGCGGCTGGTCAGCAGCCCGCCACCGGCGGCGTGGGGGTAGCCGGCCAGATCCGCCAACCAGCGCACCACGGCATACTCCAGCAGCGCCCCTGCGTGCTCGCCGCCGGCACAGCTCGGGTTCAACGCCGCCGCCATCGACGCGACGAGCACACCGGCTGGCGAGGGCGGGGAGTTCACCCAGCCGAAGAACCGGGGATGGCCGTTACCCATCGGGTACGGCAGCATCCGGACACGAACGTCATGGACCAACTCATCCAGCGACCGGCCCACGGTGGGCAGATCCTGGCCGGTCAGCCAGGCGCGGTCCTCCTCCGCCACAGGCTGCCACACCCGCTGTTCCCGGACGCCTGCAAGGTAGTCGGCCGTCACATCGACGGCGGCTGCGCCCGCCCGCCGCAGGTCATCCATCGACGTCCTCGACCTGCTGGGTGTGATGTGCCGCCGCTGCCGTGTCCAGGTCCATCACCAGGTAGTACACACACTCCGAACCCGCGTCATTGACGAACCCGTGCCGGCAGTTGCCGGGGTAGTACACCGAGTCCCCAGCGTCCAACATGTACCTCTCGCCATCGATCGTGAGGGTCAACCGGCCCGACTCCACGGCCACGTACTCGCGTGAGCCCGGCGGATGCGGCGAGAACTCGCCGGCATCGACGCCGGGTCCCAGGATCGTGCGCATGAACTCGAATTCCACGCCCGGCAGCACCGGGGACAGGATGCGGCGCTCCCAACCCGCTGGATCATGCACTACCCGCTGCCGCGTTTTGCGCAGAACCACTGCCTCTTCACCGCGTGACTCGTCCAGCAGTCGGGCGATCGAGGTGCCCAGCGCGGTGGCCAGCCGATCCAGGACCAGCACGGTCGGCGTCTTCGCGCCCCGCTCCACATCGGACACCATGCTCCGGCTGACGCCGCTCAATTCGGCCAGCCGTTCCAGCGCGAGGCCACGGGCACGGCGGTGGGCGCGAAGCCGCGCGCCCAGGTCCGCCATCGACAACCCACTGAACAACATCCCGCCGCCTTCCATCATTATTCCACTATAGTAGCGAATCCTCCTCTATAGCGGAATATGCTTGTCGTGGGCACCCGTGGGCGCCAGCCCCGATGGCGTTCAATGAGAGAGACCGATGAACTGGGAACAGCTGCCTGCCAACCTGCCGGTGCCGCTCGATGATGGCGGCGCCGACCACCTGCCCACCACGGATCGGCGTACGGCCGGCCTCGCATGGTGCTGTACGTCTTCCCGATGACGGGCCACCCCGGCATACCGTCCCCGGACGGATGGGACCTGATTCCCGGCGCACGGTGCTGAACGCCCGAGTCCTGCGGGTTCCGCGACCATCGCGCGGAGCTGACCGCCGCCGGCACGGCCTTCGTCTCTACAGGCGGCTCACACTCGTCATCCGTGGCGGCCGGATCGAGCACGTCTTCTACCCGATCTTCCCGCCCGACCGCCAAGCCCAGCAGATCCTCGACTGGTTGCACGCCCATCCGACGAGTACGCCGAGCACGCCGCGGGGCGATGGATAAGCGTGGCCGCGCTCACGCTGCGGCGCTCATCCCGCATCTTTTAAGATCATCAGCTTCTGCGGGTCGGGGAACGGCACGAAGCCGACCTTGGCGTACACCTCGTGGGCGTCGACCGTGGACAGGATCACCCGCTTGAGCTTGTAGGGGGCGAGGTGATCGCGAACCACGGCGGCCAGCCAGGTGCCCAGACCTTTCCCGCGGTGGGCCTGCTCGACGTAGACATCGCAGAGCCACGCGAAGGTGGCCAGGTCAGTGACGACGCGGGCATAGCCGACCTGCTGCCCGCCGGACCCGTAGAGGCCGAAGTTCACAGATGCGCGGATGGACTGCTCGACTGTCTCCCGGGTACGGCCCAGAGCCCAGAACGCATCGGTCGAAAGCCAGTGGTGGACCAATCCGACATCAAGACGATCTGAGTCCATGTCGACTTCGTATCCATCATCTCTGCATGTGATCACAGAGTCGCGTGCTAGTTCTCGCATCGCAGCCCAACCAGTCGTGAGGCTACCCAGCGGTGGCCACATGTGCATCGACAGCACTCGGGTGGACGGTGGTCTTCGGGCAACGGCATGGCTCCTCCAGGCACAACGCTTCGCCGTGATCATCCGGTCACGTTCATTGCCCATCCTGCGTGAGAGGCTTGCATCAGAACAAGTGGCTCTTACTGACGCCAGGAGTAAGCAAAACCGATGCTTCACACCGCAGCGGAATGACGGCCAACAGACGACGCTTCGCGATCAAGATGACAAGCCGGATCTGCACCCACGGCTACCACGTCGGCCTGCTGACGCTCCGCCCCACCACCGTTCATGACCTGCAGGACCTGGCTAGCTGGGAAACGATGCCGACATGTCGGGCTGGGCGCACCCTGCTCAGAGCCGTCCCCACACGGGCCTACCAGCACCACAGCACCCATCGGGTCTGGTTGGACGTGAAGGCGCACAATCACCGTACCTGAGCCCTCTACGACTCCGAGGGCTTCACCCCAACCGAAACCCTCATCGGGGCAGTCACCGAAGCGGACGGCACTGGCGATGTCGAAGGCGACGAACGCGCAGCAGGCATTCTCCCGCGTGGCCAGGTCTCGTACCTGTTCTTCGACGCCGGGATCGGAGCGCAGCCGGAAGCGGATGACCTCGGTGGTCTTCTCGCGCAGCCTGCCGAGCCAGCCACTGCCGACCCCGGGCCACTCAGGCAACGCCGACTTGATGCCGTGACAACGCAGCACCGTCTAGCAATCGACGAAGGCCTCATCCAACGTCACTGTCGAGGTCAACACTGAACCGGGGATCGTTACCTCATATTCGCGATCACGTGCCCCAACACGTCGCGCGGCCAGCGGATGCGGGCTCGTTCGTACAGAAACTCACCAGGCGCAGGAGGCTGATGGCGGCAGGAACCGGCGGCGCAGTGTTCTCAGGCGACCCAATGTGGTTGTCGGTTGGTGGACGGGAGTGGGAGGCCGTCGGCGAGTGCGGTGGCCATGCGGTGCACAGCCTCGCGCAGGGTATCGGGGGGCGTTGTGTAGGGAATGCGGAGGCGTTGTTCGAAGATGCCGGGGTCGGTGGCGAAATAGGCGCCGCCCTCGATCCGCACGCCGTAGTCCAGTGAGCGCTCAGCCAGCGCCGAGGCGATGGGCTCGCCCAGGTCGACCCACAGTGACAGACCGCCGGGCGGTGACTGCCAGGTCCACTGCGGGATGTCCTCGGCGAGGGCGGCGGCCAGGGCCGTACGCTGCTCGCGCATGCGTTCCAGACGGGGCGGCAACAGTTCTACCGCCCGAGCCAGGAGGTCGAGGGCCAGGAGTTGGTCCAGGACCGAGCCGCCCAAGTCGGTGGCGATCCGCTGGGCGGCGAGTTCGGTCACCAGACGGGAGGGGGCGCGCAGCCAGCCGATGCGCAGGCCGCCCCAGTAGGTCTTGCTCATCGAGCCGATGGTGATGACCTGTCCGGCCCCGCTGGGCGTGGCGTGGGAGGCGAAGGGCGGCGGGGCGGGGACGTCGAGGGCGAGGTCGGCCAGGGTCTCGTCGATGACGAGCCAGGTGCCGGTGCGCTGAGCGGCGCGCAGGCTGCGGGCGCGTTCTTGCTCGGGCATGAGGAGACCGGTCGGGTTGTGGAAGTCGGGGATCAGGTAGGCGAGTTGGGGTACCACTTCGCGCAGGGTGGACTCGATGATCTCGATGTCCCAACCGGTGTCGGACACTGGGACTGACACGGTGCGGAGTCGGGCTCGACGCATAGCGTCCAGAGCATTCGGGTAGGACGGGTTCTCGACCATGATCCGGTCGCCAGGTGTGGACAGGAGCCCGAGGACCAGCGTGAGGGCGTGCTGGGCGCCGGAGGTCACCAGGATCTGTTCGGGCACGGTGGCCAGGCCCCGCTGGGTGAAACGCTCGGCGATGACGGCACGCAGGTCCGGCAGGCCGAAGGGGTAGTAACCGGGCCCGTGCGTGTGCTCGGCCAGTCGAGGGGCGACGTGGCCGAGGGCGTCGACGAGTACCTGCTCCGGAAGCGCGGCGGCGGCCCTGGCCAGGTCGATGGCGGTGTCCCGCGGGGCGAGGACCCGGGCGACGCCGGTGGGGGTACGGCCCTCGGGCAGCGCGGTCCAGGTGCCGGAGCCCTGGCGGCTACGGGCGTAGCCGCTCTGGCGCAGCAAATCGTAGGCGGCGGTGATGGTGGGCCTGCTGGTGTTCAGGGCGGCGGCCAGTTCCCTCTCGGCGGGAAGCCTGGCGTGCAACGCGATCCGTCCGTCGAGGATCAGCGCGCTGATCGCCTGGGCCAGGTGGCGGTAGACGGGTCTGGCTCCCGCCGGGTCGGGCAGCATAGCGGCGAGCTGCCGGCTTCCCAGCGTCCGTTTGGGGCGGTCCACCCTGTCCGTGGTCCGGAACGGTATTGAGTCGGCCATGCCACTCTCCAGAGATTGGCTATGCTCTTGCAGCCAATCAATGTACAGAATCGCCGCCAGTGGCATTGAGACACGAGCACGCCGGAGGCGACTGTATGGAGCAGGAGATGGATCGCGGGGAGTGCGAACTGCGGCACACCCATGGGGAACGCGCCGTAGCGGCACGAGCACCCATCCATGGCGACCGGCTGAAGATCGCGCTCATCGACGCCGGAATCGGACTGCTTGCGGCGGCCGCCGCGGTACGCCGTCTGCGCCCCGACGCCGATCTCGTCCTCTCCTCGGACCCCGACGGCATGCCCTGGGGACCGCGCACGCCGCAAGACATCGCCGCCCGCGCGCTCGCCGTCGCCGAAGCAGCTGCCGCGCACCGCCCAGATGCACTGATCGTCGCGTGCAACACCGCCACCCTGCACGCCCTGCCCACCCTGCGCGCCCGCTTCGAACCCGACGTGCCGGTCATCGGCACGGTCCCGGCGATCAAACCGGCTGCCGCAGGCGGCGGACCGGTCGCCGTCTGGGCCACGCCCGCCGCCTCCGGCAGCCCTCAGCTGCGCGGTCTCATTGACGAGTTCGCTGATGGTGTGAGCGTCACCGAGGTGCCATGCCCTGGACTCTCCGACGCCGTCGAGTACGCGGACGCGGCGGCCGCCGCCCTCGCGGTCGCCGCCGCGGCAGAGCGCACCCCGCACGACGTCAGGGCCATCGTTCTGGGCTGCACCCATTACGAACTCATCGCCGAGCGCATCCGCGCGGCTGTGCAGCAGCCTGGTATGCCACCTCTCATCCTGCACGGTTCGGCCGGCGCGGTCGCGGCCCAGGCGCTGCGCCGGATCGGCGAGCAGTCCGCCCCCGAGGCGGCTGCCGAGGGCATCATGACCGTGATCCGCAGCGGGCGTAGCGCTGCGCTTCCAGCAGCGGCGCTGGCCTACAACGAAGGCCGACTGCTGCAGGGCCGTCAGGTCTGCGCGCTGGGGGCACGTCCGTGAGCAGCGACGCTCCACATCCCCGTCCCCACGTTCCAGAACATCCCGTCGCGACTGCCATGGCACCGAGCACTTGCCCGTCTCCGCCGTCGCTCACCTACGTCCCTATCGGTGAGAGTCCGCTGAGACGCCTTCCCCAACTCTTCATCGGCCTCGCCCTGTACGGATTCAGTCTTTCCGCGATGGTCCGGGCCTCGCTGGGCGTCAACCCCTGGAGCGTCTTGTACGAAGGGCTCGCCCACCACACGTCCCTGAGTTTCGGCACGATCAGCGCCGCCCTCGGGGTTCTCGTGCTCTTGCTGTGGATTCCCCTCAAGCAAAGGCCGACGTTCGGCACCGTGGCCAACATCGTCGTCCTGGCGTACGCATCGGATCTCGGCCTCTTACTCATCCCGCAGCACCTCGGCTTGCCGGCCCAGGTCGGCCTGCTGGTCGGGGGTGTCCTCCTCAATGGGTTTTCTGTCGCCGTCTATGTCGGGGCGCGCTTTGGACCTGGGCCCCGGGATGGGCTGATGACCGGGGCGTCCGCTGCGACCGGGCGCTCCATCCGCCTCATCCGCACCCTGATCGAGATCGTCGTGCTCGCCGCGGGCTGGCTGCTGGGAGGAAGCGTGGGCGTCGGCACTGTGCTCTACGCACTCACGGTCGGTCCGACCGCCCAGTTCTTCATGCTCAGGTTTGCCTACCGCAGTCGCGACGAGGCCCGGACGTCCCTTACTCGTCGCCGGCAGCCGCCGGGTTAGCCAGGGGGCCTCAGGCCGCCGGGAAGGCAGGCGAAACGGCGTGCTACTCGCCCACTGTGAGGGAGTCGATGGCGGCCTGGCGGTCAGCCTCGGCAGAGAGGGTGTAGCGGCGCGCTGTCTCCAGCGAATGCCCCAGGATGTCGGCGATCATCACGACGTCGTACCCCTGACGGGCGAGCGTACGCTTGCCTGGCCCGGCGAAGTACCGGTCGAAGTACCGGTCGACGTGCCGGGGCTTGAGCTGCCATGGCGGAAGTCCGTAGTGTTCGCACAGTTCGATGACCGACTTCGTCAAGCCGTCCAGCGTGAAGGCGGCGAGCCCGGCCACACCCAGACCTGTGCCTCACGGCAGCGCTGGAGCTTGAGGATGTCAGCGATCTGGCGTACTCCGGCTGCCCCGGGAAGGCGTGAGACGACCGTGGTCCCCGATCGCCGGTGAATGTCAGAGCTTGATGCGGGCTGCGACCGCCAGGTGGTCGCTGCCGGTGGCGGGCAGGGTCCAGGTGGTGACGGGAGTCGCCGCACGGGTCATGACGTGGTCGATCCGGGCTATGGGGAAGGCAGCAGGCCAGCTGAAACCGAAACCCTCCTCCGCCGGGGTCATCCGGGAGGTGACCGGAGCCAGGCCTCGATCATCGAGGGTGCTGTTGAAGTCGCCCAGCAGCACGATCCTGTCCAGCTCTTCCGCGGCGATGGCCGCGCCCAGTGCGGCAGCGCTCTCGTCCCGCCAGCCGGTGCCGAAACCGTCCGGCAGTCGGATACGGACCGAGGGCAGGTGAGCGACGTACACGGCCACGTCGCCGGATGGTGTCCGCGCGGTGGACCGCACCCCTCGGCTCCAGTCTCCTGTGACCTCCACGGGCCTGATGTCCACCGGCCGAGAGTCCGCAAGGGGATACCTGGACCAGAGTCCGACAGTGCCCACGACCGCGTGGTGGGGATGGCCGGGCGCGAGGGCGGCCTCGTAGACGGGCAGGGCGTCAGGCATCAACTCCTCCAAAGCGATGAGGTCGGCTCCGGCCTGGGCCAGGGCTCGCGCGGTTCCCTCGGGATCGGGGTTCTCGTCGTTGACGTTGTGCTGGAGCACGGTCAGGTCGTGAGCCGTTCCCCGATCAGCGGGTAACAGCCGCTCACCGAAGAGTGCGGCCCAGACCGCTGCGGGCAGCACCAGGGACACCATCGCAGTGGCCGAGCGTCGCAGCAGCGCCAGGACCATCAGCACGGGAACGGCCAGGCCACCCCACGGCAGAAAGGTCTCCAGCAGGCTACCGAGATTGCCCACGGTTTTCGGTACGACGCCCGGGAACGCCAGCAGCCCGGCCACCAGCGCCGCAACCGCCGCGAGGACCCGCCCACGCGTCCAGGACCAGGACGTCCGGCCTGGCACGTCCACCTCGCCCCGACGCCATCGGCCAACGCGACGAGCGCGCTTTCCCGCAGCGCGAACCTTCCGATCTTCGATGCTCATACGCCCGACCGTACGGGTCACTATCTGTCCTTGTGCACCGCCCGGCCAGGGACCAGGTGATGGTAAGCAGCTCGCTGGGCGGGCCGACGGTTCCTGGGCTCTGGGGTGCGGCCGGAAATACGGTTCCAGTCGAGACACGGCGAGAAGCGGCCAGCAGTCGATCACGCCGTAGTCCCGGAAGTGGATCCGGGTGTCTCCGAGATCCTGGACCGCGGAATCTCGGAGGTCCGCCCTGCTTGGAGACTTCCGAGATTGGCTCATCTCGGAAGTGGACGCGGAGCTCATCTGTGCTGGCGATGCGCACTTCGCTCAAGATCATTCTCAGTGCCAACGACTGTTCCTGGGTTCCTCAACCCCGATTTCACGGAGGACATGGCTGGCAATCCGCCGCGGTGTGGCGGGCGGGCGCCAGGGTGCCGGTCCCGGCGCATACGTGGAATTTCAGCGGTCCATGGCAGGACTGGCCGATCAATGCGGCTCTCGCGCGCCCCGGCGATGACTCCGACCTGTTCCTGGCGGTGGGGCTGGGTCGCGGCAGCGACGAGGACGACTGGACCTGGTTCGCCAGGCGCGCCCTGTGGGCGGCGACCTATGACGAGTGGCACGAGGAACGCGAAGGGCAGCGGCTCCCGGTTGTGAGGTCGCTCACACCATGTCACAGCCGAACGGGGCATGTCGTCTTAGAGGCCATGACGAACTCGGAACAGACCTCGGTGCTTATCACCGGAGGCAACAAGGGACTCGGTTTTGAGGCGGCCCGGCGGCTCGGCGAGCTGGGCTGGACGATCTTTCTCGGCTCGCGTGATGAGGGTCGAGGACGGGCAGCCGCCGACAAACTGACTGACGGTGGCGCGAACGTGGTCATGGTCCCGCTCGACGTGACCTCGGACGAGTCGGTGACCGACGCCGTACGGCTCGTCCGGGAGCACACCGACCGGCTGGATGTGCTGATCAACAACGCCGGCGCGCCAGGAAAGATGATCGCGCCCGCAGACGCGACGGTCGACGACATTCATTCCGTCTACGACACCAACGTGTACGGACCGATCAGGGTCACCCACGCGTTCCTTCCCCTGCTGCAGGCGGCGGACCATCCACGGGTGGTGATGGTGTCCAGCGGTGGCGGTTCCTTCGCGGTCGTGACCGATCCGGAGCAGCCCGTCTCGAAAATGCACGAGCTCGCCTACACCTCGTCGAAGGCGGCGCTGAACATGATCACCGTCCGGTACGCCCAGGCGCTCCCGAAGATCAAGTTCAACATCGCCACTCCCGGAGAAGTCGCAAATCGCAAGTTCGCCGCCACCGACATGAACAATCACACCGGTCAGCTGACGGTCACCGAGGGCACCGACTCGATCGTCAAACTCGCGACGATCGACGCCGACGGGCCGACCGGGATCTTCATCGATCGCCTGGGCCCCGTCGCCTGGTGACCGGTCTTCCCCCATAGCGACCCACGCCCCGCGACCATCGAGTAAAGGAACAACCGTCATGATTCTGATCACTGGAGCCAACGGCGTTGTCGGACGTCAGGTGCTGGACCTGCTGCTGCAGGAGGGCACGGCCGTCACCGCGGTCACCCGCGGCACCGGCGAGGCCCGGCCTCCCGATGGCGTGAGAGCGGTCAGCGGTGACTTGTTTCATCCCCAGTGGCTTGAGGCGGCGCTGGAAGGGGTGGAAGCGATACAGATCAGCCCGCGTGCCACCGGCCCCGGCCTCGGCGAGCTGCTGAAGCTGGCCGTCAAGCAAGGCGTACGGCGTGCGGTGCTGCTGTCGGCCACCACCGTGGAACATCCAGCGGGGGAAGCCCGCTTCGCCGCCCAGTTCAAGCTCGCCGAGGACCTCGTCACAAGCTCCGGCCTGGACTGGACGGTCCTGCGCCTGGCCGACTTCGCCGCCAACGCACTGGCCTGGGCGCCTCAGATCAAGGCCGGTGACGTGGTGCGCGGCGCGTACGGCCAGGCCGCCACCTCTCCGATCCACGAAACCGACATCGCGGCGGTGGCCGTACGCGCCCTCCAGAGCAGCGCTCACGCGGGGTCGATCCACACGCTGACCGGGCCGCAGTCACTGGACCAGTTCGAGAAGGTGCGGCTCATCGGCGCCGCCATCGGCCGGACGCTGTCCTTCCAGGAGCTCCCGCCCGAGCAGGTACGGCAGGGCATGCTCGCGCAAGGGCTGCCCGAGGAGGTTCCCGCCCGCCTGCTCGGCTCCCTGGCCGACTACGCCAACCGCCCTGGCCCCACCACCAGCACCGTGGAAGAACTGCTGGGTCGGCCCGCACTCACCTTCGCCGACTGGGCACTCGACAACGCACCCGCCTTCGGCGGTTGATCATCGCTGCCCTGACGCGCGCACAAGGCCCGGTCCTCCCGACAGGCAGAGGCGTATTTCATGAGATGACCGTGGATCAGGTCGGCCAGAAAGGTGAAGGTGCCGGTGGACAGTCGCGGCACCCGACGTGATCGACGAGCCGGGCGTCTGGGATACGCTGCTGCACGTCCTGCGGAGGCGTCCTCGAACGAGAGGGCAAGGAGATGAGCCGCGGTACACGAGTCGGCGGGAGGGATACCGTGCCTGGGTCAGCGGATGAGACGGGCGCGTTCGGCTACCGGCCGCTGCTGTTCTCCATCGCGTACGGAATGACCGGATCCGTGGGCGACGCCGAGGACATCGTGCAGGACGCGTTCCTCGGCCTGACCCGGGCGCGGCAGGCGGGAACCACGATCGCCGATCCG
Source organism: Nonomuraea sp. NPDC049400 (assembly GCF_044466425.1). Taxonomy (NCBI): domain Bacteria; kingdom Bacillati; phylum Actinomycetota; class Actinomycetes; order Streptosporangiales; family Streptosporangiaceae; genus Nonomuraea; species Nonomuraea sp. NPDC049400. Next base: position 66,013 of record NZ_JBITMP010000029.1, read on the forward strand.
AAGGCGTACCTGGCGACGGCGGTGACGCGGCTGGGCATCGACTACCTGCGTTCGGCGCGGGTGCGGCGGGAGACGTACGTGGGGGACTGGCTGCCCGAGCCGGTCGTCGTCCCCGCCGATGGGCCGGGGCCGGCCGAGCACGCCGAGCTGGCCGACTCGCTGTCGATGGCGTTCCTCGTGCTGCTTGAATCCCTTTCGCCGGTGGAGCGGGCGGTGTTCATGCTGCGTGAGGTGTTCGGGTATGGCTACCCGGACGTGGCGCGGATCATCGGCAAGACCGAGGCGAACTGCCGCCAGATCTTCGCGCGCGCCAGGCAGCGCATCGCCGCCGGGGGGCAGGTGCGCGACAGCGCGCCGCCACCGGCGCGGCGGGCTGCGGGCGAGGAGCTCGCCCGCCGGTTCTTCGAGGCCGCCGCGGGCGGCGACATGGAGGCGCTGCTCGGCATGCTCGCGCCCGACGTGGTCTTCCACGGTGACGGCGGCGGCAAGGCGCAGTCGCTCGGGAAGCCGGCGACCGAGCCGAGGCGCGTCGCACAGCTGCTCGTCGCGGGGCTCCGCCGGGTCCGGATGCTCGGCGTCTCCCTCCGGCCGGCCTGGGTCAACGGCCGGCCGGGCGCTGTGATGTACGACGCCGAAGGGCGCGTGGCCAGCGTGGTCGAACTCGACATCGCCGACGGCGTGATCCAGGCCATCCACTCGGTGGTCAATCCCGACAAGCTCGGCCACCTCGGACCGGTATCTGATGTAGCGCGACTGCCGGAGAGATGATCCACCCATACCGCACCACCCCGGCGATGGCCGGGTTCTGGTTGACCAGCTTGCTCACCGCCTGCTCGGCCTCTGCATCGGCAGATCGCCGTAGAGCGAGGTACGCGGTTCGTCGATGAGTGGGAACAGGCCGCCTGCGACGCCGAGCGCGTGCAACTCGGCCTCGAGCTTCGCCCAACTGCCCGGCTGGTGCCAGGCGCCCTGGACGAGCATCGGCCACGGCCCCCGTCAGCGGTCCGCTGTGGCTGTGAGGGCATAGTCCCAGAGACGGTCCGCGGCGGCCGGGTCCACTGACCAGGCTGCGACTCCCGTGGTCGCGTCCGGCCCGCCCGCCACCTGCTCGGCCTCCTGGTTGTCCGAGGAGAAGAACCGGCCGGTCACGCCGTCCAGCAGCGGGGACGCGGCGAGCAGCACCGAGTTGGCGGCGCCCTGCTCCGGGGTCTTGAAGTAGTCCGGGGTCAGCAGGTTCCCCTCGTCGTCCATCGCGCCCGCTGCTCGCATGGTGTCGTCGTCGAGGTGCCGCTGCAGGTGGGTGTGGATGTAGCCGGGCTCGAGCGCGTTCGCGGTGATGCCATCGGCCGTCCAGCGCCGGGCGGCGCCGACCGCGAGCAACGCGTCGGCGGTCTTCGACTGCGCGTACGCGATCCACGGGTCGTACGGGCGGCGCTCGAAGTGCGGGTCGTCGAAGTCGAACGGCGCGAGCAGTTGAGCGCCGGAGCTCACCATGACCACCCGCGCGTCACCGGCCTGCCGCAGGTTCTCCCGCAGGCCGGTGATCAGTGCGAAGTGTCCGAGAAAGTTCGTCGCCAGCTGCAGCTCCCAGCCGTTGGCGGCGACCTGGCGGGTGGGCAGCGCCATGATCCCGGCGTTCGCCACGATCGCGTGCACCGGCCCGATCCAGCCGGCCACGAACGCGCGCACCGAGCCGAGATCGCTCAGGTCCAAGGCTCGCTGGTCGCCTGTGGGGTTGCGGGTCGCGACGGTGACCTCGGCCCCCGCGCCCCGCAGCGCCCGGACGGCCTCCAAGCCGATCCCGGAGGCTCCGCCGGTGACGATGATCCGCCGCCCGGCGAGGTCAACACCGGCGAGGATCTCGGCGGCCGTGGTCTTCGCGTTGAACGGGGTGCTCATGCGTGTCATGACCGCAACGGTAAGAACCAGGGGGTTGGACTTGGAATGGTTCAGGATCCAACATAGTTGAGTGAGCGTCCAGCAAGCCGATCCCCTCGAAGACGTCCTCGCCCTCGTCGGCACGACCAGCCGCCTGTCCGTCAGGCTGGTGGCCGGCGGCGAGTGGGCGCTGTCGTTCGGGCCGCCGCCGGCGGTCAAGTTCGTCGCGGTGCGCCGTGGCCGCTGCCTGCTCACCGTCGACGGCGTGCCGGACCCGATCGAACTGGCCGAGGGAGACTGCTTCCTGCTCACCCAGCCGCGCGCCTTCACCCTGGCCAGCGGTCGGGGGGTGCGTCCTGGCCCGGCCGGGCCGATCTTCGCGGCGGCCACTGACGGCGTGGCCCGGGTGGGGACCGGCGAGGACCTGATCTCCATCGGCGGCCGGTTCGACTTCGGCGAGCGGGCCCAGGAACTGTTGCTCGACGCGCTGCCGCCGGTGATCCACGTGCCCGGCCGCAGTGCCGAGGCCGCGACCGTACGCTGGGCGCTCGAGCAGATCGACGCCGAGCTGCGCGACCGACCGCTCGCCGCGACACTGGTCACCGAGCATCTCGCCCTGGTCATGCTGATCCACCTGCTGCGCGTGCACCTGGCCGGGCCTGGTGCGGCATCCGGCTGGATGGCCGGGCTCACCGACCCGGTCGTGGCCCCGGCGCTGCGGGCCATGCACGCCCGACCGGCCCACGCCTGGACGGTGGCCCAGCTGGCCGAGGTCGCGGCCGTGTCCCGGTCGACGCTCGCCGCCCGCTTCAAGAAGGCCGTCGGACAGAGCCCGCTCGACTACCTGACCGGCTGGCGGATCGAACTGGCCGCCGAGCGCCTGGGCCGCGGCGATCAGACGGTGGCGATGATCGCCCGTGAGGTCGGTTACGGCTCGGAGAGCGCGCTGAGCAACGCGTTCAAGCGGGTCACCGGCGCGTCACCGCGCGAGTACCGGCGCCGGACCAGCCCGGGCGGTGGGGGAAGCCCGGCGACCTGGCCGCGAGGAAGGCTCGGCGGCTAGATGCCTAGCAGGCCCATGGGGCCCGCCTGGAATCGAACCAGGAGAAGGAAGCTGCCGAATGGCCTCACGACCAGAGCGCGAGGAAAGCGGGAGGACTAGCAGTTTCTTTTGCAGAGAAGTGGAGAAGGAAGCCCTCCCATAGCCTCGCGATCTTCACTCTATCAGGCGGGGATCAGCTCGTGCAGCGTCGCCGGCGTGTACACCCGCGCGCCCTCCGGCAGGTCGGCCGGCGCCTGCAAGCCGATGTAGGTGGTGTGCTCACCCGCCGAGCCCTTGCCCCGCAGCAGGTCGGCCAGGTACCGGACCCGCAGGTAGTCGCGTTCGACGATCGAGCGCACCAGGAGGGAGGCCGTGACGCGATTGCCTTCCACCTGGTTGAAGCCGGGGTGCCCCTTCAGGTAGAGGTGCAGCCACTTCACCTGCCAGGCGCCGTCGTCGCCGCGCAGGAAGACGAGCGGCAGGGCGACGCGGCCCGCGCCGCGCAGGTCGGACTTCATCCGCACCGTGCGAGGCTCGAAGGGCATGCCCTCCTGCTCGGCCTCCCTGATCATGTACCCGAAGAACGCCTCCGCCGCCTCGTCGAACGCCTCGCCGGCGTAGATGTTGACCTGCGGGATGATGATCGGTCGGGTCGCCTGGGCGAGGCGGATGTTGATGAACTCGCTCGCGCCCTCGGCGGCGTCGGTGAGGTCGCCGGAGTATTCGGCGAAGTCGTTGCCGTAGTTCGTCCACGAGACGTGCTCGGCATTGCCGTACGAGGCGTCCAGCATCAGGGCCGACAGGTCGTAGTCGGTCCTCCGCTCTGCCTGGCGCCAGTGGACGAAGAACCGCAGCAGCTCCCCGTCCACCCGCGACAGCGAGCCGCGCGGCAGCATGCCGAGCCCGGGCGCGACGGCCTTGCCGGACAGCGGCAGGGCGACGTCGAGCACCTCCGGATCGACGATCAGCTCGCCGGGGTCGGGCAGGCGCCGGGTGATCTCCTCATCCAGGATGGCCACCGCGCGCGCCACGACGTCCTCCTCCAGTCGCGAGCGGGCGTCGGCCGTCGTCCAAGCCCGGCCGCGCCGGTTGACGAAGACGCGCCCGGGGGCGACGGCGAGCCGGTTCTGCAGATGCTCGCGCAACGACAGCAGGACCCGGCCGGAGGCGCTGTCCGCGGCCTTCTCGGCGGCGTCGAGCACGATGCCGGGGTCGGTGCCGGTACGCAGCAGATGGTCGAGACGGCGCAGCAGCGCGCCGGGCGCCTTCTCCAGCAGCTCCACCGCGTCGCCGGCGCGGCCGGCCGACAGGGCCTCCTCGACGCGGCTGTCGAAACTGCGCGCCTGGCGTACGCCTCGCGCGACCTCGAAGACGTGGGCGGCCCGCGGGAAGCGCGGGTACTCGTGCGGGTGCAGCCGTTCGCCGAGCCGCTTCCACTGTTCCCGATGGCGGGGCACGTCGCCGAGCTTCGCCGGGGAGGCGGCCGCGTCCAGGGCCTGCAGCAGGGCCCGGCGTTCGCCCCGTCGGAACGAGCGGAACCTGGTGGGGGTGACCAGCGTGACGTCGCCGCCGGAGCAGCCGCAGGCGAGCCGGAGCACGTCGGTCACCGCGTCCACGAGCAGCGGCCGACCGGCGGCCAGGCGCACTTCGTTGATGACGGCGCGGTTCTCGCGCACCGGGATGCGTTCCGGCTCGTCGCCGCAGAAGGCGGCCAGCGTACGCAGCGCCGCCAGGTCCTCGGCGGCCAGCGGCGCCTGCGAGCCCGCCAGCGACAGATAGAGCTCGCGCGCCTCCGACTCCAGGCTTGCGCCCAGGTCCAGCACGGTCACCCGGTCGCCGGCCAGCGGCATGAGCTCGGCGTGCGCGGCCAGCAGGTCGGCGTAGGTGTGCTGGTAACGGCCGTAGCCAGGCAGCGCGAGCAGGTTGAGCGTCGCAGGCTGGACGCGCGTGGCGGCGACCGGGTCGAGGAGCGCCTCACGCAACAAGCCCACCCAGAACTCCACGGTGTCGGGCACGTTGCGGGGGAAGTCGAGGAAGTAGGCGTTGTGCTGCACATGATCACCGACCAGGTGGCGGACAGCGGCCAGCACCCGCATGCCGAGATCGACCACGGTCTCGCCGGGCAGCTTCGCCAGGCGCTCAAGCAGGGCCGCCGAGCACTTGAAACCTACGCTTAGCAGCGCGGCGTCGAGCTGGCGGGCGGCCACCTCTCCCCATCCCGGGTGGGAACCGGTGGGGGCGTCGCCGATTGGGACACGCAGCCGCCGGGCGATGACGAGGCTTTCAAGATTGTCCACGTCCGCACCTTATAGTCGGAGCTTCCTGGTATGCCGCCGCATTTCCGGCGTGCGGCGACCGCCTACCGGCATGAGCGTCGCCGACCACCGGGGACGCCTTCGGGGTGAAGCGGCTGTGCCGAGTGCTGACGGTGTCTCGATCCGGCTTCTACCGGCCGTGCTACTGACGGTGCGCGGGTGCTGCCCGACTTCGATCGGTGGGGGCAGCATCTGATGACCGCGCGTGCGCGAGGCCGCGCTGCTGGCCGTCGATCATGCCGGTGTTCGGCACGGGTCGGAGAAACTGAGCCTTGGCAGAACACGCGGCAGGTCACGCACATGCGGCCTCTCTGCGGCGGCGCCGACGTCCCCCGCCACAGTTGCCGGCCGATACGGCGGTTCGGTTCCGACGATTCTCGAGCGTTGATGCCGGGACCGGTCCCGGTACGGCCCGGGTTTGATATCCGTATGCCTGGCTCGCAGTCAGTTCCCCGTTCCCGCCCGCTTGCTCGCGTTCTGCTGTCCGCCGCTGTAACCGCTGTGCTCGCGTCATGCTCAACGAACGAGTCAGTCCCCGACGACACCGCCGCGTCGACCTCGGCGTCGCCCAAGCCCTCCGCCACTCCCACTGTCTCCACCAGCACTCCCACGACCCCTACTGCTTCGCCCACGCCATCGCTGCCCGTGCCGGCGGACGGTAAGAATCCGCGGTCGTGCGCGGACGGAACCTGCGAGATCCGAGTGACCCGCGGGGTCACGGTGCCGCTACCGGCCCGATTCGGTCTCGGCCCGGTCGAAGTAACGGCGATCAACGGCAAGACGGTCAGGATGGTTGCACCGTTGACCCAGTCCAAGTTCTCCAGCGACGGTGGATGTTCTGCCACCATCACCGGACCGGCGGCGAACGCCGCACCCTACGTGGACCTGACCTGTCACACGGGCGAGAAGGCAGTCTTCAACAAAATGAAGCTGGAGGTTGTCGGCATCGCCAAGAAGGCCGCCGTCATCCGTATCCGGCCCAAGAAGTGACCGTCCTCAGGCAGCGGTGCCGCTCGATGGCGAAAGGCTCGTGGGCCGCGTCCTCCCGTAGAACCGACTGCGTCCGTCACGGCGTCGGTGGCCGCGCGGGGAGGGGCAAGGGCGAGGCCGGCTGGTGATGCGGGTCGGCGAGCTCGTGGGCGGAGCGGACCAGCCAGATCACCATCAGGGCACCCGCAGCGCCTGCAGTCGCCGTTGCGGCGCCGTGGAGGTTCCCCACGCTTTCGAGCACCGAGCCCACAAGTCCCAGAACCAACGGCGCCACCAGGGCGGCGATGCCGTACCGGACAGTGGCCCGCTGCCAGCGGCGGTCCCACCGCTGTGCCCGAAGGACCAGCACCGTCCAGATCAGGGCCGCCAGGCCACAGATCAGCGAGAACAATTCGGGCACGGACCAGCCGAGGACGTCGAGCGCGTCGATGGCGGCGGCACCTCCGTACCCCAGCACACCCACCACGCGCGCTTGACCGGCGTGCTCCAGGTTGCGTCCCAGCACCGGCTGGAACAGCAGCACGACCACACACATCACCACGGCATCGAGCGCCTCCGCCCACCAGGGCCAGGACGGCAGGAGGAGGTAGAGCAGCCAGGAGATCGCCGCGGCGTACAGCGCGACCCGCAGCCGCCGCGTGTCCCGGTCCATTTCGGGCGGCGGACCAGCCAGCGGGCCGCGCAGGCTCTGCCACAGCGCCCAGGCCCACGCGATGCCTGCCAGGAGCACGACGAGCACGTTCGGCCACGTCGCCGCGACGCCTTCGTCCGCCTCCGTGAAAGCGCCAACCGCCACAACACGCCAAGGTCGCCGGCGGCCAGCGCGATCGCGGCGCCGATCGTCAGCGCGGCAACGTAGACGCCCACGGCAAGCAGGGCGAGGATACCTAAACGGTGACGACGGAGCACGCGGCACTTCCTGGGGGGCGAAGGGGAGGGGGAGAGAACAGCATGAATCGGCGGAATGCGCCAGCGGGCGGTGGTCAACGCCGACGGTGCTGCACCACGCCGGTCGCCGGCGCGGCGAACACCACCAACGTCGCGGTGCCGCTGACCATCGGCACCAGCTGGACCTGACCGCCGCGATGAACGAGCCGGAACATGACGGCGCTGTACGGCACCGCGCCCGCCGCTTCGGCACCCGATTCCGGAGCCTTTGCCCGTCCCGTTCATGGTGCTCACCGTGTCACATGCCGCATGCTAGAGACGGGAGTTTGCCCGTGATCTGGGAAGGGGGCCTTCCGTGAGGATCGGGTCCGTGAAGCGGCCTGGACGTGTTGCTGTCATCGGAGTTGGCATCCTCGGAGCCAGCGTGGGCTGGAACCTGTCCCGGCACGGCGCCAAGGTGATCTTCATCGACGCAGGCCAGCCCGGCGAAGGCGTCACCAACTGGTCTTTCTCGTGGGTCAATGCCAGCAACAAGACCGCGCGTAAGTCCTACTTCGATCTGAACGTCGCGGGCATGGCGGCGTACCGTGAGCTTGCCGGGACCATCGGGCCAGATTCATGGTGGTATCCCAGCGGCCACCTGCGCTGGACAGACGATCCCGCAGCTGAGGCGCAGCTCCTGAAAACAGCCGGACTGCTGGCTGGCTGGGACTACCGGGTCGAGGTGTGCACGGGGGCCGAGGCGCGCCGCCGCCTCGAACCCGCTCTCACGATGCCCGGCGAGGTTTCAGTCGTGTTCTACCCCGACGAGGCCTGGGTGCACGGACGTCATCTCGTCGGCCGCCTGGTCGGCCAGGCCGTTGCAGCCGGCGCCGAGCACCGGTTCGGCGCCGCGGTCTGTGGCATCGGCACCGGTGCCGACGGGAGCATCCGGACAGTTGCTCTTTCCGATGGGAGCTGTCTCGACGTCGACATCGTCGTGAACGCAGCAGGCCCCAGCGCCTCCCATGTCGCCGAGCTCATCGCACGGCACTTGCCGATGCGCCGGGAACCCGGCGTCGTCACCCGGATCAGCTGTGCTCAGGTCCCGGTTCACCGGGCCATGCACGCGCCTCACATCGAGATCCGTCCTGACGGAGACGCTTCGGTGGTCCTCCACAGCCGGGAGATCGACGCACTCATAGACACAGGCGAAGATCCAGCGGAACTCGCGCGACTGCTCCACGAATCGGCGCGGCACGTCGTTCCCGAGTTCGGCAACTCCCGCATCGTACAGACCCGGGTAGCCGAGCGGCCCATCCCAGCCGACGGATTCCCCTCCGTGGGAGCGGTGCCGTCTGTGCCCGGCTACTACGAGGCCGTCTCCCACAGCGGCATCACGCTCGGGCCGGTAATCGGCCGGCTGCTTGCTTCGGAGATCCTCAGCGGGGAGAGAGACGAGATGCTCGCGGACTTCCGCCCGGAGCGGTTCCCCCCGTGACAGCCCAGGCAAGCGCCACCAAAGCCGCCAGGCGCCGGGGGAGTCGGTGGTGTGTTGCTGCTGCAGGGCATGCCGTACCAGCGGCGTGGGGCTCTGGACGGCGTCCTCACCTGCAGAGAGCCGAGGAGCCGGAGGCGAGATCGATCAGGTGGCGCCGCTCGCCGTGATCGTGCTCAGGCTCGGGTCGAGCCGGCCGCGTTCTAGCCCGGACGGCGTGGTCATGTGTCGCCGACCTTCGTTGGCCGCATCTGCCCTGTCCAGATCGACGAAACGACACCTCGGAACGGACGTTGACGCTCCCCTCACATTCCGCGCAGCTGCGTCGTCGTACTGGTGGGACCAGCACCTCGGTAGGAAACCGGTATGGGCGTCGGCCAGGTTGTCCGACCCGGCCCGCAGGAGGTCGGTCAGGTGGTTGGTCGCAGGCGTTGCGGGCTGGATGAGCAACGGCATCTCGGCGCGGCCTTTGAGGCAGCCGGCGACCAGCACCATCAGCAGGTGTTCGAGCTGTTCGGCCAGCAGTTGGGCGAAGACGACCTCGGCGTGGTCGTCGTCGCGCCACACCCACACGCTTACGGTCCCGGCTTGCACCTCAGCTGGCGGGCAGAAGCAGCACATGACCGCTGGTGAGAACTCGCCGATGGCCGGCTCCAAGCCGCCCAGATGAGGGCGCGGCACAGGAAGGACTGCGATGCACGACCGCCCCGAGGTGCACCAGCCGGCAACCGAGCGGGCGTTCGCCGAGCACCGCAGTCTGCTGCACGCTGTGGCCTACCGGGTGCTCGGCAGCGTCACCGAAGCCGAAGACGTGGTGCAGGACACGTGGTTGCGCTGGAGCCGCGTCGATGTGGCGACCGTTGCGGACGCCGAAGGTTATCTGGTCCGGGTGGCCACCCGGCTGGCGATCGACCGGCTGCGCAGCGCGCGTGTGCGGCGGGAGTCCTATGTGGGATCGTGGCTGCCCGAGCCGATTCTGACTGATCCGGATGCCGCGCAGAACGTGCTGCTCAAGGAGTCGGTGTCGACCGCGATGCTGCTGGTGCTCGAGACGCTCTCCCCGGTGGAACGCGCGGTGTTCGTGCTCAGCGAGGTCTTCGGGTACGGCCACCACGAGATAGCGCACTTCGTCGGGCGCAAACATGCGACGGTGCGCCAGATAGCGCTCCGCGCCAGGAAGGCGGTGGAGACGCGGCACCGCCGCTATGACACCGATCAAGCGACCAGGCAGCAGGCCACCGAGCGGTTTCTGGCGGCTTGTCTCGGCGGCGACCTGAAGGCCCTGATGGAGGTTTTGGCGCCGGATGTGACCATGGTGAGCGACGGTGGCGGACTCACCGGCGCCCCTCGCACGGCCATCCACGGCCGCGAGCGTGTGGCCCGCGCCATCGTCATCCTGTCGGCACACCGGCCGCACGGCTCGCGGGCGCAGGTATTCCAGGTCAACGACGGCCCGGGAATCATCATCCACTCGGGGCGCACACCGGTGCTGGCGGCCACCTTCCACCTGGTGAAGGGGACGATCGAGGTGATCCATGTGGTCAGCAATCCGGAGAAGCTGACCGGCGTCGTGCTGTAACACAGATCACACGGTGACCCGTCACTCCTTGGGCAGCCGTCTCGTCCGTGAGGCGATCAACCAGCCGATCGTTCTCATGGAAAGGGAAACCTCGATGTTCGCCGTCTATCTCACGATCACGCTCCTCGCTGCGGCGCTCAACGGCATGGCAGCCATCGCCAACCTCGTCGGCCACGACTACCCCAAGAGGCAGGCGGACAAGTTGGGCGTGCCCCGGTCCTGGATGCGCCCGCTGGGGGTGTTGCTGGCCGCCGGGGCGCTGGGGTTGCTGGCCGGGATCGCCGTACCGCTCCTGGGCACGCTCGCCGCCGGCGGCCTCGTGCTGTACTTCCTCGGCGCGTTCGCAGCACACCTGCGGGCCAGGGACCACCACTTCGCCCCCTGGACCCTCTTCTTCTGCGCGGCGGTGGCCGCCCTGGCCGTCAACCTGACGAGCCGCTGAGCCTGCCGAGCGGCGGTATGCCTCGACGGCGTCGGCGTAGATCGCCCAGGAGGGGTGCAGACCCCCAAGAGCACGGCGAATCGCCCGCCGTGCCCGCCCTGGCTGCGCAATCCTGTGCTTGAGCCGATCTTGCGAAGGATGTGCGGATGGCTGAGGAGATGCACCCGGCGTGGGACGTCAGGCTCGCTTACTGCACACCCACCTCAGGATCCCGGCAGGTGGCGCCTGGCACCACCGCCCCGAGCTCCAGCTCGAGCAGCAAGCGGTGCGTCGGGTTCTCCAGAGCGATGCCGAACAGCTCCTGCGCGCGCCTGATCCGCTTGCGGACGGTGTTCTCGTGCAGCGTCAACTCCGCGCCGGCGGCTCGGACGTCTCCGAAATTCCGGAGATAGGACAGGAGTGTCGCCCGGTAGGCGGTGCCGTGCGTGAAATCGTGCGCGATGATGATGCGGCCGAAGCCCGTCCGCAGCATCGGATCGCTCCGTACGGCGTGGAACAGCCGTTGCTGGACGATCTCGGCGTGCAGGTCCCGCGCCGCGTAGCTGCCCGGCCGGGCGCCCGCGTCTCGCAGGTGGCTGATGGCGCGGTCGAGGTCGTCGCGCGCCTGGCGCAGCCCGTCGGGGTCCTCGACGGGCTCGCTGCGGACGATCAGCAGGTTCGTGTGCAGCAGCCGGGTCGCCCGCTGATAAAAGTGAGCGGCCAGGGTGGAGACGGTGACTGAGCCGCGTGGCGCGGCCTCGAGCAGCACGTACATCCGGTCCTTCACCATGCTGATGGTCGGCTCGTGGCCGAGGGAGCGGGCGTCGAGTTCGAGCAGGCCGACGGCGCGCAGCAGGCTCGCACGGTGATCGGGCCGGTGGTCGGGGTCCACGGTCTCGGCGAGGCAGAGCAGGCTTCCCGGCAGAGGCAGTGCGCGGTCGGCGTGACCCGGATGCTGGAGAGCCGTCTGAAGGGCGGCGTTGCGGCTCTCCTGGTCGGCGTCCAGGTGCCGGCGGATGGTGAGCAGGTGCAGCGCGGCGAGCTTGGCCGCGGCGGCGAGCACGGCTTCGCAGTCGGTGATCGCGTCGTCGTCCGGGAAGACCGCCCACAGCGAGCCGAGGGCCGTGTCACCGGCACGGATCACGACGGCGAGCCGCGGGTGGTAGCCGTCGCGGCGGATGAGCTGCACCGAGTCGCTGCGCCAGAGCTCGTCGGTCAGGTGGTGGGGCAGCGCGTGACTGGGGACCTGCCGCGAGAGGATGCCCACCCGCCGGGTCTCGTCGATCGGCTGGTCAGGCAGGTTGGAGTAGGCGACGATCGTCTGGTTGGTGTCCATGATCGCCACGGCGCCGCCGCAGATCGCGGCGACCGAGTTGGCCAACGAGAACAGGTCGCCACCGCCGAGACCGGAGGCGGGCTCGCCGGTGGTCGGCTGGGTGGCCAGCAGCGTGGAGACCAGACCGTAGAGGCGGCTCCACGGGATGTCCGGATTGACCGCCACGACCGTGGCTCCCGCCGCGCGCGCCTGCTCCATGACCTCGGCGGGCAGGCCGTTCGCGCACTTGACCGCCAGCGCTCCGGTCGTCTCGGCCGCGAGCCGGAGCGCCTGGCCGACGGCCTTCGCCGAGGAGAGATCCAGCCCGAGCGCGAGGAGCAGGCACTGCGGCGCGACCGGTTCGAGCGCGCTGCCGTCGAGGAGTTCGACGCCGCCCACCGCGACGTTCGCATCGCCGGCCGCGAGCTGAACGAGGTCCGGACGCAGCGCGTCAAGCAGGGTCCCCAGCGTCATGGTGGCCATGGTCACGCCCTCAGGTAGGTGTGCGATCCGACACCAGGAGCGCGGGATCCGGGTCGGGCCCGACATTGTGTCACATGCGGCTTTCCCGCACTGTTGTCCCACTCGGTTTTGTCCCTCCGACGCCCCACTAGGAGGATCGCCATGACCCCTCGCCCTGCCGTACCGGCCGCCGCGATGACCCGGCGTCAGTTCGGCCGGTTCGCCGCCCTCGGCCTCGCGACGGGCGCGGGCTTGACCGCGTCCGTCGCTCCGGCCACCGCACAAACCGCTGCCGACTACTACGAGCAAGCCCATGAGCTGGCCGGCGACGACCCAGTTCTGCTGGCCTTGATCGCGGCGTTGACCAAGGGATTCTCGCCCCCGCGGCCCTCCGCCCCGGCACCGATGAAGATCTTCGACGATCTCGCCGTGCTCAGCGTGGGCCCGGTCTCCTGCCTGGCGATCCTGACCAGTGGCGGGATCGTCCTGATCGACGCGCTCAACACGTCCGCGGAGGCCGAGAGCGCCATCGTCGGCGGCCTGTCCGCGCTGGGAGCCGACCCGGCGACCATCAAGTACGTCGTCGTCACCCATGGCCACCGCGACCACTATGGCGGCGCGCGATATCTGGCCGACCGCTACGGAGCCCGGGTGCTCATGGCGCCCGCGGACTGGAACCTCCTGGCCAACGCGCCCGACGCGCCTGCCCGTGACCTGGACATCAGTAACGGCCAGCGGCTCAGGCTCGGCGACACCGCGATCCAGCTGTATTACACGCCCGGCCACACCCCCGGCACGGTCTCGCCGATCTTCCCGGTCACGTGGCAGGGCACGCGCCACATGGCCATGTCGTGGGGAGGCACCAACCCGCCTGCGGCGCTTGCCTCCCTGCGCACCTACCTGGCCTCTGTCCTGTCCTTCCGCACCCGGATGCAACGCGCCGGCGTGGACGTCGAGGTGTCCACTCACCCGTTCGTCGACCACGGCCTGGAACGCATGCAGCAGCTTCGCACCCAGCCTGGCGGCGCGAACCCGTTCGTGCTCGGCCAGGCGGGCATGGACACCTACATGTCCGTCATGGAGAGCATGCTGCGCGGCCGGGTGGCCGACGCGGCGGGTACGACCGGAGCCCCGGCGGGGGATTCGTGCTGCTGAGTTCCCGATCGGATCGCGGCGATGTCGCCGAGCTGGTCATGGACGTCGGCGCTGAGAACGTGCTCACGTCGGCCACCGACCTGATCCGTTACTCCGCCGATGCGAGCCCCTACCACCAGGTACCCCGGGTCGTGGTGCTGGCCCGCTCCGGCGACGACGTCGCCGCCGTCTTCCGGTTCGCCTCCAGGAACGGGCGGCGCGTCGCCCTGCGCGCCGCCGGGACCAGTCTCAACGGCCAGGCGCAGGGAGACGACATCCTGCTCGATGTCCGCCGTCACTTCGACCGGACGACGGTCGAGGAGGAAGGCGAGATCCTGCGGAGCGCGCCCGGGGTGGTGCTGAGCCGGGCGAACACCCGCCTCGCCCGTTACGAAGGAACGGAGTCCAACGTGACAGATGAACCACGCGCCATGACGCGCGACGACCGCAAGGTCCTCGCCAGCACCCTGGCCGGCACCACCATCGAGTGGTACGACTTCTTCATCTACGCCCAAGCCGCCGGCCTGGTGTTCGGCCCGCTCTTCCTGGCCCCGGTGGACGAGCAGGCCCCCGGTCTGGCCACGCTCATCTCGCTGGCCACGATCGGCATCAGCTTCCTGTTCCGGCCGCTCGGCGCGATCATCGCCGGCCGGTACGGCGACCGGCTGGGCCGCAAGCGCATGCTCGTGCTGACCCTGCTCCTCATGGGCGCGGCCACCACCCTCATCGGCCTGCTGCCCACCTACGGGTCGATCGGCGTGGCGGCACCCATCGCCCTCATCCTCCTGCGCATCCTGCAGGGCTTCTCCGCGGGCGGCGAATGGGGCGGCGCCGCCCTGCTGTCGGTGGAGCACGCGCCTCGCGACCGCCGCGGATGGTGGGGCGCCTTCCCCCAGATCGGCGTGCCGATCGGCCTCATCCTGGCGACCGGCGTCCTGTGGATCATGAGCACGGTCACCACGCCGGAGCAGTTCAAGGCGTGGGGCTGGCGGGTGCCGTTCCTGCTCTCCCTGACCCTGATCATCATCGGCTACCTCGTACGGCGGGCCGTCGAGGAGAGCCCCGTGTTCAAGGAACTGCAGCAGCGCACCAAGACCTCCTCCGCGCCGCTACGCGACCTGTTCCGCGGCAACAGCAAGAACGTGCTGCTCACCGCGCTGATCTTCGTGGCCAACAACGCGGCGGGCTACCTCCTCATCGCCTACTTCATCAGCTACGGCACCACCAAACTGGGCCTGTCCAGGCCGTCCGTCCTGCTCGCCACCGTCGCCGGGTCGGTGGGCTGGCTGGTCTTCACCCTGTACGGCGGGGTGCTGTCCGACCGGATCGGCCGGGTCCGCACCTTCCAGATCGGCTACGCGCTTGTGTTCGTGTGGATGATCCCGCTCTTCCTGCTGATGGAGACCCGCAACATCTGGCTCTTCGCGGCGGCGATCATCGTCCTGGCCATCGGCCTGGGCCTGTCCTACGGGCCCATGTCGGCCATGTACGCCGAGATGTTCCCCGTCTCAGTCCGCTACTCCGGCGTGGCCATCGGCTACGCGCTCGGCGCCATCCTGGGCGGCGCCTTCGCCCCCACGATCGCCCAGGCACTGGTGCAGAGCACGGGATCCGCCCTGTCCGTCGGCGCCTACATCATGGTGCTCTGCGTGATCTCCCTGGCCGCCGTCACGGCGGTCAAGGAACCCAAGGGCGCCGATCTGGGGCTGACCCAGCAGCCGATCGCCTGACGACGCCCGGTTGGCGGCGGCTCCGCGTTTCCGGAGCCGCGCTTCCGGCCGAGAGCGGAGACGATCACTGGATGTGGTTCCGGCGGGAGCGTTCGCTGCGATGATCACCTCATCCTCGTCCTCGAGGAAGGTGCGCTCATCGCTCCGCTGATCTTGGTGCCGTTGGCGGTCAGAGCCTGCCGAGGGCTTTGGCCAGCGCGGTCGCGGTGGAGGCGATCACCTTGTCGTCATGCGGGGTGTCGTCGGTGGTGCGGTTGGTGAACACCGACAGGATCATCGGCGCGTCAGACCCGGGCGACCAGACGATCGCCAGGTCGTTGGCGGTGCCGTAGTTGCTCGCGCCGCCGGTGCCGGTCTTGTCGCCGACCGTCCAGTCCTTGGGGAGTCCCGCCCGGATCCGGTTGGCGCCGGTGAGGCTGGCCTTCAGCCAGCCGACCAGCCGCGCTCGGTCGCGGTTGTGGAGGGTCTTACCGGTGGTGAGCTTGGCGAACGTCTGCGCGGCCGCCGCGGGGGTGGTGGTGTCGCGCTCTTCGCCGGGCTTCCACTCGGTCAGGCCGGGCTCCGGTCGGTCCAGGCGACTCGTCCGATCACCGGTGGCGCGGAAGAACTCGGTCAGCCCGCGCGGACCGCCGATCTGCTTCAGCAGCGTGTTGCCCGCGAAGCCGTCGGATTTGGTGATCCCGGCGCGGCACAGCTGTGCAGGTGTCATGCCTGTGTCGGTGTATTCGGTGGTCTCTGGGGAGTTCGTGGTCAGCCCGGCCATCTCTTCAGGCTTCCAGCGAACCACCTTGTCCATCAGCCCAGGGTCGCTGGTGCGTGCCTTGTGCAGTACTGCCGCGCAGGCGAACACCTTGAACATGGAGTTGAAAGGAAAACGCTCGTCGGCCCGGTAGCCGACCGTTTTACCGGTTCCCAGGTCGATGCCCACTGCGCCGATACGCCCCTGGTAGGACTTCTCCAGTTCCTGCAGCGTCTTGTTCAGGTCGGAGTCGGAGGGTGCGGTGGTCACCGTCCGGGCGGCGACGCTGGAGGCACTCGTCTCGCCGGTGACGGCAACCGCCGCATCGGCGGGGCTGCCCAGCAGCGCGGAAGCGGTCAATGTCGCGATCCCTAGCCGGGGGAGTAGCTGTGTCATGCCGAAGAGGAGATCAGAAGCCAGCCAGGAATGTCCAATATTGATATTGATCATCCCGTCATATCGATATAGATATCGACAGGTGTCTCAAGCGCAGATGACGCCCGCAGGTCGGAGACCCCTCACCTCGCAAGATCCATCTCACCGCTGATGGCTGTCCGCGGTCCCGACGCCCTACCGGCTGCCCCCGTCACTGCGGGCAAATCATCGCTTTACCCGCCAAATGTCCTATGGATGATCAAGAATGGCGTGCCATGGGATGGATCGGGATCGCGACGGGCCACGAGCTCACCGTCGAGGAGACGCGGCGGCCGGCGCTCGCCTGCCGGACGGCCGCGGGCCGCGTGCTGCCCAAGGTGCCCGCCAACGTCAGGAAGGATCCGGCCGCGGTACGGCTCGCCGCCCTCTGCGACCGGCTCGGCGAGCACGCACGGGCGGTGCACGACCGGGTCGAGTCCTGGATGGTGCGGTCGCTGCCCGTCCCGGCCGCGGTGTTCGCGGCCGTGTGGGACGACCCGGTGTGGCGCGAGACGCTCACCGACCTGGTCATCGCCCCGATCGTCGACGGCGCGCCCGACCTCGGCCGCTGCGCGCTCCTGCGCGAGGACGCGTGGACGGGCGCGGACGCCTTCGCGATCCCGCACCCGCTGCTGCTCGGCGACGAGCTGCCCGTCTGGCGGGGGCGGAACCTCACGCAGGTTGTCGAGCAGGTACGCCGTGAGGTGTGGACGCGTCCCGCGAGCATGGACCGTACGTTCGGCGTGGTCGACACCTTCGGATACCTGGACGCCCGGTACGAGAGCGGCGCCGCGTTCGAGCGCCGCGTGCACGAGCTGGGCGGGCGCATCAAGGGGGACAGGGCGCGGTTCACCGTGCACGCGCCCGAGCCGCTCGGCATCGAGATCGACCTGGACTGGAGCGGGCCGATGAGCCCGGCCTACATGGCGTGGCTGAGCTTCACCGCGGGCGGCCGGGAGATCGGCGACCTCGCCTGGTCCGAGGGCGTCCGCATTCTCATGGCTCTGTACGCGGACCGCACCGTGGACGAGACGGAGCCGGCGGTGGAGGCAGCCGAGGCGTACTCCCACTACTGCGACGACCACCAAGGCGAGCCCGGCACCGTGGCGCCCTCCGGCATCCCCGGCCCGACGCGCGACGTGCTGCTGCGCGCCGGGGCGGTGCTGCCGGGCACGCCCGCCGGCTCCGACGAGGACACGTGCGTCGCCGTCCGCTACGAGCACTCCGTCCTGGACGAGCCGGTCGTCGAACTCGTCCGGCGCGCGGCCGTCGACGGCGACAAGGCCGAGAAGTCGCTGTACGACCTGGACCCGGTGGCGGAGACCGGCGTCGGCACCGTGCACGCGGGCCCGCTCGGCTTCCTCGCGTCCGCCCTGCACGGGTACCCGGCGCACCGCGCCCGCATCCTGGCCGCGCACAACGACCTGCGGGCCGCCCGCGGCCTGGCCGCACGCAAGCCCGGCCTCGCGCGCACCGCGCTCACCCGTACCGGCGACGACCTGGAGACGCACGCGCCCGAGCTGCTGCCGCCGTTCTACGAGGAGTGCGCGCGGATCCTGGCCGCCGCGGGCAGCGACCGCTTCGCCGCCGCCTTCTTCGAGAAGGCCCGCGCCGCCGAGGACGCGCACTCGCTGCCGGTCGACGAGGCCGCGCTCGTCGCGGCGCACCTCGCCGCGGGACCGGACGCCGCCGGAACGGCCACGCTCAAGAAGCACGGCAAGCGGCTTGCCGCCCGCCATCCCGCCCCCGGCGCGTACCGCTGGCACCGCAGCCTGCTCACCGAGTGGTGCGAGGAAGTCCCGGACGGCGCGGACGGCGCGCTGGCCCTGGCCGAGGGCTGGGCGGCGCTGGCGAAGGCCGCCGGGCACGCGCTCGGCGGGCCCGAGGACGAACGCGCCGTACGGGCCCTGCTGGAGAGCGGCTGCATGGAGTCGGCACCGCAGGCCCTCTGGAAGTTCGTCCTGCCGTTGCTCGGCCCGATGGCACGGGCGGACGCGGGCATCGGCCGCGCGCTCCTCGGCGTCCTGCCGCTGCCCGCCAAGGACACCCCCAAGGCGAAGAGCGCGGCAGTGTCGCTCCTCCTCGGCAACCTCGCGGGCGCGGGCCTGACCGCCCCGTTCACCACGTCCCCCGGGCTGGCGGGGGCGGCGGCGAAGGACTGGCTCGGCCGCTTCCTGAAGCTGTACGCGGGGCTCGCACTCCCCGTCACCGGTCTCGGCGACCTCCTGCACGACGCCGGTACGCGGCTGCGCGCCGAGGGCCTCGCCTGCGACGACCATGAGGCGGTACTGGGAGTGGACGAGGACGAGGTCAACCGCTGGGAGGAGACCGCCGCCGACCTCCCGCTCCTCGACTTCCTCCTGGACCGCGGCGTCCCGCTCGCGCGGCCCAGGCTGCTGCACACGTTCAAGCTGTACGACCGGCTCGCCTCCGGAATGGGCACCGACCTGGCCGCCGTTGCCGCCGACCCGGACTGGGCTCCGCTGCTGCGCGACGCGATCGTGGGCAACGTGACCAACCAGCTCAACGTCACCGAGCCCGCCGTCCCGAAGCAGACCGCCCCCGAGACCGTACGAGCCCTGACCGCGACACCGGGAACGGCGCAGATTGTCGCCGCCATCCTGGCCGAGCATGCCGAGCGGGTCCCGAATCAAGGGCTTCCTGACGCGCACGCCGCCCTGTGCGACGCCGAACGGTTCACCATCGCCGGAGTCCCCGGCCCCCTCCTGGACAGCGTCAGGACGATCGCGACCGGGACGGACCCGGCCCGCGCCCTCGCCGCCACGCTGAGCGGCGGCGTCCTCGACGAACTGGAGTT
Organism: Nonomuraea sp. NPDC049400; assembly: GCF_044466425.1. Classification (NCBI taxonomy): domain Bacteria; kingdom Bacillati; phylum Actinomycetota; class Actinomycetes; order Streptosporangiales; family Streptosporangiaceae; genus Nonomuraea; species Nonomuraea sp. NPDC049400. The sequence goes on from NZ_JBITMP010000029.1 coordinate 85,215, forward strand.
GCCCGCCTTCGTCCCCGGCCACGTCAACACCATCACCGACTACCTGGAAGAGAGCGGCACCGACCTGCTCCTGATCCAGTCCGGCCGGCTCTGGGAGCACAAGTTCCGCGCCTCCGTCGTCACACCGGATGGAGTCGGCCCGTCCCACGGCTTCGGCACCTACGAACACGTCTCCAGCCGGTCCCACGAACGGACCGAGGCGCGCGACCTCTACGACCGCTGCCTGATCGCCGTGAACGGCCGGGTGACCGTACTGGACCACGGCGGCCCGCACTGCCCGCACGGCAGCGCGCACCCCGCCGCCCGCCGCGTCGTACCGGCCGACGGCGAACGGGTCTCCTTCCCCGGTGGCGCCGAGGCCACCGTGTGGCGCGGCCAGGGCCGGATCATCGAGCTGCGGGACCCGGCCGGGCGGACCATCGGCCGCTACGTCCGCGGCTGGGGCAGGGTGCCCGAGCACGACGGTGCCGAGAACATCAGCACGGTCGCGCACCACCGCTACGCGTCCGGGACCCGCCTGGTCGCGCCTCCCGGCTGGTGGTCGGCGATGCGGCCGCGCGACCCCGAAGGATCCAGGGCGCTGCGCGCCGTCGACGAGAACAAGGCGCAGGCCCTGATCGACGTCGCGGATGCCGCGCTCGCCGCCGACATCATGCGGGTGCTGGACCCCGAGAGCGGGTACCGGGAGAAGGACGCCGCCCGCGACGAGCTGGCGGGACGGCTCCGCCCCCTCCTGCCGGAGATCACCGACGAGTCGCTCTGGAAGGGCGTCACGTTCCTGGTGTGGACGGCCGTCGAATGCCGCGAGCGCGCGTTCGCCCTGCTGGAACGCCTTGCGCTGACCCCGCCGCCCCACCTGCGCCCGGCGCCTGCCTTCGCGGCACCTGCCGTCCAGTCCGAGAAGTCCCCCGAGCCGGACGATCCGGGGCCTGAGTCCGCGTACGAGAGGATCGTCCACTTCGCCCGTGCCGCCGTCGATGTGCCGTACGACAAGAAGATCGCGATATTCAACGCCCCCGCCGTCAAGGGGGTCGAGAACACGCTGGGCCGCCTCGGCGCCGCCGTCCTGGAGGCCGCGTGGGGCGACGGCGGCGGGCGCGCGCAACTTCTGGAACTGGCCGCCGTCCCCGAACTCCTCCGCACCGACGGCACCTGGCACGTCGCCCGGCTGCGCCCGGAATACGACCTCGGGCAGATCCACTCGGGCCGCGGCCCCATCATGGCCGCCGCCGTCGCCGACTACGAGCAGGTGGGGCACGGGTACGCGGTCACGGCGCTCCTCTACACCCCGGACGGCCCCGACCCGCTCCTGTTCACCCGCAACCGCGCCGTCGAGCTGCGGACCTGCCGCGGCTGGGGCGACCAGGACCGGCTCCGGCGGGCGCTCGACCTGATCGCCGAGAACGGCCCGCCGCCCGTGGACCGGGAGGCGACCGTACGGGCGTTCGCCGCGGCCACCGGCCTGTCACCGGCCCAGTGCCTGATCCTGCTGTCCACCTCGGCGCGCACGCTCTCCTGGCCGGACGGCTGGGCGCGGGGCCGCGTCGCCGCCTTCCACAAGGGCGACGCCGCCCGCGCCCGCGAACTCGGCCTGACCGGGATCGAACTGCGCATCGCCGCGCTCTCCCTGGAGGCGCTCACCACCACCGACGAGGCCGTCGAAGTCGTCGAGCTGCTCATGCCCGACGACCCCGCCGACCTCTGGCGTACGGGCCCCGACCTGGACCGGGCGGTCGCGTACTGGACGGAACGCCACCCGAGGCTCACCCCGCTCACCACCCAGCAGTGGGTCACCCTCGCCTCCGGCGCCGAGGATGCCCTGGAGGCGCTGATCGCCCTGCTCGGCGAGCGTCCGTCCGTACCGCCGCTGGGTCACATCGCCCGCGCAGTGAGGCTCCTCGCCGACCGCCTGCCCAAGGACCACCCCGCCCGTACGACCGCCGCCGCCCGCCTGCATGACCTGCACGAACACGTCACCAGCCCGGACACGACCCTGCCCATCGCCGCCGGGGTCACCTCGGTCACCGCCCTGGAACGAGCCGCCGGAGCGACCGCGGTCCACCTCCCGGAGAGCAGGCTCGCCATCGGCGAAGCCCTCACCCTGGAGCCCGCCGGAGACGGCTACCGCGTCCACCTCCGCCCGTCCCGCTGGCCCGACCTGGACGCACTGGCCCCGGCCCTCCGCCGCGACGGCGCCACCGATGTCGCCCTGGTCATGGAGGACCTGCGCTTCCTTCGTTCGTCCGTCTGCGCTGTGGGGGGTAATGACAGGGACCCTCTCCAGCCCTGATCGGTCGTCACGCCCTTCCTATGCTGGGGTTATGGACAATCGGGCCGAAGTCAGCGCCTTCCTGAAGTCCCGCCGCGACAAGATCACGCCCGAGTAGGCGGGCCTGCCCGCCTACGGGCAGCGGCGGGTGTCCGGGCTGCGCCGGGGTGAGGTCGCGATGCTGGCCGGGGTGAGCGTTGAGTACTACACGCGTCTGGAGCGTGGCAATCTCGGCGGGGTCTCCGACAGCGTCCTGGACGCCCTCGCCCAGGCCCTGCGGCTGGACGACATCGAGCGGGACCACCTGTATGCCCTGGCCCACGCGGCCAACGCCCGCCCGGCGCGGGCGCGACGCCGCCCGACCAGGGCCGCCGTGCGGCCCAGGTCAGGAAGTACCACATCGGATTCAGACACGCGCCGGCCAGCAGCATCGCCGCATTGCCCAGCCAGATCGGCCGCTGCCGCATCAGGCGCGGCGGGATCAGCGGGGCGCCGGCCAGGCGCGCCTCGACGACGATGAACAGTCCCAGCATGACGACCCCGGCCAGGGCGGCGGCCGAGGCGAGAGCGACTGAGCCGGCCAGGCCGTAGGCCAGCGCGGCCAGCCCGCCCGTGGCCAGGACCGCGCCCAGCACGTCCAGCCGCCGGGCGCCCGCCTGCCCGGACCTGGGCCGCAGCAGCCGGGCCGCGGTCAGGCAGGCCAGCCCGATGGGGACCTTGATCAGCAGGACCGAGCGCCAGGACAGGTACTCGGTCAGCGCGCCGCCGATGAGGTTGCCCGCGGTTCCGCCGGCCAGGCTGACGGCCGTCCAGATCGCGATCGCCCGGGTGCGCAGTGGCCCCTCGGGAAAGGCGGTGGTCACGATCGTCAGGGTGACCGGGGCCAGGACGGCCGCGCCCAGGCCCTGGGCGGCGCGGGCGGCGATCAGCAGGCCCGCGGATCCGGCCAGGCCGCCGGCCAGGCTCGCGGCCGTGAACACCGCCAGGCCGATGCTCAAGATACGCCGGTGCCCGTACAGGTCGGCCAGCCGCCCGCCGAGCAGCAGGAATCCGCCGAACACCAGCGCATAGGCGTTGCCCACCCCGGCCAGGTGACGCGCGTCCAGGGCGAGGGCGTCTTGGATGGACGGTAGCGCGACGTTGATCACCGACACGTCGAGCACCACCATGAACTGCGCCGCGCACACCAGCGCCAGGATCGCTCTCACCGGCCAACCTCTTCAAATCAATGCGGTCACATCGGTTTACGGTCAGCATGCAAACCGATGTGTCCGCATCGGAAATCTGGGGGGCTAGGATGATCGCGGCGGCCTGGCCGTCTGTCGCTTGAGGATCCTCGTCGAGGCGTCGCCCATCCGGGGCTTGAGGGTCGGGCCGGTTTGTCTGGTCGCGTCTCCCTGATGCATGGGGAGGTGTGTGCCCGGATGAGCGCTCGTATCGGTGCCGTCGTGCTGGCGGCGGGTGTGGTGGCCAGCATGGCGCTGGGGCAATTCATCCCGTTTCTCCCGGCAGTGGGTGAGGAGTTCGCCCTGCCGCTCACCGCTGTGGGCTGGCTGTCGTCACTGATCACGCTGGTGGCCGGGCTCACGTGCCTGCCGCTGGGAATCTGGCTGGAGGCCCGGCGGCTGCGCGGGATCTTCCTGGCGGCTCTGCTGCTGCTCGCAGCGGCAGGGTTCTGGGCAGCAGGGCTGGGGGCGGCGTTCACGGACGGCGTCGCGGCGTTGTTCACCGTGCGGGTGATTCAGGCTGGCGGCTATGCCCTGGTGGTGATCATCGGGCCGAGTCTGCTGGCCCGGCTGCTGACCGGCAGGGCGCGGCAGAGCGCGCTGGCGTTGTGGGGGTTGTGCATTCCGGCCGGGCTGACGCTGGCCACTGCCGGGGCTGCGCTCGTGGGAACGGCCGGATGGCGTGGCCAGGCGGCTGGCATAGGGGTGATCACCCTGATGGTGGCGGCGCTGGCCGTCACGCTGCCCCCCGATGCCTGTCCTGGGCGGCGCGAGCGGGCCGCTGGGGTGTCCAGAGCCGGTGCGGGGGCGGGCTGGGCGGTGGCCGCCGTGGCGGCCGGGTTCGCGCTGATCGCGTTGATCGGGGTCAGCGTGGTCACCATCCTTCCCGCCTATCTGGCGGCTACGGCGGGCCTGTCCGGTACTCGCTCCAGCCTGCTGACCGCTGTGGTGTCGGCGGCCAGTGTGCTCGGCAGCCTGGCAGCGGGCGCGGCCCTGCGGGGCGGGGCACAACCCGCCAGGCTGGTCGCCGCAGCGGTGCTCATGGCGCCTTTGAGCGCCGGGATCTTCACGCCGATGCCGGTGGCGATCGTGGCCGTGTGCGCGGCGGCGGTGCTCGTGCTCAACGGCCTGGCCGTCTCCGCGCTGTTCGCGGTCCTTCCCGCGGTAGCGGGTGATCGGGTCGCTGTGGCGGTCGCGGCCCTCACGCAGGCGGGCAGCCTCGGCACGCTGTTCGGGCCGCCGCTGTACGCCGAAGCCGTCGAGACGATGGGGTGGGGCGCGGCGATCGCAGTGACAGCAGCCATCGCCGGTACGGGCGTCGGCTGCGCCCTGGCCGCGCTGCGCGGTCGTTAGCCGGCGCGGTCGGTGAACGCGGCCTGCTGGATGGCATACAGCTCGGCGTAGGGGCCGGGGCGGGCGATGAGGTCGTCGTGGCTGCCGTGCTGGACGATCCGCCCGGCCTCCAGTACGACGATCACATCGGCCATGCGGACCGTGGGGAAACGGTGGGTGATCAGCACTTCGGCATAGCGGGCGAAAGTGGCCGCCTCGGCGGGGGCGTCCAAGGAGGCGGTGGGCTCGTCCAACACGAGCAGCAGCGGCGCATCCCGCATCGAGGCGCGGGCGAGGGCGAGCTTCTGCCACTGGCCGCCGGACAGTTTCACGCCCCGCTCGAAGGTGTCGCCTAGTTGGGTGGCCGGGCCGGAGGGCAGGCCGGCGACCAACTCGGTGCCGCCGGCCAGGCGCAGCGCGGCGTCCATCGCCATCGGGTCGTGTAGGCGGGGCAGGTCGCCGACACCGACGGTCTCGGCGGCGGTGAGTTCGAAGCGGGCCAGGTCTTGGAACACCGCGCTGATCCGGCGGCGCCATCGCTCGCTCGCCAGCGCATGTAACGGGACGTCGTCGAGGAGGATGTAGCCGGCGGTGGGCCGGTACAGCCCGCACAGGAGTTTGGCCAGGGTGGTCTTGCCCGAGCCGTGCGAGCCGACCAAGGCGACGGTGGTCGCGGCGGACAGGTGCAGGTCGAGGTCGTGCAGGACGGGCCGGTCGGTGCCGGGGTAGGCGAACGACACTTGGTGCAGGGTGATGCCGCGGGCGAGCCGCTGGGGTGGTTCGGCGGTGGTGGTGGTGGGTGCGGGGGCGTGGGTGCGGGCGTAGGCGCGTAGCCAGGCCAGGCGGTCGGCGGCGCGCAGGCCGGCGGCGACCGAGCCGAGGTGGAAGGCCAGCCGGGAGGCTTGGGTGACGAACTGCACGCCGACCGTGGCCACTAGGACGAGGTCCCCGGCCGTGGCCTGGCGCTGGTGGGCGAGCCAGGCGGTGTAGCCGAGCGCGGCCACGTATCCGGCCAGGAACACCGCCGCGCCGGTGAAGGTGAGCAGGGCGGCGCGGATCCTGGCCTGCGACAGCTCGGTGGACGTCTCCTGCCAGTGGCGGGCGGCCATGGTGTCCAGGACGGGCGCGGCGCGGCTGAGCCGGACTTCCTTGGTCGTCTCCGCCGAGGTGGCGGACTCGGTCAGGACCTGTTCCAGGCGGGTGGTCTCGGCGGTGTTTTCGGTGGCGGCGTCGAGATGGCGGGCGGCACGGCCGCGCACCAGCAGCGAGGGCAGCACAGCCCCGCCCAGCACCAGCGGCAGCAGCGGGTGCACGGCGGCCATCAGCGCCACGCCCAGCGCGATCTGCGCGCTGTGCTCGACGACCAGGGCGATCGCCCACACCGCGAAGTACAGCTGCCAGCTCTCCTGCCGCAGCATCTGCAGTTTGTCCAGGTAGGCGGGCCGCTCCAGATGCTCGATCGTGGGCACCCCAGCGGTGAGAGTGAGGATCTCCTGCTGGACGGCCAGGCCCATCCGCTCCGCGAGTTCCTGCATCAGTGCGAGCTCGGCGCGGCCAAGGGCCACGCCGGCTGCCAGCGCGCTCCCGGCCGCCAGCCCCCACAGCACGGCCGTCGTCGCCTGGCCGGCGGTGGCGGTGTCGGTCAGCTCGCGCAGGAAGAGGCCGGCCAGGCTCTGGCTGACCGCGCCGAGGGTGAGGAAGGCGGCCAGGATCAGGGCGGCGCGCCGGTCGGTGCGCCAGGCCAGGACCAGCAGCGTGCGCAGGGTGTGCCGGCGGGTCATGCGATCAGCTCCGCCTGCAGCCGGTACCAGTGCGCGTACCGGCCGCCCAGCGCGAGCAGGTTGGCGTGACTTCCCTGCTCGGCAATTGTGCCGCCGTCCAGGACGGCGATCCGGTCGGCGTGCCGGACGGTGGCGAAGCGATGCGAGATGAGCACCAAGGTGCGGCCGCGGGTGCGCTCCAGCAGCCGGTCGAACACCTCCCGCTCGGCGCGGGCGTCCAGGTGGGCGGTCGGCTCGTCCACGATCAGCACCTGACGGCCCGCGCGCAGCGCGTACAGGGCACGAGCGAGCGCGACCTTCTGCCACTGGCCGCCGGACAGATCCCGGCCGCCGGAAAAGGCCCGCGACAGTGGCGTGTCCAGGCCGGCCGGCAGAACCTCCAGCAGATCGAGCGCGTCGACCGCCTCCAGAGCGGCCAGCACGTCGGCGTCGGTGCCGTCGAAGCCGGGATCCCCCAGACGGATGTTGTCACGCAGCGGCAGCGGGTAGCGGACAAAGTCCTGAAACACCACGGCGGCGTCCCAGACCGGGGCGGCAGTGCCGCGCTGGGGCGCGTACAGGCCGGTGAGCAGCTTGACCAAGGTGGTCTTCCCGGCGCCGTTCAACCCCACGATCGCCAGGTGTTCCCCCGGCCGTACCCGCAGGTCGAGTCCGTCCAGCACCGGCCGCGCGCTGCGCGGGTAAGCGAAGGTGACCCCATGAAGGCCGATCGCCTCACGGCCCATGTTCTGGCCGGCCGGCTCGGCGCTCGCCCGCGAGAGGCTCGCAGACGACAGCACGCGCATCGCGGCCTGGTACGGCGTGCTCCCGTAGGCGATCTCGAACATCTGGAAGCTGCCCGCCCCGTAGGCGAAGACCAAAAGCGCCGCCAGCACGCACTGCGCCAGCGCGCCCGCCTCCAACACGCCCGCGGCCGTCAGCCAGGCCAGCGTGGCGAACACACCTGCCGCGTTCAGCAGCTGCAGTGCCAGCACCTGCCCGTAACCGCGGACGACCGCCCGGCGGCCGCGCGCCTGCGGTGTCAGGAACACCCGCATCGCGGCCACATACCGGCCGATGAAGAGGTGCTCCAAGCCGAAAACCCGGATCTCCTTGGCGGCGCCCGGCCCGCCCGCTACTTCCGCCAGGTAGTCGGCCCGGCGCTGTCGGCGCACCTGCTCGGGGCTGTCGGTCAGCGACTCCACCCCGCCCGGCCCGACCAGCGTCGCGGCGATGCGCCGGTTCTGCGCGATCGACAGCGTCAGCGCCGCAGCGGCCAGCCACCATACGTGCGCCGCCAGCACGACGGCGCCCAGCAGCGCCGAGGCCAGTCGGCTCGCCTCGCCCACCCACGCCACCGCCGCCGTCCCGGCCGTCCGGCCTCGATGCCCCATCAGGGCCAGCCGCACATCGGCCTGCACCTGCGGACGCTCCACACCGGCGGGCGGCATGGCCGCTGCGGCGGCCCGGATGCGGGCCCGCAGCACGCCGTCGATCCGCCGGGCCGCGGCCGCTCCCGCGGGCTCGCGCAGCGCCGTGCACAGCTCCTGGCCGAGCAGCAGGACCAGGAGAGTGACCACCGGGGCGAGGCCGCCGCCGGCGACCACCCGGCCGAGCGGCACCGTGCTGAGCGGCCCGAGCACCGCCGCCCCCGCGCTGAACACGGCCAGCGGCAGCAGGCGGCGCGGACCGGCCAGCGGCAGCAAGCCGACGGCCTGCGCGCCCCTTACCGTAATCCAATGGGGCCGCATCGATTTACCATGAGTTTGACGCTAGCTCGGCTACATTGAAACGGTCAATCCGATGTGGTCATATTGAGAAGATGGAACGAGAAGGTGGGTGGCGTGGCAGAGCACGCAAGGGCCGAACGACGTACCCGCGGGCCCGGCGCGCACCATGCGCAGCGGCGCGACGAGATCGCCGACGCCGTGCTCGCCATCGTCGCCGACCGCGGCCTGGCCGCCGTGTCCCTGACCGAGGTGGCTGCCCAGGCAGGCATCTCACCCGGCCGCGTGCAGCACTATTTCCCAGCCAAACGGCAGCTCCTCGAGGCCGCCTTCGAGCGCGGCAACCACCTGTCCAGCACCCGCATCCGCCAGCGGGTCGGCTCCGACCTGGAGGCCGCCGAGCCGCGCCTGGTGCTGACCACCGTCCTCACCGAGCTCATTCCCTACGACGCTGCCACCGAGGCGCACATGCGGATCCGCCAGTCCTTCCACGCCTTCGCCTTCGCCGAGGAGAGCATCGCGTCCCGGCTGCGCGTCCTGTACGCCGACTTCCACCGCCAGATGGCCGACCTGATCAGCAAAGACCAGCAGGCCAGCCGTATCCCCGCCACCCGGCACCCCTATGAGATGGCGCTCGCCCTGGTGGCGCTGGCCGAAGGGCTGGCCGCCTACGTGCTCGCCGGCGTCACCTCCGCGGCCGTCGCCCGCGACCGCGCGCTGGAGGCCGTTGCCGACCTCTACCGCTGAATCGCCATCCACGAGTGCCGCCTCACCCTTGGCCAGATCGATCATGCCGCGCGGGCGAGCGTGTCCACCGACGATCCGCTTGACAAGATCGCCGCCCAGCGTCCTTGCCGGACCCCACGTCCGCCTGGGCGAAGAGACCTCCGCCCCGCGTCACCGCCGAGCATGCCCAGCCGCACGCGGTCGACGCTCAAACTGACCTCACCAGCCCTTGGCTCCTCGTCTGATCAGGGCTGACGCGATTCGCGTGTACCTGATGACAGCTTCGTCAACGACCGGCCGCTTCCTCTGCGTGCCCGGAGGCTCAGCCACGGGCGGCCTCCTCCATGACCTTGCGCGCGTCGCGTTCGAACGACGTCCGGGCCCTGAGCGTGAGGAGCCCGCCCGCGACCATCGGGAGCACCAGGACGTACATCCCGGCCAGCAGTGACCCGAACCGGTCCGAGGCGATGCCGACGACCAGGGAGCCGAAGGCGCCACCGCCCGTGACGAGCAGCTGCAGGACGGCGAAGCCGAGCCCGCGCGAGGTGGCCGGGACCACGTCCGCCAGGCACGCCGTCAGGTTGGGCATCGCGATCGCCAGCAGCGAGCAGGCCAGCAGGACCAGCACGGCCATCGCGCCGATCGACTCCATCGACAGCGCCACGGCCAGGACCAGCGAGCCGGCCGTGAGGCCGCTGCCACCGGCCAGCAGCCGGCCGCCCTTGCGCGTGCCGTGCCATTTGCGGCCCAGCCACGTGCCGACCAGGGTGCCGGTCAGCGTGCCCGCGACCGGGATCAACCCGGTCAGCGAGCCTGCCGTGCCCGTGCCGACGCCGAGGCTGCGCACCATGTACGTGGGCAGCCAGTAGAAGATCCCGGCCAGGCCCAGCGTGAGGAGGCAGAGGCCGGCGCAGACGAAGGCCAGGGTGGGGATGGCGAGAACCTGCCGCAACTGCCGCCAGAACGGCAACCGCACCACGGCCGCGGACTCCGGAGACACGGCGGAAGTGTGCGCGGGAAAGACCAGGGCAGCGCGCGCCGCGGAGGCCGGGGGAGCGTCACCTGCGGCCACCAGCCGGTCCAGCCGGCCGCGGGGCGGCTCGCGGAGCAGCCAGACGAGCAGGGCCGTGAGCACGCCCGGCACAACCAGGACGAGGAACGCCGTACGCCACGAGTACGCCTCCGCCAGCACCCCGCCGAGCAGCGTCCCGACGCCCCCGAGGTGCGTGGTGACCCGCGTGAACCCGTACGCCTTCGCCCGGCTGACCGGCGGGTAGTAGTCGGCGAGGAGGCTGCCGGCGGCGGGGTTGTCGATGTTCTCGGCCGCGGCCAGGAGCACGCGCATCAGGTAGAACATCAAGAAGCCCGTGGCCAGGCCGGAGCCCAGCGTGGCGACCGCCCAGACGAGGACGACAACAGCGATGATCCGGGTACGGCTGAGCCGGTCCGCCAGATACCCGGCGGGCAGGGCCACCACTGCCGCGGCCAGCGCCGCCGCCGTCGGGATCGAGCCGGCAGCCGTGTCGCTGAAACCCCATTCGCCCTGGATTGCTGGGAGCACGCCGGAGAGCAGGTTGTGCTCGATCCGGTCCACGAATCCGACGATGAACAGGACCACCAGCGGCGCCCACCCGAACGGCGCGCGCGAGCCCACGTCGATGGCACCGGCGCGCGGCGAACCCAACGTCCCGACCATGCCCACCCTTCGGTGCTGAGATTCTAGAATCTTGTTCTAGTATCTCAGAGTAGGGCAGTCGCCGGTGGCGAGGAGGCGCGCGCTGCGCTGAGTGGGGCCAGCCTAACGGACACCCCGGTTCACATCGCCTCGCGGAAAGGCGCATGGCAGGGATGGCCGCTGCACCTGCCATGCGCCTTGCTCGACGGACAGGGCTTACCAGCGCTCCACAAGGTGCTCGCGACCAGACGGCGGATCATACGGCTCCGGCCAGTAGTCGACGATCCGGCTGATCAGTCCCTGGTCGGAAAGCTCGAACCACACGCACGCGTCCTGATGCTCGGCGCCGACCCGCGCGTCGATCCACGCCGCAGCATGGCGACCGTCGGCGACGATGCGCCGCGCCTGAAGGTGCCAATCACCGGGATACTCCATGTTGAACTGGAGGAAGGCCGACTTCCCGCGGATCCGTTCCCGGGTTTGCGGCATTTCGTACACCACATCCTCGGCGAGCAGGGCACCGAAGCTCTCCCAGTCACGCCGCTCGGCGCTGTCGATGTAGGCATGTACGGCATGTCGGCTTCTGGCGGTCTCATCCATACGCCGGACGTTAGTAGGTCGCCGGGCAGAGCACCGCTTCGACGGCCTTGATCATTGCGGGGACGACGGCGTGGGTGTCGGCGGTCTTCAGCGTGACCGAGATGGCGAACTGGCGCCGGCCGTCGGCCGAGGCGAAGGTCAACGCGGTGAGACCGGGCGCGGAACCGCCGGGCATGGCACCTTTCAGCGTCCCTCCGCACAAACCCGCGCCCTGTTGCCCGCTCCCATCAGCCTGCGGTTGGGTGAGGACCTGCTGCAGTGGCGCCGGCAGCAGCTTGCCACGGGTGAAGGCTCGCTGGAAGGCGCTGACGTCATGTGTGGTGGAGACGACGCCTCCGGCTCCGTTGCCGTAACTGGCGTTGAACCGGTGCACGTCGCGCAGCGTGCCGGTGGAATCGGGGTAGTAGCCGTGCCCGTGCGGGCCTTTGATGCCCTGCGGAGGCTTGGTGACCTGGTAGGTCCGGGTCATGCCCAGCGGGCGGAAGAGGCGCCGCTTGAGCTCGTCCGCCAGGGTGTGGCCGGTCACCTTTTCGATGATCATGCCGATGAGGGTGTAGTTGGTGTTGGAGTAGCTGAACTTCTCGCCGGGCTCGCCGGTGCGCGGCCACCCACGGGTCATCTTCACCATGTCGATCGGCCGGTAGTAGGTGGTGAAGTCGAACACGTCGAACGCCGGTGTCGTTGAAGAGCCCTTGCGGAACCAGTCGGGGATGCCGGACGTGTGCTGGATCAACTGCCGCACGGTGATCTCGTCGGCCCGCTCCACCAGACCGTCGGCGGCCACCTCGGGCAGCAGGTCGCCGAGCTTGTCCGCCAGACCGAGCTTGCCTTCCTCGACCAGTTGGAGCAGTACGGTGGCCACCATCTGCTTGGACTGTGACCCGATGCGGAAGCGAGAATCCGGCGGGATCTTGCCTCCCTTGCCGTCGAGTAGCCGCGAACCTGCGGATCCCTGGCCGGCGGGCTTGCCGTCCACGTATGCCCCGCCGATGGCGCCCACCACGCCGGGGGTCTTGGCCAGGGCTTCCATCGCCTGCTGAACGTCTCCGATGCCGGACCTGTCAGCAGGAGGACCGGCCGGCGATTGAGCTGGGGCGGTACGGGCGGGGGCAGCCGCCGCGGGCGGGCTCGCGGCCAGCAGCAGGGTCGCCGCGGTCGCGGCGCTGATGGTGCGGACAACGGTCGCGTGATTCAAGGAGAACAACTTTCTCGGATTCGAGTTCAGGCGAAGCGGTCAGGAAGCCGCGGCGGCCCTCGGCCGGGCGCTTTCGGTGATGATCTGTCGTGCCGTCTCGACGATGGGTGCAATGGGGGTGTCGTAGTTGCTGAGGATCAGCGCCACCCAGCCGAGGCCGGGATAGGTGTCCAGGTAGTTGGCGGCGCCGGCGGCGCTGCCGGAGTGTCCGACGACGTGCCGCCCGCCCACGATGGCGTCGATGAAGCCGTAGCCGTAGAACAGCTGCTGCCGGGTGAGGCCCGGCTGTTCCGACGGAGACATGATCATCTTTCCCGTGGTGATCAGTTCGGCGTACGCGGGGCCGAGCAGCGTGCCGTTCCGCAGGGCACGTGCGAAGGCGAGCAGGTCGGTGGCGGTGCAGTAGGCGCCGCGGTGCGGCCCGCCGACGAACGGGAAGAAGTCGCTGGTGGTGAAGTCGACACGGGAACCGGACGGCTGGGACGCATAGGGGCGTGCGATGGTGCGCTCGGCTGTCACCTGGGACTTGGTGAAGAAGTCCGAGTGGGTCATCCCGGCCGGGGCGAAGACGTGCTCGCGGACGTAGTCGTAGTAGGACCGTCCCGACACCGTGGCCACGATCTCCCCGAGCAGGAAGAATCCGTCGTTGCTGTAGCGGTATCGGCTCCCTGGGGTGAACTGCAGCGGCAGAGCGCGGATGGCTTTCGCGGTGCCGTCCCACACCTTCTGGACCGTGTCCCATTCCGGTCTGGTCGGCGGCTCGGAGCCGACGGCCGGCCTGCCGACGCCGGAGGTGTGCGTCAGGAGCTGGTGAACGGTGACGGTCTGGCCGATCTCCGCCGGGAACCCCTGGAGATAGGTGCCGAGCTTCTCCTGGAAGGCGATCTTGCCTTGCTGCGCGAGCTGGGCGACCGCCACCGCGGTGAAGGTCTTGGTCACCGACGCGATGTCGAAACGGGTGTCCAGCCGGTTGGGAACCGAGGAGGCCTTGTTCGCCATGCCGTAGGCGCGCCGCAGCACCGGCCTGCCCTGCTGGGCCACCAGCACGACGCCGGAGAACAGGTCCTTGCCGGCCCGGTCCGCGACGAAACGGTCCAGCTTTCCGCCAGGCCGCAGATCGGCGGGTATCGAGCCGGAGGCCGAAGCCTCCGCCTGCGCGGGCTGACCGGCCGTGAGCAGCCCGGCCGCGATCGGAGCGGCGCCCAGCAGCCCGAGTACGGACCGCCGGGAGGTGGACGTTTCGTGGGTCATGACAGGCTCGCCTCCTCGTAAACGGCTGTCGCGATCTCGCCCAGCGCCTGGCCCGCGGCATCGAGAAGATCGGCAGAGGTGGGACGCTGCTCCATGAATGCCGCGAACGCCGTCCTGGAGCCGCCGGGGAGATCGATGTACCCGGCCAGCGCCTTGGCGACCAGCGGCTCGCCCGTGTCGGGTGACGTCGTGCCGGCTGTCCCAGTCTTGGCGTGGACATGACCCGCGGCGGGCGAACCCACCTCGACGTCGGCCAAGGTCCCGTCCCTGCCCATGATGGGCAGCGCCTGGTGGAATTCACGGAAGTACCGCTGCCGCGCCATGTGGCGCAGGAACCCGATGAAGAAGTCCGGCGTGTATCTCACGTCGGCGGCGCCCGGCGGGTTCGGGTTCAGCCCCGCCTGCTGGAAGAGCCGGCTCTGGAGTTCTTCGCCCCGCCGCTTGGCATTGTGCGCATCGCGTCCGGCGATCGCCCCGACCAGATAGGGGAAGTGGACGGTATGCACGTTCGAACTCACCTTGAGCATGACCTTCACCTCCTCCGACAACGGCAGTGAGACCTGCTCCGCCAGGAGGTTGCGGGGGTTGTCATAGGCCGCCGGCCGACCGCGACCCGCAGCGGCGTCCACGCCGATCCCGGCGTCCCCGAGCGCGGTGGTGAAGGCGATCTCAGCAAATCGGGTGGGGCCGGGCACGTGGTAGGCGATGAACTGCTCTTTACCCCCGAGGACGACGTCGCCGACGAGCCGCACCTGCCGCGTGCCGTCCGGGTTCGCGACGTCACCGGTGAACGTCAGCCGTCGTGCGTGCGCCGCCCTGTCCGCGGCGATGGTGGTCACCTCGTTGGCGATCCGTACGTATCCGGTGTCCGGCGACAACCTCACCAGCCCCGGCGCCCCGACCCGCGCCCCTGGCCGCACTGACACGTCCACGACGTTGTCGTTGACCATCATGGGCGACACCGCGGCCTTGACGCCGTCGCTGAAGATGTCCTCCAGCCCTTCACGGAACAGGGAGGCGTCGACCAGAACACCGCCTTCGACGCGACGGATCCCCCGGGCTCTCACCTGGCGGGCAAGACCCCGAATTGTCCCCAGCGGGTCACCCGCGAGCGGCCTGGCGTTGTAGGTGTGGTCGGGATCCGGAAGGGAAAGCGTGCCGTCGCGCTGGACGCGGCCGCCCAGCAGCAGGTCCCCGCCCGCCACAAGAACCAGATCGCCCTTCAGAACGCCTCGCGCGACCGGGCCTGTGCGATACACCCGGGTACGGAAGCGATAGCCGCCGCCCAGCGTCGAGAAGGCGGTACCGGCGGGGAAGATTTTGAACGACGACCCGGCGATGAACAGCTGATCCGTGTTCATCGAGTAGAGGTCTTCGCCCGAATGCAGCGAAGAGACCTTCATGCCCCAGCGAGAGCCCTGGAACTCAGGCCTGCGGATGATTTCCTGGATCCTGGCGTCGATGGCGGGACCGCCTGTCCCGCCATGGCCGGGAAGGTTGAGCTGGTTGACACGGAAGCCGGACAAGCCGCTTAACGGAAGTGCCCCCAGCACGCTGAGCATCGCTCGCCTGGACCATGCCGGCGGCGATGATGATGATCGGTGTCGAGTCACGCCGACATGCAACACAGCGGCATGTTTCCTCGCCGTTTCCGCCGCCGCGGTACCCCTGAGATGCGACGAGGACCTGCAGTCAATGCTGACCACCGCGGCAGGGCCGCCTCAGGTAGGCACCCGGCGACGATGGCTTCGACCTGGCGGATCGTGTCCACCAGATCGCCGAGACCGGAGTCGCCGTCCTCACCGTCAAGGGCGGGGGCCGCGTGGCGAGTTCGGCGAATCCCTCGGCGACGGGTGCTCCTGGCCAAGAAGAGTTACCGACCTTTGAGCGGGCAACGATCCAGGGAATCCGTCAAATGACCGGTGAGCATTCATCGGCGCTGCACAGATCAGGCACCCGCCCTCGGGGTGGCCCTGGAACCCTGCCGCACCTTCCACCAGACACCGATAGTCGGGGCACTGCGTGAAGTCGTCCGCCCTGCACTGCATGAGGTGCTCGATCAGCACCTTGGACTCCGATCTGGTCCAGGTTCATTCCCTCCCGCCTTGGCACGGATGATCGTCACGACGCGGATGAGGTGGTCACGGGTGTAGCGGCGCCGGCCGCTCACCGGGGCGGCCGGCGTCAGCAGGCCCGTCGCCTCCCAGTGGCGCAGCACGTGCGGTGCGAGATCGAATCGCTCGGCCAGCTCTCCGTGGAGGCAGACATGGGAGAACCGGCTCAGACCGGTCGTGCGATAGATATAACGTGAGATCGTTTCCCTTTCGACGGCGCGCGGCTCCGGACGTCACTGCGGAAAGCAATGACGCCGACCTCATCACCGCTGTGGCGGCGCGGAGCACCGTCGCCCTGCGCATCCTCCACCAGCGCCACGCCCCCTGGCTGCGCGCCCGACTGGCCCGCCGCTGCGCCGACGCGGACGCCATCGACGACGCGCTGCAGGAGACTTTTCTGGCCGTGTGGCGCTCGGCAGGTGGCTTTCGCGGCGATAACCCGGCCGGCTGGTTGTGGACGATCGCGGTCCGTCGTCTGATCTCGCTCTGCGTGGCCGCGGCTCGCGCTGGGTCGGCTCCGGCATCGAACCGGACGACAGCTCGCCGGTCGCCTCCGCCGAGGACATGGTGCTGCTGAACGTGGAGCACGGCGACCTCGGCGCCGCCCTGACCAGGCTGTCTCCCGAACTGCGCGCCGTCATCGAGGCGACCGTCCTGGACGGTCTCACTACCAAGGAGGCCGCCGGTCTCCTGGGCATTCCGGAAGGCACGGTCAAGACCCGCGCGATGCGGGCCAGGGCTCGGCTGCGCGAGGAGCTGTCATGAGTAGCTGGCACATCCCTGACGACTTGCGTGAGCGCTACCTCGAAGGCCGGCTCGAACCGGCGCTGGCGATGTCCGTGGACGCGCATCTCGGCCGTTGTGCCGACTGCCAGGCGGCGGTGCCGTACGAGAAGGACTGGCTCGAAGCGTCCTGGGCGCGGCTGGAAACCGAGCTGATCGCGCCGCGCCCCAGCCTGTCCGAACGGTTCCTGCGGCACGGCGGTGTGCCCGACCACCTGGCCAGGCTGCTGTCGGCGACGCCGACGCTGAGCCGGGCCTGGCTGGTGTCGGTGGTGGTGGTGCTGGCGTTCGCGGTGCTGGCCGCGCGTGAGCAGGCCGAGTTGCTGCCCGCTTTCCTGATCGTCGCGCCGGTGCTGCCGCTGGCGGGCATCGCGCTCGCCTACGGGCCGCGCGTCGATCCCGCCCACGAGCTGGTGGCCGCCACCCCGATGTCGGGGCCGCGGCTGCTGCTCACCCGGGCCACGGCGGTGCTCGCGGTGGCGGTCGTGCTGGCCGGGATCGCCTCGCCGCTGCTGCCCGCGCCGCCCGGGATGAGCGCCGCCTGGCTGCTGCCCGCACTCGCTGCCGCCTCGGCCTGCTTGGCCCTGTCGAGCCGGCTGCCCGTGCCGATCGCTGCCCTCGCCGTGGGCGGAGGGTGGCTGGCCATCGTCGGCACGGGCCGCTTCATCGGCGACTGGCTGGCCGTCTTCGGCCCGGCCCCGCAGATCGGGTACGGCGTGGCCGCGCTTCTGCTGATGTACCGCTTCTACAGAGTGAGCACCAGATGATCCAGATCAAGCACCTGACCAAGACCTACGGCGCCAAACGGGCGCTCGACGGACTCAGCCTGACGCTCGGCACCGGCGTGACCGGCCTGCTCGGCCCCAACGGCGCCGGCAAGACCACCCTGCTGCGCTGCCTGGCCACCACCCTCGCCCCCGACCGCGGCACGGTGCACGCCTTCGGCCTGGACCCGGCCGACCGCCGCCAGCGCACCGCGCTGCGGCGCAGGCTCGGCTACCTACCGCAAAACCCCGGCGCCTATCCGCATTTCACCGCCTTCGACCTCGTGGACTACGTGGCGATACTCAAGGAGCTGACCGACCGCGAGCACCGGCACGCCGAGGTGCGCCGGGTGCTGGCCGAGGTGGATCTCACCGATCAGGCCGGAACGAAAGTCCGCAGGCTGTCGGGCGGCATGCGCCAGCGGCTCGCTCTGGCCCAAGCCCTGCTGGGCGAGCCGGACCTGCTCATTCTCGACGAGCCGACCGTGGGGCTGGACCCGGAGCAGCGGATGATGTTCCGGGCGCTGGTCTCGCGGCTCGGCGAGAGCCGTACCGTCGTGTTGTCCACGCATCAGACCGAGGACGTCGCCGCGCTGTGCGAGCGGGTGGTGGTCATGCGGGACGGCCGGGCGGTCTTCGACGGCACCCCCGGCGGGCTCGCGGCCGTGGCCGATGGCCGGGTGTGGCTGTCGGACGCGCCGCCGTCCGCCACGGAGCTGTTCTGGCGGACGGCCGACGGCCGCTACCGCACTCTCGGCGCGCCCCCGCCGGCCGCGGACGCGGCGGCGCCCGGCGTCGAGGACGGCTACCTCGTGCTGCTCGGGGAGGCGGCGTGACGCGGCGACTGTTTCTGTTCGAGGCGCGCAGGCTGGCGCGGCATCCGCTCGTGTGGGGCGCGACCATCCTGGTGCTGGCGCTGCAGACCTTCCTCAGCCGGGACCAGCAGCCCGACCTCGCGATAGACCCGATCAACGCCACCGGGCTGGCCACCTGCCTGGCCGCAGCGGTCCTGGTCGTGGCGAGTCTGGCCGCTTCGCGCGACGGGCGGCACGGCATGCCCGAGAGCCTCGCGGGCCTGCCCGGACGGGCCGAGCACCGAACGCGGGCCCTGCTGCTGGCCACACCGCTGATCGCGGGGCTCGCGGCGGCCGCGGCCATGGGCGGCTACCTGGCGATCCGGCTGCTGAGCGGCCCCGCCGGGGGCCGCTTGGACGTGTGGGAACCGCTGACGGCGGTGGCCGCCGCGGTCCTCGCCGCAACCCTGGGCGTGGCCGTCGGCCGCTGGTCACCGTGGCTGATCGCCGGACCGCTGGTGGTGGCCGTGCTCGGCTTCCTCATCTACATGAACCCGTCCAACGGTCAGTCTCGCTGGCTGCTGCCGGTGATGCAGGTCCACCAGCCGGACTGGCCCGACCGCCCGTCGGCGGTCCACCTGGTGTACGTGCTCGCCGTCGCGGTGTTCTTCGGCGGGATCGCGCTGCTCAGGCACCGGGTACGGCCGGCACCGGCCGCGGTGGTGGTGGCGGCGCTGGCTGTCGCGGTGCCGTCGGGGGCCACCGCGGCATCTACCCTGCCACCGACCGAGTTCCCCGTGAACGTGGAGCTGACCGTCGACCATGTGGACTCCCGCGTGCGGGAGCGCTACTTCGGCCCGCATGCCTACCGCTGCACGGTGCGGCAGGGCCTGACCTATTGTGCCTTTCCGGGCTACGAGCCGTGGATCCCGCTGTGGGAACAGGCGGTCCAGCCGGTCGTGGCGGCGCTGCCCGCCGCGCTGCGGGCCCGGGCGCCCCAGGTGCGGCAGATGAGCCCGACCTGGAGCTTCGCCGACGATTCCGGTGTGATCCGGCCGTCAATGAGCTGGGGGCATCCCGACCAGCGCAGGATGCTGGCCGAGGACGTGGCCTTCTGGGCGACCGGGCTGTACGACTCGGCCGTCAGGCATTTCAACCCCTCCCAGCGCACCGCACTGTGTGACGTGCGCGGTCAGGCCCGCACGGTGGTGGCGCACTGGCTCATCGGCCAGGTCTCCCCTCCCGAGGCCCGGCGGCAGCTCTATGTCGACCACAACCGGGGGCGCCTGTCCGGCCTGGACTGGGGACCGGCCGAGATCGGTTATGCCAAACAGCTGCTCGCCTCCCCTGGCGCCCGCGAGAAGGTCCAGGCCAACTGGGACACGCTCATGAAGTCCACCACCACGATCGACCAGGCCCTGCCGCTGCTCGGGCTGGAATCGAAGGTCGACGCACCGATGGGAGCCATGCCATGCATGTGACGCTGCCCGCCCGCCACGAGGCCGCTACACCCGCCCCACCCTTGCCTGCCCCACCACCGTCCCGCTGGCGGGTGGCGTTCCTACTGGTGGGCCCGCTCGCCCGGGCCAGCGACTGGGCGCCGCTGGTCGTGGTCGCCCTCTTCACCGCCGGGCTGGTGAGCCTGGTGCAGTACGGGGAGACGCTGCCCGGGGGTGACGCGCTCGTGCTCATGCGCATCTGCGGCACCCTGCTCGGCGCGGCGGCGGCCTTCGGGCTGGTCGATGCCATGTCCGCCGACCTCGGCCCCACCGCGGTCCCTCGATGGGTACGGCAGGCGCTGCGCTGCATGCTGCCCGGTGGCGCCGCGATCGCGATCTGGCTGGCCGCCTTCTCCTACATCCTGACCCGTCTGCCGGAAGACGCCCTGTTCCCGGTCGGTGATCTGCTCATTGAGGTGGGCGTCTGCCTCGGCATCGCTTTCGCGGCTGCGGCGACCGCGGTGCGGTTCGCCCCCGGACGGCAGGCCGCCATGGCCGCCGTGGTGGTCCAGCTGGCGATGGTGCTGGGCACCATCCTGCTCCCCGAGCAGGTCCGGCTCTGGCCGCCGACCTGTGGGTTCGGTTACTGGGACCAGGCGCACCTGTTCTGGCTGGCGATGCTGCCCCTGCCGTACCTCTGGCTGATCATCGCGGGGCGCGACCTGCGGCGCTGACCCGCCGAGTTGTCAGGCGGCGGATGCCTATCGCCGCGCCCTGCGCCCTGGGCTCCAGAGTGCAACACCACTGGGGGAGTGCGGAAAACGATCGCCTGACCGTGGCGGCGTCGTCCCATACCAACGTGGTGGTCCAACTGACGCGGCTGATCAGCGTGACGAGAGGGCGGCCGGTGAGAAGGCGCTCGCCGCCTGGTGTGGCGACGGTCAGTTGGCGGCGCGGGTGAGATCCTCTGCCCACCGGCGCAAACCCGGTGAGGCTGTGGTGGCGGCATAGCGGGCGAACTGGGCGCGTACCTCGTCTCTTCTCAGGCCACCCACAAGTTCGGGGACGCGAGAGAACGGCATGCCGCCCCGAGCGGGCTGCCAGACAGCGGCGACACCGGCAGCGCCGTCGCTCGGGGACTCCAGGCCGTAGTAGATCCGGTCGACTCCGAGGGACATGGCCGCTCCCAGACACATCAGGCCGCGCCGATGGGGAGCTCACCAGCCGCCGCGCCGTCCTCCGCCGCAGCGATCGCCAGGCCAACCAGGTCATGGGGAGTCACAAATCCACCCTTCTGCCGAAATACCGGCCACACCGCCGTTCCTGCTGGTCACGCAGAAGCATTGGAGGTTCGGCGCATGCTATGGCGATTTCACCACGCACGCGTCGTTGTGGAGGTTGTGGAGTCCGGGCGCGCTCTCCGCCATCTGCCGGTAGGCAGGGCACTGGGTGAAGTCGTCGGCGGTGCACTGCATGAGGTGCTCGATCAGCGCCTTGGAAGCCGATATCTCCTGTAGCCGGTGTTCCAGTTCCGCGTGGTGCCGCTGGAGGAGGGCCTGGCGTTCGGCCTGGCCGGAGACGGTGAGGACGTCGCGGATCTGCTCCAGGCTCATGCCCGCCGCTTTGGCGCGGATGATCGTCAGGACGCGGATGACATGGTCTCGGGTGTAGCGGCGGCGGCCGTTGACTCTGTGGGCGGGGGTCAGCAAGCCCATGGCCTCCCAGTGGCGCAGGACATGCGGGGCGAGGTCGAACCGCTCCGCGAGTTCCCCGATCCGCATGGAATCGCTTGACTTCATGTTGACATTAACTTGCAGACTTGCCTTCACGTCAAGCGATCATCGCTAGGAGGCAAGAGATGTTCGACGTCGTCACCATCGGGGGAGGCCCGGCCGGCATGGCCGCCGCGCTGGCCCTGGGACGGGTTCACCGGACGGTGCTGCTGGTCGACGCCGGAGAGGGCCGCAACGCCGCCGCCGAGAACGTGCACAACTTCCTGACCAGGGACGGCACCCCACCCGCCCAGTTGCGCAAGCTCGGCCGCGAGGAACTGGCCGGATACCCGACGGTGCAGACCAGGACGGGGACGGTCGCCGACGTCCGTGTGCTGGACGGGGACGGCTTCCAACTGGACCTGTCCGGAAGTGGGACGGTGGAGGCGCGGCGGCTGCTGCTGGCCACCGGGCTGGCCGACGAGCTTCCCGGCCCGCCGGGGGTGGAGTCGCTGTGGGGCCGCTCCGCCTTCCACTGCCCCTACTGTCACGGCTACGAATGCACCGGCAAGCAGGTCGCGGTGCTCGGCACGGATCCGGCCCGAATACGGCTGGCGCTGCAGTTGAGCCGCTTCGCCGCCGACGTCGTGCTCTGCACCGGCGGCCGGCCGCTCGACCCCGCGGCGCAGGCCACGCTGGTAACGCATGGTGTCGGCGTACGTTGTGAGGCCGTCACCCGCCTGGATGGTACGGACGGACAGCTGGAACAGATCGTGTTCGAAGACGGCCCATCCCTGGCCAGAGACGCGGTGTTCGTCGTCAACGTGCCACGCCAGCGCTCCGACCTCGCCGCCCGCCTTGGCTGCGCGACCTTCGCCGACGGATGTGTGGAGGTGAACGAGTTCGGCCAGACCAGCGTGCCCGGCGTGTACGCCGCCGGTGACATGGCCCGCCGGGCCAGTGTGCCGATGCCGATGGCCGCCGTCATCGCCGCGGCGGCGAGCGGCACCGTCGCCGCAGCGGTTGTCGACCAGGACCTGCTGAGCGCCGACTTCGACCTGCCCAACCCGTTCGCGCAGGCAAGGGGCTGATCGTGGTGTCCGCGGATCTCACGCAGACCGCCTCCGGCGTCCCGTCGAAGGGCGGCAGCAACGTGCCGCTGGCCACGGCCGGCCTGCTGATCGGCATGCTGCTTTCGGTGCTGGACCAGACGGTGGTGGCCATCGCCCTGCCCGACATCGCCGCCGATCTGGGCGGCATGGACGCGATCAGCTGGATCATCACCGCGTACGTGCTGGCCTCCACCGCGACGGGCGCGCTCTACGGCCGCATCAGCGACCGGTTCGGGCGGCGCGCGGTCTTCGTCACCGCGGTCGCCGTGTTCGTCGCGGGTTCCGCGCTGTGCGGCCTGGCCCAGACGATGCCGCAACTGATCGCCGCCAGGACCGTGCAGGGCATCGGCGCGGGCGCGCTGTTCGTGCTGCCCACCATCGCACTGTCGGAGCTGTACCCCCGGCATCTGCGCAGCAGGGTTCAGGGCTTCACCGGCGGCGTCTTCGCCCTCGCCAGCGTGGGCGGTCCGCTCGCGGGTGGCGGGATCACCGACGCCTGGGGCTGGCGCTGGATCTTCTACATCAACCTGCCCCTCGGCCTGCTCAGCATGGCACTCGCCGCGTTCGCCCTGCGCTTGCCGAAGAGCGGCGGGAACGGCAAGGTCGACCTGGCGGGGGCAGCGTTGATCACGGGCGCCATCGTGGCTCTGCTGCTGGTGGCCGAATGGGGTGGCCGCACGTACGCGTGGAGCTCCGGCGTGATCCTCGCGCTGATCGGCGCCTTGGCGGTGCTGGCGGCCCTGTTCGTCTGGTGGGAACGCCGTGCGGCCAGTCCGCTGCTGCCGCTGCGGCTGTTCGCCGACCCCACGCTGCGCGTCGTGCTTCCCGCGACCGCGCTGCTGGGCGCGCTGCTCGGCGGCTCGATCGTCTACCTGCCCACGTACCTGCAGGCCGCGTACGGCATGGGCGCCACTGAGGCCGGCCTGGCGCTCAATCCGTACGTCCTGACGTTCATGGCGGTCTCCTCCATCGCCGGCGCCCGCATCGGTGCCGGCGGCCGGTTCAAGCCCTACCTGATCGCGGGCGCGGTGATCGCGGTGCTGGGATTCACGCTGCTCAGCCGGCTCGAACCCGGCACCGCGTACGCCCTGCTCGCCGTGGAGATCGGCGTGCTGGGAGCCGGCTTCGGGCTGCTGATGCAGAACCTGGTGGTGGTCGCGCAGAACGCGGCCTCACCTGCGGACCTGGCCGCCACGACCGCCGCCACGGTGTCCATCCGCGGGCTGGGCCTCTCGCTCGGCGTGGCGGTCTTCGGCAACCTCCTCACCCGAGGGCTCCAGGGCCGCGCGCCAGGCCCGGCGGCGACCGCCGCGGCCATCCCTGACGTGCTCTTCTGGGGCGTACCGGCCGCCGTCGTCCTGGTGGCGCTGATGGTCGTGCTGCCGCGGACGGTCAATTCTCGCCTGTGAAGCTGTCGTTCATCGGCGGTAACAGCCTTATGGTCACTCCATGAAAGCTGCCGTGGTCGTTGAGCTGGGTGTTCCTCCGCGATTTGGCGACTTCGCCGAGCCAGAGCCCGGTGCGGGGCAGGTTGTCGTCGAGGTGACGGCGGCCGGGGTGCACCATTGGGATGTGGCCAAGGCCTCCGGCTCGTACACTCCTTCGCCTGCCGTTCCTTTCGTTGCCGGGTCCGACGGGGTGGGGCGGACGGCCGGTGAGCGGCGCGGCAGCGGCAGCATCACGTTGGTCGCGAGGATGTGGCCGGGATCCGCTGGCGGCGAGCGTCACATCAGGACCACAGCCCCCTCAACGTGACGCGGTGCTGAGTACGTCCCGCACGTCCTGCGCTGATCGCGGACTGTGATGGCTGTCGACGTACCAGTCGTAGCGCGCGTACTCGTCAAGCAGGAGCTCGACCAGGTCGACGGCATATCCGTCGCCCGGCTCACGCAGGTGGAACGGCGGCGGGTAGAAGCAGTCTCCCAGCAGGAGCACGCCGGAGTCCGGTACGGCCACCACCGTCGAGTCCTCGGCATGCCGTCCTCCGACGTGCCTCACCTCGACTCCGCTCGGCAGGATGAGCACGTCATCGAACTCGGTATGCGGAGGAACCACCGCGAATCCCTCCCAGGAGGGCATCGCCCATGCGCGTGCTCGGAAACTGGGGCCGAGCCGAGGATTCGCCTCGACCTCGTCACGCAGGTATCGGTGACTCCACGGGCGTCGCGCCTCCGCCTCCAGAATGCGGGCGCCTGCCCGGTGAGCGATGATCTCCACATCCGGCCACGCGCACGCTCCCCAGACGTGATCCCAGTGGTGATGCGTATAGATCAGCCGCCGTGCGGCTGGTAGCCCGGCGGCTTCTATCGCCGCCTGTATCCGGCGTGCGGCCGACGGGCTGTTTCCGGCGTCGACCACAATGGTGCCCGTCTGGTCGGCGATGACCGCGACGCCGCCCTGCACATTGTCATGGTCCTCGTCATGGGGATACCACCAGACGCGACCCGTCAGATGCCGTAACGCCTCACGCACCGGCAGAGCGTAACACCGACAACAGGACCATCATGAACAATCGCCTCTCCGCCACCCCGAGGGGACGCGCGCGGGCACGCGCGCTGGGCATCGTCGTCGGCACCCTGCCGACGGGGCCATTGAACGCGATCACAGACGTCGAAGGGATCCTGGTGGGTCACACCACCATCGACGACGGCGCCGATCTCCACACCGGGGTCACCGCCGTCGTTCCGCGACACCTGACCACCGGGCGGCGAGGGCTGCCGGCGGCTGTTTACGCCGGCAACGGATACGGCAAGCTGGTCGGATCGACCCAGATCGACGAACTCGGCGTGCTGGAGTCGCCCGTCGTCCTGACCGCCACATTGTCGGTGTTCCGAGCGGCTGACGCGCTGCTCACCTACCTGATGGACCACCGCCAGGACGGGCTTTCTTTCAATCCCGTGGTGGGAGAGACCAACGACGGCTTCCTCTCCGACATCCGGCGTCGCCCCATCACCGAACGGCACGTCCTCGCCGCGCTGGAAGGAGCATCCGGCGGCCTGCCCGCGGAAGGCTGCGTGGGGGCGGGCACCGGGACGACGGCACTGGGATTCAAGGCCGGTATCGGCACCTCGTCCCGGCGGCAGGTGGTGGACGGTGCCCCGGTCACGGTCGGGGCGCTCGTCCAGGCGAACTTCGGTGGCGTGTTGACCGTCCGGGGCATCCCGATGCCGGTCGAGGAACTCATCCCGGGAGTTCGCCATGAGGAGCCCGCCGGTAACTCCTGCATGATCGTGGTGGCCACCGACGCGCCGCTCGACGCACGTCAACTCGGCCGTCTCGCCCGTCGGGCGATCTTCGCGATGGGCCGCGTGGGGGCGTCCTACTCCAACGGCAGCGGCGACTACGCCATCGCCTTCACCACGGCGCCACCGCAACTCCCGCCCATGCCCGACGACCTGCTGAACCCCCTTTTCGCCGCAGTCATGGACTCGGTCGAGGAGGCGCTGCTCAACTCCCTCTTCACCGCGACGACCACCACGGGCGTCCACGGCCGCACCAGCCATGCAGTCCCATACGGTCGGCTTTCGGGGAGCAGCACCAGCTCGCGCCAGTGATTCACCGACACCACGCGTGCTCCCGCTCGGAGCCATGGCCGGCACCCGTGTCGATGCTGCTGTCGCCCGTACACCACCTGCGCACCGCCGAGGACGCCCGCCGTCGCGAGACCGAGGTCAGCGCCTGAACGCAGCGTCAGCACGTCTACCTTGATTGAAGTACGCCCGTTCGCGGTCTGCGGGGGCTACTTCCCGAGCTATGTCGTCTCTGCGGTGAGCAGAGCGGTGGCCTCCTGCTGGATCGCGGCCGATCTGCGAAGGAAATCCAGAATCACTTCGAGCTGCTCGACGCTGTAGCCGGCGTACAGCTCGTTCAGGCCGCGGACGAAGCTCTCGAACAGCGGCGCCATCCGGGCCTCGAGATCGCGGTCGATCTCGACGAGGACCCGGCGCCGGTCGACGGTGTCGCGCACACGCCTGGCGAATCCCTTGCGTTCGAGCCGGTCGATCAGACCGCTGACCGACGCGGGTGCCAGGCCGGTCCGCTCCGCGATCTCCCCGGCCGTGCACGGACCGAGCCGTTCCAGCAGGTCGAGGGTCTTCTCCTCGGTCATGCTCAGCTCCATCCGCGCGCTGACGGCGGTGTGGAACATGACCGCGGCGTTGCTCTGCTCGCGGCCCGCCGTGTGCAGCGCCGCGAGCAGATCAGCCCGCTTCGCCGCGTCTCCGCTTGCCATCGCAGCTAATCCTCCATATATTTCGTTCGGACGAACTAAATAAATTGTCCTCTGAGGCTAACACAGAAGGAAGGCGATCGACATGACCAAGGCATTGATCGTGGGCGGCGGCATCGCCGGGCCGACCATGGCCATGGCGCTGCAGCGGGCGGGAATCGACTCGGCCGTGTACGAGGCCTATGACCGGCCCGCCGACTACACCGGGATGTTCCTCAACACCGCCTCCAACGGCCTGGACGCGCTGCGCGCGATCGACGTCGATGTGGCGGAGACGGCGGACGGTTTCCCGATGCCTCGGATGCGCATGTGGAGCGGCACGGGCAAGCCGCTCGGCGAGGTCGCCAACGGCGTCCGGCTCGCGGACGGCACAGTGAGCGTGTGCGTCAAGCGCGGCCTGCTGCAGAAGGTCCTGCGTGAGCAGGCGCTCGAGCGGGGCATCCCCGTTCAGTACGGCAAACGCCTGGAGTCCTACCAGGCCACCCGGGACGGGGTGGTGGCCCGTTTCGCCGACGGCACCACGGCCACCGGCGACATCCTGATCGGCGCCGACGGCATCCACTCCCGCACCCGCCAGATCATGAACCCCGAGGCGCCGAAGCCCAGCTTCACCGGCCTGGTCGGTGTCGGCGGCTACAGCCACGTCGCCGGTCTCGCCCCGACCATCGGCACCCAGCACTTCGTCTTCGGCAAGCGCGCGTTCTTCGGCTACCTGGTCCGCGAGTCCGGCGAGATCTACTGGTTCGCCAACTTGCACCGTCCCGACGAACCCACCCGAGAAGAGCTCGCCCAGACCTCATCGCAGGAGTGGAAGCGGCACCTGCTCGGCCTGTTCGCCGGCGACATGCCGCTCATCAACGAGATCATCGGCAACAGCACCGGCGAGATCGGCGCACACCCGGTCCATGACATGCCGACCAGCCCGCTCTGGCACCGCGGCCCGGTCGTCCTCATCGGCGACGCCGTGCACGCGACCTCGCCCAGCGCGGGTCAGGGCGCCTCCATGGCGATCGAAGACGCCATCACCCTGGCCAAGTGCCTGCGCGACACACCCGGCACCACCGCCGCGTTCACCGTCTACGAGCAGCTCCGCCGCAACCGTGTGGAGAAGGTCGTCGCCTACTCGCGCAAGCTCAGCAACTCCAAGACGGCAGGCCCTCTCGCCCGAGTATTCCGGGACATGACGATGCCCATCGCCTTGAAGATCTTCGCCAGCGACAAGGCCCACGCCTGGATGTACACCCACCACATCGACTGGGACACCCCGATCAGCCAGGCCGCCTAGACGGCCTGCCTCCTGTTCATGTCAGAGGCTACGTCTTGACCCTGACACCGTGTCAGGCGGCACGGTGTCCCGCATGTCGATCCCCTATGTCGGCTCCGGGCCGTACTGCTACGCCAACTCCCTCGCGATGCTCCTCGGCGCCGAGGCTCCATCCACGGCCGTGATCGAGGTCCTGACGGGTTCCCCGTACGGGATGCAGCTCATCAGCGGACGCCTGCCGCTGTTCGACCCGTTCGGGTGGGACCCCGAGATCGGGCTCGAGGCCGCCATCGACCTGCTGGGCTGGACCTGTGAGCGGGCGCACGGCGGTTCTGCAGGCGCGGCGCTGGAGCGGCTGCGCCGTGCCTGCCAGGACGGTCCGGTGCTGGCCGGGCCGCTGGATCTCGGTTTGCTGGCCTACCAGCCGGGGTCGGGCAAGGCGATCGGCGCCGACCACTACCTGGTGGTGCTGGAGGTCGGCGACGACACGGTGCTCGTGCACGACCCGCAGGGATACCCGTACGCCACCCTTCCGATCGGGGCTTTCGTCGAGTCATGGCGTGGCGAGCTGATCAGCTATCTGGAGCAGCCGTTCGCCATGCGGTCGGGGTTCGCGCGGCGGGTGTGGGTGGCGCCGGATGAGGCGCTGCGGAGATCCTTGCCCGCCGGGCTGGCCTGGCTGGCGGGCCGCACGGACCTGGCCGTCTCCACGGGCACGCTGGGACAGGCCGAGGCCGCCGAACGTACGGCTGAGTTGGCGGAGGAAGGGTTGAACGCCGAGGTCAGAGCGGTGTGGCAGGCGTTCGCGGTACGCGTGGGCGCCCGCCGCTCCAACGACCTGGCGGCCTGCCTGTCGGCTCTCGGCCTCGACGCGGGTGCGGCCGTCGCGGCGGAGCAGGCCCGCATCGTGGGCGGCCTGCAAGGCCCCGTCGTGTCAGGCGATGATGCGGCGCTCGCGGCCGGGCTGCGCCGCCTGGCTCCGACGTACGAGCGGCTGAGGTCTGCACTGGACACCCGCTAGGAGTGCCCACCAGGGCGGCGCCCCCGCTCCGGGGGATGGTCTTGCTGCCGCGGACGGTCAATCACCCGACGTGGGGAGCCGCAGCGGACTCCTCGGCCAGGCGGGCGATCCGCTTCAGGCCATGATCGTCGGCGGGGACCCCGGATCGCCCCGTCCACGCCCCGCCGCGATCACTGAGACAGGAGAGCCGTGCTCACCAGGCGACCGGCAGCCGCCACACCCCGTAGACCATCGAGCTCTCGCGCATCGGGACCTCCTCCGCCGGAACCGCCAGGCGCAGGGTGGGGAAGCGCTCGAACAGCGCGCGGTAGGCGATGCGCATCTCGATGCGGGCGAGTTGTTGCCCCAGGCACTGGTGCACCCCGTGCCCGAAGGCCAGGTGTTGCCGGGCGTTCCCGCGCTCGAGCCGCAAGGCGGCGGGATCGGCGAACCGCTCCGGGTCGCGGTTGATCGCGGGCAGTCCCATGACCACGGTCTCGCCCTTGCGGATGAGCCTGCCGCCCACCTCGACGTCCTCCAGGGCGGCGCGGTTGGGCGCGCCCCGGTGAACGATGGTGAGGTAGCGCAGCAGCTCCTCGACAGCGGTGTCGGTCAGCGCGGGGTCGGCGCGGAAGGCATCGAGTTGTTCGGGGTGCCGCAGGAGGGCGAAGGTGCCCAGGGCGATCATGTTGGCGGTGGTCTCGTGCCCGGCCACCAGCAGGCCCATGGCGATGTTGGTCAGCTCCTCGTCGCTCAGGTCGCCGTCGGCGATGAGGCCACTGATCAGGTCTTCCGCGGGCCGGGAGCGCTTGTGCCCGACCAGCTCGCGTAGGTAACCGGCCAGGTTCGCCATGGCGGCCATGGCCTGCTCTTCGGAGTTGTCCAGGTCGACGAGCAGGGTGGTCTCTTTTTCGAAGAACGCGTGGTCCTCGTACGGGACGCCGAGCAGTTCGCAGATCACCAGGGAAGGGATCGGGAGCGCGAACGCCTGCACGAGGTCGGCGGGTGGACCGGCCTCGGCCATGGCCTCCAGCTGGTCGGCGACTATCTGCGCGATGCGCGGTTCGAGGGCCTTCATCCTGCGGACGGTGAACTGGCCGGTGAGCAGGCGCCGGTATCTGGTGTGCTCGGGCGGGTCCATGCTGGTGAACCAGCCGGGCGCGGCCGGCTTGTCGTGTCCGCCGGGGCGGACGTTCGGCCGGGGCAGCGGGGAGTGCCGCAGCTCCGGCCGGACGCTGAAGCGGGAATCGGACAGGATCGCGCGGGCGAGGTCGTAGCCGGTCACGAGCCAGCCGACATGGCCGTCGGGGAAGGCCAGGCGGGCCAGCGGCTGAGAGGCGCGCTGGCGCTCCAGCTCGGCAGGCGGAGCGAACGGGCAGCCGGGCTCACGCCTGAAAGGCAAGGTCACCGGGGTTTCGACGTTCTGATCGCTCATCTGGTCAGCTCCAATGCGTGGATGACAGCGCACTTCTGAGAGGGAACTCTCTTGTGAGAGTACACCATCATTTTTGAGTGCGGCAGAATGAGCACATGGGCAACGGCGGGCTACGCGAGCGCAAGAAGGCCAGGACCAGGGAGACGATCCTGCGTGAAGCGTTCAGGCTCTTCCGCGAGCGGGGCTACAACGCCACCACCACCGAGCAGATCGCCGAGGCGGCCGAGGTTTCCCCCGCCACCTTCTTCCGCTATTTCCCGACGAAGGAGCATCTGGTCACGCTCGATCAGTTTCCGCCCCTCATCGAGGGGATCGCGGCTCAGCCGCCGGGCGCGCCGGTCACCGTCCTGCGGGGCGCGTTCCGTACGGCGTTCGCCTCCTTGACCGCCGAGGAGATCGCGGCCGGGCACGCGCGGGAGGTGTTCGCGACGACCGTGCCTGAGCTGGTGGCGGCCAACCTGCGCAAGGCCTCCGGTGTCCTGGAGGAGATCAGCGCCCTGCTGGCGGACAAGACGGGCTACAGGCGAGACGACCCCAGACTGCGCAACGCCATGGGGGCGGTCTTCGGGGTCGTGGCCCTGGTCTGGGTGGAGTGGGCGCGGGACTCCGAGATGGACGGGCCCGCCGAGCTCGACAAGGCACTGGAGCACTTGGAGTCGGGGCTGGGCGCGTGAGCGCCGTCCGTCAATGCCAGACGGCGGTGTCGAGGAAGGCTTCCACGGCCGTCGTCACCTGACCGAGGACCTCGGCGCTCCTGGAGAGCGGCCCAGGCACCATCATGCCGTGGCCGGCGCCGTCGATCTCGAGCACGTACGGCGTCAGCTCCCGAGCCAACGCGCCGTCCCAGAATTCATCCGCAGTGCCGCCGACGAGAAGGAACGGCTCCGTGGACCGGCGCAATGCGTGCACGCACGCGGGCATCGTGAGGCCCTTCACGACGGGCGCCACCTGCTCGCGAACCCAGGGCGGGCGCTCATCCAACGGCCGGCCCGGCGGCGGCGTCCACGAGATCAGCTCGAGGTGCGCTCCCCGGCGAGCGGCGGTTTCGCCCACATAGGCGAGCAGCCCGGCCAGTGGTCCGTAGTTGCCGCCAGGGACGATGACGGCGTGTCACCCGGACATGGGTCAGGTCAGGCCGTGCGCCCGGCACCATTCTTCGACGCTTCCCGCCCTTGCCTCGGCCGCCTGCCGCCAGCCGGGATCCGCGGCGATCGCCTCGGAGACCGAAGCGTGGGGAGGCAGCACGGTGACGAGCCCCGTGATCCGGAAGATGCGCAGGATGCGCTCGGCGTCGGTGACGAGGGTGAGCGTGCCGCCGTGGGTGCGCTGCCGCTTGAGGCCGCCCACCAGGACTCCGAGGCCGGTCGAGTCGAGGAAGTCGACTCCGCTCATGTCGGTGACGACGTGGCGGATGCCCTTGCCCGCCAGGTCCACCAGCCGCTCGCGAAGCTGGGGAGCGGTATCCACATCGACCTCGCCCGCGACCTTCAGCACGGCGCAGTCGCCGATCGGGCCGATCACTTCTAACTGGAACTCTCGCATGTGGCGACACCCGCTTGTCATCCGTGACAGTGACAGGTAAATCTGTAGCGGTACAGTAGCTCGCCGAGGAGCCGCTGTCAATGCCGACATATCCACGTCATTGCCTACGATGACACCAGGGGGACGGATGCGGGTTGAAGAGGCCATCGGCCGGCAGATCGCACGGCTGCGCGCGGAGCGGCGGCTGTCGCTCACCGAGCTGGGCGAGGCCCTGGGACGCTACCTCGACAGGCCGTGGAGCCGGCAGGCCGTTCACCAGGCCGAACGTGGCCAGCGCTCGTTCACGGCCGCCGAGCTGACCGGCCTCGCCCTGGCGCTGGACACGTCCATCCCGGCGCTGTTCCGGGTGGAGGAGGGCGGGATCGAGCTGCCCGGCGGGGCCGTCACTCCGGAGGATTACAGGGGCGTCCTGTTGAACAGGGAGCGGGAGTCGCCCATCGACGGCGTCGAGGAGGTGATCCTCGCGTTGCACGACATCGAGGCCGTCCTCTCCCGACCCGCGCTCGCCAAGCTGGCGAGGATCGGGAGAGCGGCCGAGCAGGTGGCCGGCCCCGGGCAGCCGTAAGGGCTCAGCTCAGCCCTGGTTCAGGAGGGGTACGAGATACTCCTCCTCGTAGTCCAGGTGGGCCTCGACCTCCTTGGTGAGCCGGTTGACCTCGGTCAAGAGCGTGCCGGGGGCCAGGTCGTCGGCGGCGAGGAGGGTCTGGAGCTGGTCGAGCAGCCGCTGGACGACCTCGTGCTCGGCGCGCAGCCGCTCCATCACCTGGGCGAGCTCCGGATAGCGGTCCTCCAGCGCCGGGAACATGAACCCGTCCTCGCGCGTGTGGTGCTCGTGCAGGTTGTGGCACATGGTCAGGCAGTTGACGCGCAACTGCGCAACCAGGTGCGGGCCCGACGCGGCGACCTCGGCGCGGATACGGGCCAGCTCCCTGCGGAAGGCGTCGTGCACCGTCTTGAGCGCGTCACCCACACGGCCGGCGGGCGGCCCCTCGAAGATCGGGATGAGCGCGACCACGGGCAGAGTCCTGCCGGAGGTGTCCTGGTAGCGGCCCCAGCCGGGCTCGGCCTCGACGGCGCGGGCGAACATGCGCTCGCGTTCGTCGCCCTCCAGCACAACCGCCTTCGCCTGGTAGGTGAAGACGCCGTCCTCCACGGTGACCTGCGGGTTGGCGACCAGGTTGTGGTACCAGGCCGGGTGCCGGGGTGAGCCGCCGGCCGAGGCGATGATCAGGATGCGCTCGCCGTCGGGCAGGTAAGCGAGCGGCGTCGTGTGGGGCGCGCCCGTCTTCGCTCCGACGGTCGTCAGCAGGAGCAGCCTGGCTCCTTCGAACGGGCCGCCGACCTGGCCGCGGTTGGCCCGGAATTCCTCAATGATCTGCTGGTTGAAGTCAATGGGCATGCGTGTGTCAGCTCCAAGGCGGGATGAATGTCGATGACGTGGAAAACCCCGCGCAGGCGATGCGCGGCGGCCTGGGTGCGCTCAGGCACATCCGGCGATGTAAGAAGCCACGGTGTCATCCCCCTTGATACGGCGCCTCCATGCCGCCGCCGTCCTCCCGGCCGGCGTCACGCGACGCGACCGCCATTACACGCGGATCCCAGGAAAGATGTCAACTCGGACATCGAAGAGACGCAGGCGAGAGTCGAACTCGCTCGGACAGGATTTGCAATCCTGCCTCCGCAACCGGCGAACTGCGCCAAGCCGCCCCGGCCCCCGTCGGTCGAGGCGGAAGTGCGCGAGGACGGAGTCGAACCGCCACAGCCGAAGCGTCCGGTTTACAGCCGGGTGGGCTCTCCAAAAGGTGCCCAGCTCGCGCATTGTCTGTCCAGAAAATGGACAGTTCGTACCCCGTACCGGACTCGAACCGGCGATTTCCCGGTTGAAAGCCGGGCGTCCTGACCGCTAGACCAACGGGGCCTTGAATTTTCGTACGTCCGGCGGGATTCGAACCCGCACCGTCCGGCTCCTGAGGCCGGTGCCTCTCCCATTTGGGCTACGGACGCGCGCTGACGTGGACCGACAGGATCTCGAAACCTGAACTCCTGCTTGCAAGGCAGGTGTGATGCCTTTTCACCATCCGCCCGCAGGAAAGACCGAAAGAAAAAGGCCGCCCGGTGCGCACCCGGCGGCCTCTGGACGGTCCCTCGCGAGGGTTATCCAGAAGCCCTGCCGGCCAGCGCGAGCGCGCCGCGGCACGCCGTGCACCGGCAATAGACGCGTTCGGCTGCGAATCGCATGGCGGGCCTTTCCTTTCGTTCTTCCGACGTGCACGACAGTAACCGGTGAGGCTCGGCGAATGCCAATGATTTATTCTCCAAGCATGCGGATCGGAGAGCTCGCCGCGCTGCTCGGGGTGTCCACCCGTACTGTGCGCTACTACCACCAGCAAGGCATCCTGCCGGAGCCGCCGCGCCTGGCCAACGGCTACCGCGAGTACGGCATGCGCGACGCCGTCGCCCTGGCCCGCGTCCGCCGCCTGGTGGAGCTCGGGCTGAGCCTGGAGGAGGCGCGCGAGGTGATCGCGGACGACCGCTCCAGGGAACTGCCCGAGATCCTCGCCGAGATCGACGCGGACCTGGCCCGGCAGGAGCACGAGATCCGGGTACGCCGCGCCCGCCTGGCCGAGGTGCTCGAGCGAGCCGAGAACGGCACGCTGGGCCCCGACGACACGGCCTCGCCCGACCTGATGGCGTTCCTGCGCACGGTGGACCTGCCCGCCTCGAAGGCGGCAGCCTGGGACCGTGACCTGCTGGTGCTGATGGACAGCATGGCGACGGACACCAGCAGGGAACGGGCGTTCACGATGTTCGACTCGATGGCCGCCGACCCGGAGGTGACGGCGCGCGGGCACGAGTTCTACCGGCGGCTCGACGCGCTCGCCGACGCATCGCCGGACGATCCGAGGGTGGCGCCGCTGGCCGAGATGCTCGCCGACTACAGCCGGGAGCACCTGCTGGCGCACGCGGGCCCGCCCGATTGGGAGCCGTCGGCGATGGAGCCGTTCCTCGAGGGGCTCGCTCCCGCGCAGGCCGAGGTCGTACGGCAGGCGATGCGCCTCATCACCAGCCGATGACGACCCGTCAACGGGCGGAGAAGGCCCGGCGCGCGTGCACGAGGAGCTCCCGTACGGCGGGGCGCTGCCCGGCCCGCCACACCAGCGCGAGCAGGGCAGGTGTTTCGACGTCGGCGATGGTGCGGGCGGTGAGACGGTTGCGGTAGCGGGCGGCCATCGAGTCGCTGAGGATGCCGACGGCGACGCCGCGGGCGGCGAGGTCGGCGATGGCGTCGGCGGCGCTGGCCTGCAGGGCGATCACGGGCTGCCGGCTCTGCGCGGCGCACGCCTGGTCGAGGACGGCGCGCAGCCCGGTGCCTGGCGGCATGCACACGATCGGGTACGCGCTCAGGTCGCGCAGCGTGACCTGGGGGAGCGCGGCCAGGGGATGGCCGGGCGGGACGGTCACCACGAGGCGCTCGCTGACGATCGTGAGTGACTCCAGCCCCTCGGGAGCGGCGGTGGCCGTGCCGACGAGGGCCAGGTCGAGAGTGCCGGCGCGGACCCCTTCGACGAGGCGGTCGGAGTTGTCCTCCAGGAGGACGACCTCCACGCCGGGATGTGCCCGGTGGAAGTCGGCGAGCGCGTCGAACAGCGGCGTGATCGTGCACCCGATCACCATCCCGAGGGTGAGCCGCCCCCGGATCAGGTCGGTCACCTCGCCCACGGCCTCGCTGAGCGCCCCCGCGGCCGCCAGCGCGGCCCTGGCGTGCTCGAGTGCCGCCTTGCCCGCGACCGTCAGCGTGGCGGTACGCCCCGACCGGTCGAACAGCTCGGCCCCAAGCTCGCGCTCGAGCCGGCGAATCTGGGCGCTGACGCCGGACTGGCTGATGTGCGCCCGTTCGGCGGCCCGCGTGAAGTTCTGCTCCTCGGCGACCGCGACGAAATACTCCAGCTGCCTCAGTTCCATAACTGACAATTCTAGTTTCCATAAGAACCATCTGTTGGACTTCTGATTTGGGCGGCGGCAGGCTGGACGCAGTGAACGCCTGAGGAGGAATCCATGCCGGAACATGAGAAGGCCATGCGGCCCGAGGACATCACGCGCCTGTTCGTCGAGCGGTCCAACGCCGGTGACGCGGCCGGGGTGGCCGCGCTGTACGAGGAGGACGCGGTGCTGGCCTACCCGCCCGGCAGCCAGACGGTGGGCCGGGAGGCGATCCGGGAGCTGTG
Organism: Nonomuraea sp. NPDC049400; assembly: GCF_044466425.1. NCBI lineage: Bacteria > Bacillati > Actinomycetota > Actinomycetes > Streptosporangiales > Streptosporangiaceae > Nonomuraea > Nonomuraea sp. NPDC049400. The sequence continues at coordinate 121,389 of NZ_JBITMP010000029.1, forward strand.
GGAGAAGGTGCTGGCCGGGCGGCCGCACTTCGAGCCGGAGGAGCCGCTGCCGACGCTGGTCCTCGGGGACATCGCGCTCACCTCGACGCCGCCCAAGGACGGGACCGGCGCGCGGGCGCAGGTCGTACGGCGCCAGCCGGACGGCAGCTGGCTGCGCATCATCGACCAGCCCGAGTTCGTCCCGCCCGCCGGCTGACCGTCCTGCCGGAAATAGGGTCGCCGATTCGGGGCGGGGGTCGCTAAGGTCACGCGAGTGAGCGATGATCGCCTGCCCTTGTTGTGGCTCTGCGGGCCGTCGGGTGTCGGCAAGTCGTCGGTCGGCTGGGAGGTGTTCGCGCAGCTCAGCCGGAGCGGCGTCAGGACGGCCTTCGTGGACGGCGACCAGATCGCCATGCTCCACCCGCTCCCGGACGGCGGCACCCATCGCGTCCGGGCCCGCAACCTCGCCGCGATGTGGCCCAACTTCCGCCGGGAGGGCGCGCAGTGCGTGGTGCTGGCGGGCTTCGTCTTCACCGCCGAAGAGGTGCGCCAGTACACCGACCTGCTCACGGACGCCGCGCTGACACTCTGCCGGCTGCGGGTCGACCTGCCCGAGCTCAAGGAGCGCTTCCTCGGCCGGGGCTGGATGCCGGAGATGGTGGAGCAGGCCGTGGCGGACGCCGAGACGCTGGACCGCACGGACTTCGCCGACCTGTGCGTGGACACTGACGGGCTCTCCATACCGGAGGTGGCCAGGACGGTCATCGAGCGGGCCGGGGGATGGCCGGCCGCCGCGCCTTCGGTGCCCGTGCTGTGGTTCTCCGGCGCGGCCGCGGCCGGCAAGTCCACGGTCGCGTACGAGGTCTTCAGGCGGCTGCTCCGCGACGGCGTGCCGGCGGCCTATGTCGATCTGAAGCAGATCGGCATGCTGAGCCCGGGCGGCCGTGAGCAGCACCGGCTCAAGGCACGCAATCTCGCCGCCCTGTGGGCCGGATACCGCGCCGACGGCGTCCGGTGCCTGATCGTCTCGGGTGACGCCGACCGCGACGACACGGTCCGGGGCTATGCCGAGCTGCTGTCAGGAGCCGCGCTGACGGTCTGCCGCCTGCACGCGGGAGCGGGCACGCTGGCCGAGCGGGTCGAGCTGCGCGGGCGGGGAGGCGGGCCGGCGATACCGGGGGACGAGCTGAAGGGGCTGGCAGCGGGCGCGCTGCGGCGGGTCGCCGAGCAGGCGGCGCGCGAGGCCGAGGCGCTGGACCGGGCCGGCGCGGGGGACCTGCGCATCGACACCGACGGCCGGTCTCCGGGAGAGCTGGTCGAGGAGATCCTCGCCGCCTGGCCCCACCGTCCTCAGCCGCAACCCCCGGACACCACAGAGCGCTAGGGGCTGTCCTGGCGATCATGAGCGGAGCCAGATCACCAACGCTGCGGCGGTGACCGTGCCGAGGTAGACGTAGGCGCGCTTGTCGTATCTGGTCGCGACCGCGCGGAACTGGCCTGCCAGTAGGAGTGGAACGGCGAACCGGGTTTAGTGTCACATCTGTTGACAGTGCTCAATGATGGAGGCCGACACCCTCGCTGGGCTTATGGCGTGGCAAGGGAAAGCTGATGTGCGAGGAGGCCCTCCATGGCGGTACCGACGCTGACCCCTGAGCAGCGGGCTGTGGCCGTGGCTAAGGCCGCCGAGGCGCGGAAGGCGCGTAGCGAGCTGTTGGCTGGGGTCCGGGCTGGGACGGTCACGGTGGCGCAAGTGTTCGCCCGCGCGGAGGAAGAGACCGTTGTCAAGAAGACGAGGGTCGTTCAGGTGCTGCGAGCGGTGCCTGGTTATGGGCCGGCGAAGGTCGCCGCGTTGATGGCGACGTGCGGGGTCGAGGTGGAGCGACGCGTCGGCGGACTTGAGGAGGCGCAGCGCGAGCGGCTGCTCATAGCGTTTGCGGGGTAGTTCCTGATCCTCTGCCCGGGTCGGCCCGATGGGCAGGATGCCGGACCTGGTCCTGCAGACGCTGTCGAAGCTCGGCTTGCTCGGGCGTGAGCGGATCGTCCGGGCGTCGGATGCGGGTTCGGCGGGGGCGGGGGATTTCGTCTGCGTCGTGGAGGCTGGCGAAGTCGGCGTGCGCCTGGGCGACGGCCTCGGGGTAGGCCTCCTGCTGCTCGTGCTCGGCGAGCGCGCGGTAGCTGCTCGCGACGCTGGGGGCCTGGCCCTTGCGCTTGCCGGTTCCGATGATCAGGTCGGGCTGGATCTTCTCGACAGACTCGCCGTTCGCGCGGCGCCGGAGCACGGTGTGCAGCATGTCGTCGGTGATGACGGGTGGCCGGCCGCCGTGCTTGCCTTTTCGGGCTGCTGCGTCGAGTCCTTCGAGGGTCGACTCCCGGATGTTCTCGCGCTCGGTCTCGGCCATCGCCGCGAAGAAGGCGAAGAGCAGGCGGCCGGGTCCGCTGGGGTCGTACATGCCGGGCAGAGGTCCGGCGAGCATCTCCAGGACCAGGCCGTGGGCGGTGAGGTGGTCGGCCAGGGCGGTGAGTTCGGCGGCGTCGCGGCCCAGGCGCTTCATCTCATACACGGTGAAGATGACCCGGCAGTGCGGGGCGTGGGCCTTGATCTGGCGGGCCAGCGCGAGCGCGGCCTCGAACTGGGGGCGGACGCGTACCCGGGTGCTGATCTTCTCGGAGAAGATCTTCTCGCGGCCGATGCCGTGCGCGGCCGGCGCGTCCAGTTGTGATTGCGGCTCCTGAGTGAGCGAGCTACACCGTGCGTAGCCGATGCGGATGTCGGCGGTCGGGGTGTCCGGCGCGAGGGCGAGCGGGACGGGGGTGCCCGGGGCGCCACGGCTGGCCGGGTCCGCGGTCGGCGGGGGTGGGCACGCGCAGGAGCTTGGCCAGGCGAGGCACCTTGGTGAAGCGGCCGGTGTGGTAGGTGCCGGCGACCGCGCCGGAGCGCGAGCGGCACGGCCGCGTCCAGGGTTCGCGCAGGGCGTGCTCGCTGGACGAGGCCAGGGACGTTGAGACGGCGTTGTCGTGGTCAGACGTGCCCTGTGCGACATGTCAGGACACGTCGGAGTAGCGGCTGGCCGTCCTACGGTCGCCGCCCTGCCCTCATCAGGCGCCCTGTCTGCTGAGTTCGATCATCTCCTGAACCGTCTCGGCCGGAATCTGGACACCCAGCGGGCTGATGAACTGGTACATCGGCAGTGACTCGATCATGCGCAGCATATCGGCGTGCTCGGCCGCCTGCGCCCGTTGCTCCGGGGTCATCGTCGCCGCGATGTGCCCCATGAGCACCGGCCCGACGACCGGGTGCGCGAACCATTCGCCGACGCTGGAGTCCAGGCTCAGCTGCCTGAGGATCACCTCCCCGGCGAGCTTGACGGTCTCCTCCGCGACGACCTGCGAGGCGTTCTCGCCGATCTGGATGGTGTACTCACCGGGCGCGACCAGCCAGCGGCTCTCGGCGATGTCCCAGTAGGCGAAGGCACGGGTGTCGAGGTCGAAGGTGACGATCGTGGCCTGGCCGGGCTCGAGCGCCACCTTGGTGAAGGCCCGCAGTTCCCGGACCGGGCGGCGGACGGGTCCTGCCTGGGTGGCGATGTAGAGCTGGACGACATGCTTGCCGTGCCGCTCACCGGTGTTGGTGACCCTGACCGAGGCGCGGGCGGTGTCGTCGCCGGTGACCTCGACCGTCAGGTCGCTGACAGCGAAGGTGGTGTAGGTGAGCCCGTGGCCGAACGGGTAGCGGACCGGCTGGTCGGCGCTCTCGTGGTAGCGGTAGCCGACCATGACGCCCTCGCCGTAGCGGACGATGTCCTGTTCTCCAGGGAAGTTCAGGTACGACGGGGTGTCCTGCAGGCGCAGCGGGATCGTCTCGGCCAGCCGCCCGGACGGACTGACCGCACCGAACAGCAGGTCGGCCAGGGCGCCGCCGGCGGCCTGGCCGAGCAACCAGCCCTCCAGGATGGCGTCGACCTCGTCATGCCAGCCTTCCAGGGAAACAACCCCGCCGTTGGAGAGCACCACGACCGTACGGCGGGCCACGGCGGCGGTGGCGCGGATGAGCTCGACCTGCCCGCCCGGCAGCTCGATGCCGGCCCGGTCATACCCTTCCGATTCGTCCAGGTCGGCCAGCCCGGCGAAGACGATCGCCAGGTCCGCGCCCTCCGGGTCGGTCGTGACGGTCCGCTCTCCGGCCAGCTTGCGGATCTCCTCCAAGGGAATGTCGACGCGGGTGGGGTTGATGTGGGAACTGCCCCCGCCCTGGAAACGCGGCTCGGTGGCGAAGGCCCCGACGACGGCGATGGTACGCACGTCGGGGCCGATCGGGAGCACGGCGTCGGCGTTCTTCAGCAGCACGGCGCAGTCGGCGGCGAGTTCGCGGGCGAGCGCGTGGTGGGCGTCGGCGTCGAAGGCCGCCGGCGCGGACCGCCACCGGCTCACCATTTCCTGGACGCGGGCGACGCTGCCGTCCACGTCGGCCTCGTCGAGCTGTCCAGATATGACCGCCTGCACGATGTGCGCATCGTTGCCGGGATTGCCGGGCATCTCCAGGTCAAGCCCCGCCTTCAACGCGGCGACCCGGTCGTTGACCGCGCCCCAGTCGGAGACGACAACCCCGTCGAAACCCCACTCTTCGCGCAGCACCCGGGTGAGCAGCCACGGATGCTGGGAGGCGTAGACACCGTTCACCTTGTTGTAGGCGGCCATCACCGTGGCGGGCCGGGCCTGCTTGACCACGCACTCGAAGGCGGGCAGGTAGATCTCCCGCAGGGTGCGCTCGTCGATTTCAGCGCTGACCCGCATCCGGCCGGTCTCCTGGTTGTTGGCGGCGAAGTGCTTGACCGACGCGCCCACCCCCTCGGCCTGCAAGGCCTTGACGTGCGCAGTGGCCAGCACGCCGGTCAGCAGCGGATCCTCGGAGTAGTACTCGAAATTGCGCCCGCAGAGCGGTGAACGCTTGATGTTCACCCCCGGCCCCAGGTTCACCTGCACATCCAGCGCCCGGGCCTCGCGTGCCACGGCTGCGGCCAGTCGGCCGGCGACGGCGGGGTCCCAGCTGGAGCCGACCGCGACCGCTGGTGGAAAGCAGGTCGCCGGGAGGCTGTCGTGGATGCCCACGTGGTCGGCCTCGCCGGCCTGCCTGCGCACGCCGTGCGGGCCGTCGCTGAGCACCGCCGAGGGGACCTCGCCGACCGGTTTGGTGCTCCAGAAGTCCCGGCCGGACAGCAGGGACGCCTTCTGTTCAAGATTCACTGGATGGCTGCCTTCAGGTCGTCGGCCAGTTCCTGGGACGGGCCGGGGATGAACTCCAGGACGGTGTTCAGGGAGAACGCCGCCGCCTCCGGCGCGTTGCCGTCGAGGGGGATACTGGGGAAGTGCTTGGCGAACACCTCGGTGAGCGCCTGCCACACCGTCGGATCGGCCGCGAGCGTCTTGAGTGAGGTGTCCATCGTGTACGGCTCGCGTTCGCCGTACTCCTCGGGCAGTTCGTAGCTCCAGGCGTGCTCGCCGAGCTGGACTTCGATGGTCTCGCCGGTGTACGGCAGGCGGACGGTCGCCTCGACGGGCACGCTCACCTCCAGCCTGACCTGGCGCCCCTCGACCCGCCACGAGATGCGGATGTCGCCGTGCACGGTCCAGTGGGTGAGCGCGGCGTTGGTAAGGCCGCCCCCGGGCTGCGGGGCGATGAGGACTTTGCGGTAGCCGGGTTCGAGCGGCGTCAACCCGCCGACCGTCTTGTGCAGCCAGTCGGTCACCGCGCCCAGGGCGTAGTGGTTGAGCGAGGACATGCCACTGGGGTTGAGCGTGCCGTCGGGCGCGATCGCGTCCCAGCGTTCCCAGATCGTGGTCGCGCCCATGGTCACCGGGTAGAGGAAGCTCGGGCAGCCGGGCTCCATCAGCATCAGGTAGGCCGCCTCCAGGTGCCCGGTGCGGCTGAGCGCGGGCAGCATCAGCGGGGTCCCGGCGAACCCGGTGGAGATCTTGTACCCGGCCTTGGCGACCAGCTCGGCCAGCCGCCTACCCGCCCTGGCCTCCTGGTCGGGGTCGAGCAGGTCGAAGCAGATGGCCAGGGCGTAGGCGGTGGCGGTCTCGCCGGCGATCCGGCCCTTCGCCGTGACGTATTCAGCGCGGAAGGCCTGCCGTACCTTGTCAGCCAAAGCCCGGAAGTGGGCAGCGTCTTCGGTGTTGAGGAGTTCCGCCGTGTCGGCCATTTCCCGGGTGGTCTTGGCCAAGTAGGCGGCGGCTACCAGGTGCCGGTCGGTCTTGGCTCCGGCCGGGTTGTCGCCGGGGGCGTCGGGGTCGAGCCAGTCGCCGAACTGGAAGCCACTGCTCCACAGCCCGTCGGCATCCAGCCTGCCCTCCACGTCGCGGATGAAGGCGGCCATGGAGCCGTAGCAACGGCGCAGGATCTCGGCGTCGCCGTACTCCTGATAGAGCACCCAGGGCAGGCTGACCGCCACATCGCTCCACAGCGCGGTGGGGGCGGAGGGATTGGACAGCACGTCAGGGACGACCCACGGCACGAACCCCCTCTCCCGCTGCTCGGCGGCCAGATCCGCGAGCCAGGAACCCAGGACCGGCCGCACGTCATACAGGAACGCCGCGGTGGGAGCGAAGGCGTTGATGTCGCCGGTCCAGCCCAGCCGCTCGTCGCGCTGCGGGCAGTCGGTGGGCACGCCGACGAAGTTGCCGCGCATCGACCAGACGGTGTTGGCGTGCAGCCGGTTCAGCCGTTCGTCCGAGGTCTTCAGCCATCCGGTGCGGCGCATGTCGCTGTGCACCACCACGGCCTTAACCTCGTCGAACGGCCCGTCGATCTCGACGTAGCGGAAGCCGTGGAAGGTGAAGCGAGGCTCCCAGGTGACCGTGCCACCCGCGTGGATGTAGCGGTCGGTGGCTCTGACCGTGCGTAGCGTCTCGACGTTCAACTCGCCGTCTTCGAGGAGCTCGGCATGCCGGATCGTGATGGTCTGACCGGTTTCGCCGGTGGTGGTGAGCTTGATCCAGCCGGTGAGGTTCTGCCCGAAGTCGACGATCTTCCCGCGAATGCTCACGGGGGAGAGCTCCTCGATGCGCCGGATCGGATCCGCCACCACCGGAACCAGCGCCTCGGGGTTCCAGTCGAACGGCTCCACCGCAGACCAGTCGCCGGTGAAACCCGGTTGGCTCCAGCCGTACGGCTCACGCCTGGCGTCGTAGGTTTCGCCGTCGAACAGGCCGTTGGCGATGATGGCGCCGGTTCCCGCGCTCCAGGTTCCGTCGGATTCCACGACGACGGTCTGCTCGCCGAGGGTCATCTCCAGGCGCATGAACAGCGCGGGCCGGTCGGTGTAGTGGTTGTTCTTGCCCTCGAACCCGATCCGTCCGGCCGCCCAGCCGTCGCCCACGATCGCGCCCAGCGCGTTCGCGCCGGGTTTGATCAGGGCGGTCACGTCGTGGGTGCTGACCTGGAGCCGATGCCGGTAGGAGGTCCAGCCGGGGGCCAGAACCTCGTCGCCGACCCGGATGCCGTTCAGGTACGGCTCGACGATGCCGAGTCCGGTCACTTCCAGGAGAGCCTGGTCGGGCTGCCGGTCGGCGGTGAACTCACCCCGGAAATAGGGGGCGGGACCACCGGGCTCGTGCGGAAACGAGGGTGCCACGAACATGCGGGACTCCTTAGCGGACGGACTTGATGGGCAGGATGACCAGGCCGCCCAGCAAGGTGCAGGCGGCGGCCACCAGGTAGAGCAGGGTGTAGTTCTTCTCCGCGCCGACGGTCAGGAACACCGGGGCGATGAAGGGAGCGGCCGACTGCGGGATGGAGGTGGCGAAACCGAACACGCCCAAGTAGCGGCCGGCATTCGTCTCCCGCTCCGGCAGCACGTCCAGGGCCAGCGCCTGATCCACGGCCGAGAACATGCCCAGGCCGACCGAGCAGATGATTGAGCCGGTGAACAGCGGCGGCACGCTCGACGACACCGCCATGATCACGGTGCCCAGCGCGTAGACCGCCCCGGCGGCCAGGACGAACACCCGTCGGCGGCGTAGCCGGTCGGACAGGAATCCGCCACCCATCGCGCCCGCGGCGGTGGCCAGCACGCCGAGCCCGGCGACTGCGGCGAGCGTCCCGGCCACCTCCTCGACCTTCACACCCAGGCGGGAAGCGAAGAAGAAGGCGGTGAAGGTGGTGTTGAGGGTCAACCCGAAGTAGAACGCGAACCGCCCCGCCCAGTTGAGGGAGAAGTCTCGATATTTCCGGACGGGCCACGTGTACATGGCCAGCAGCGAGCTCGGCGTCAGCGGCTCGGCCGCGGACAGGTCACGGCTGTCGGCCTCGTCGACCAGCCAGACGAACAGCACGATGGTGACCACACCGACCGCGCCGGGCACGAGGAAGAGCAGGAGGGCGTCGCCCGCCAGCCCTCCGGCCATCACGACACCGACGACCGGCGCGACCAGCGTCGCGAACCCGCCGAGACCGGCGACCTTGCCGCGCTGCTCTTCCGGAAGGCGGTCGGCCTGGGAGGTGAGCAGGTTGCCGAAGGCCTGGCCCCACCCGAACTGGGCCAGTACCCAGCCCAGGCCGAGGACCGGGATGTTCGGAGCCAGGGCCATGACGAGCAGGGAGACGACGCCGAGCAGCATGCCGCCGAAGATGAACGGGCGACGGCGGCCGAAACGGGTGCGGTTGCGATCGCTGAGCGCGCCGAGCAGAGGTCCCGCGACGAGGGGCACCAAGCCACCCACGCCGGTGATGTAGCCCAGGTACTCCTCACGCCCGGGAGCGAGCTCGCTGACCCGGATCGACAGCGTGATGCCCACCGGCGTGATGAACGCCAGGAAGACGCCGAACTGGGCCAGGACCATCAGACCGATGTAGCGGGAGCCCACCTTGGGCAGGGTGGGCGTTGCTGGTGTGCTCATGGAGACCCCACGGGTCGAAGGGGGATGTGTGTCGTGGATGTTAACCACCGCTACTAACACGTGCAAGTAGTGCCGAGGTCGCGTTTCGCCCAATTCGCCTATCTCGCTATGCGGAGTCGCGTTCGACCACGCGGATGACGTCGGATGGCATGGACCCCAGTTCGGGGTCCGCGTTGTTCAATGCCCTGAGCAGGGCTTTGGCAATGCGCTCGCCGATCTCGCCGCTGTCCTGCGCGACTGTCGTCAGCGAGGGGACGGCGAAGCGGGCCGCGGGAATGTCGTCCGCGCCGATCACCGGCAGGCTCACGCCCAATGCTCGCATCCCGGCCAGCACCGCGAGGGCGACCTCGTCGTTGTAGGCGCACACGGCGGTCGGAGCATCCTGCCAGCCCGCCACCGCCATGGTCGCCGACTCGATATCCAGCCCGATCTTGCAGACCAGTGGCTCCGGTAGGCCGGCTTCGCCGCATGCCTGCATCGCACCCTCGGCGCGCCCGCGCCCGAGTGCGACCAGTCGGGGGTCATCGGGCAGAACGTAGGCCAGGCGCTCGTGCCCCTTGCCGATCAGGTACCGGGCCTGCAACCTGCCGACGCCGTTGATCCACAAAGTGCTGCCCACGTCGTATCCGGGCTGCTCGGCGGGGGGCAGCACGGCCGGGATACGCACTCGTCTCATGCCCTCCAACTCTGCGGCGGAGAAGGGCCGCATGCCGAAGACGGCGGCCGGGCTGAGGGCGCTCCACAGCTGCGCCAGCCCGTCGTCGTGGCCCGCGTGCACGTGCGTGATGAGGGTCAGCCCGGCCTGGCCCAGCACCTGGGCCGCCCGGTCGACCAGCGCCGCCATGGTCGGGCCCTGCGGCCAGTCGGGCAGGACGAACAGCGCCACGTCGCTGCGCCCGCTGCGCAGTGTGCGGGCGGGGGCGTAGGGCGTGTAGCCCAGCTTGGCCGCGGCCCGCAGGACGCGCTGCCTGGTCGCTTCGGGGATGGACTGGCCGGGCGTGTTGTTCAGCACGAAGCTGACGGTGCCTCGCGACAGACCCGCTTCCCGCGCCACGTCCACACTCGTGATCCTGCGCTTCTTGTCCGCCACGTTGCCCTCGTCACCGTTGCCTGCCTGCTGCAGGGATGTTAATGTCTGCGAACTCCCAACTTACACGTGACAGTGGCCGCGTGTACGTCGCCTACTATCACGTGTAAGTTGGTGCGATGCCAAGCCGGACATATGACGTTCTCCTCGCCATGTTCCGTGAGCTTCGAGAGAACGGTAAGGACGTCACCCTCGACGAGGAACGCGTGGGCGCCGAGGTTGTCGGCGATCTCTACCGGGATGTTCCGGGCATCACCGATCAGGTGCATCCCTTCGGGCGGTTGCTGAGCCCTCCGGAGCCCCGCGACGACCTGGCCATTCTCTTCATCCACGGTGGCGGCTTCCGCACCGGCACCGCGAGGAACGGCCGGCAGGCCGGAGCGCACCTGGCGGCGAGCACCGGTGCGCGGGTGCTGCTGCCGGACTACCGGCTCGCGCCCGAGCATCCCTACCCGGCCGCCCTCGACGACTGCGAAGCGGCCTACCTCGATACCCTCGGCAGGTGGCCGGAGGCCAGGATCGTGGTGGGCGGGGAGTCGGCGGGAGCGAACCTGGCCACGGCGCTCCTGCTACGACGCCGCGACGCCGCCGACACCCGTGCCGCCGCAGGGTTCGTCTACTGCGGCGTCTTCGACCTGCGGCCGGAGAACTACGCTCGCGGCTCCTGGCAGGCCAACGCCGAGACCGACCTGATCATCAAGCCGTCATCCGGACCGGTCATGACGAGCGACTACCTGGCCGGGCACCCCCCGGCCGACCGCTACGCCTCCCCGGCACTGGCCGACCTGGCCGGGTTACCACCCCTGTTCATCCAGGTCTCCGGCGCCGAGCTGCTGCTCGACGACTCCCTCGCCCTGGCCACCCGGGCGGCGCGGGCCGGAGTCGAGGTGGAGCTGGAGGTCTGGCCACACATGCAGCACGTCTGGCACCTGGCCACGGGGTTCCTGCCCGAGGCCACCGAGGCCGTGGACCGCACGGTCGCGTTCATCCAGCGGGTCGCCGAAGGGCGGGTGGTCGACGGAGCCGCGCTGTCCGGCGGTCCCGCATCATTCGAGGAGGTCACGTAAGTGGAGCGGCTGACTGATCGGCGCATCCTGATCACCGGTGCGGGTTCCGGCATCGCCCGGGCGACGACGCTGAGACTGCTCGCAGAAGGCGCGCGCGTGCTCGCCGCCGACATCTCGAAGGAAGCCCTGAAGGAGACAGCGGAGCTGGCCGGAAACGACCGGCTCACCGTCTGCACCGTGGACATCTCCTCAGAGGACTCGGTGAATTCCCTGGTCAATAGGGCCACCGCTGAGCTCGGCGGGCTTGACGCCCTGATCAACGCGGCAGCCATCCTGCGCGGCGCGCACACCCACGAATGCTCGCTGGAGCTGTGGAACCGCATCATCGGGACCAACCTGACCGGCACCTTCCTCATGACCAGAGCTGCCCTGCCGTACCTGTTGGACAGCGGCAGGGGCGTGGTGGTCAACTTCAGCTCCACCGCGGCCTTCTTCGCCCATCCGTTCATGGCGGCCTACTCCGCCAGCAAGGGCGGCATCTTCTCCTTCACCCACAGCATCGCCTCCGAGTACGGCAAGCGGGGGCTGCGCGCGGTAAACGTCGTGCCCGGCGGCATCAGCAGCGGGATCACCGACAACATCGGTCACCTTGTACCCCAGGACACCGACTGGGACCTGTTCCTCAAGCTCACCCCCGCGCTGCCTGGAGGCATGCCTGGTCCGGAGAAAGTCGCCGGGGTTGTGGCGATGCTCGTCTCCGACGACGGCTCGTTCATCACCGGCACCGAGATCCGCGTGGACGGCGGCGCTCACCAGTGACGCTCACTCCGGCATGCCTGCCGGGGCTGAGCACTCACGGACCGGCGAGGATGGCCATGACTGCTGCGGCTGGCTGTTCGACGTTGTCGCATTGCTGGGAGTGACTTCGTAGGTCAAGCAGCGAGTTGGTAGCGGGCCTGGTGGTTGGGCTGGTGCTCTTGGCCCAGATGGTAGGTCCAGTAGCGGTCGAAGTCGCCGTTGGCGAGCAGTGCGCGGAGTTTCAGGACGGCTTCGGCGCCGGCGCTCCGCCCGGCCGTCGACGCGTTCGTCCGACAAATTCGCTACCCGGCGGCCGGAGCGCCGTGATACACAACCGACGTGCAAAACATCTTGGAGTTCCCCGAGGTCCTGCGGCTGATCGAAGACCGCTCGGCCGCGTTCCGCGCCGCGATCGCGTCCGCCCCCGACCTTGACGTCCAGGTCCCGACCTGCCCGGACTGGACGCTGCGCGAACTGGCGCAGCACCTCGGCGACGGCCGCCGCCGCCAGGCCGCCATCGTCGCGGCGGGCCCGGGCGCTGAGCCCCCGGCGAGGACGGACCCGAAGGGCGCCCCGACCGCGCCCCGCGACCGCGAAGCCCTGGACGCCTGGCTCGCCGAGTCGACCGAGCTCATGCTCGACGCGATGCGCGAGGCCGGCCCGAACCGCGGCTGCTGGACCTGGTGGGGCCGCTCGCAGGCCCCGGAGACCAGCGGAGCCGTGGCCCGGCACCAGATCCAGGAGATCGCCGTCCACACCTACGACGCCCAGCTCACCCAGGGGGCCGCACAGCCGCTGCCGACGGACGTCGCCGTCGAGGGCGTCGACGAGTTCCTGACGACCGTCGCGGCGACGACCGTCCCCTGGCCGTTCAAGCCGGCGACCATCGACCTGCACACGACCGAGGGCCGCTCCTGGCGCCTGACCCTCAACGCCGACGGCGTCCGCTGCGACGACCTCGCCGCCGACGCGGAGCCGGGCGACATGGCGATGCGAGGCGCAGCGAGCGAACTGGTCCTCTACTTCTACGAGCGCGTCCCGCTCGACGGCCTGGAGACCACCGGCGACACCGAGCCGATGGAGCAGCTCGCAGACTGGGACCCGAACGCGTAAAACGCGCACTTGTGACGCAAGCGGCCGGCCGTCTGCGGCGCGGGAGCACCGGTGGCCGGCCACCCGGCATCGACAAGGAGCGGTACGCCAAGCGCAACACTGTCGAGCGGGCGATCAACAAGCTGAAACAGTTCCGCGCGGTCGCGACCAGATACGACAAGCGCGCCTACGTCTACCTCGGCACGGTCACCGCTGCAGCGTTGGTGATCTGGCTCCGCTCATGATCGCCAGGACAGCCCCTAGTCGATCAGAGCCTGGTATACGAGCTGGCGGAGTTGGCCGAAGATGGGCTGAACGCTGGATGGGATGAACTGGGACAGGAAGATCACAGTGAGCTCCTCAGCCGGATCCACCCAGAACGCCGTGCCCGCTGCTCCGCCCCAGCTGTATTCGCCCTCCGAGCCCAGGCCCTTCTGTTTGACGGCGTCCTGTACGACGGCGAAGCCGAGCCCGAACCCCATGCCGCTGTTGGAGATCTCGGAGAACACCCGCCGGCCGAATTCCTCCAGGTCGGCGCCACCGGGAAGGTGGTTTCGCGTCATGTAGGAGACAGCGCGCGGGCCGAGGACACGCGCCCCCTCGAACTCCCCGCCGCGCAGCAGCATCTGCGTGAATCGGTGGTAGTCGCCTGCGGTCGAGATCAGCCCGTGGCCGCCCGACAGCAGTGCGGGCCGTTGCGGCGGGGGCGGCATCGGCACCAGACGCCCGTCAGGTGTCTGGCCGTACAGCGTGGCCATGCGCTCGGGATCCACCGGCTCGAATCCGGTTTCGCGCATCCCGAGCGGCTCGAAGATCCGCTCGGCGAGGAACCGGTCGAGCGGCAGGCCGGAGATCACCTCGATGAGCCTGCCGAGCACGTCGGTGGCGACCGAGTAGTTCCATTCCGATCCGGGCTCGAACAGCAGCGGCAACCTGGCCCACCGTTCGACGCAGCCGGCCAGGTCCAGTCCCGTCGGGTAGGGGCCGTCGAATCCGGCGGCACGATACATTTCGTCCACCACGCTCTGGCGGTAGAACTCATACGTCAGGCCTGCCGTGTGGGTGAGCAGGTGCCATATGCGGATCGGCTCGGCCGCCGGTCGGGTGGAGGGTGCGGCCGCGGGGCCGCTCTGGTAGACCCGCATGTCCGCGAACTCGGGAAGGTACGCGGCCACAGGGTCGGTGAGCAGCAGCCGCCCCTCCTCGTACAGCGTCATCACCGCCACCGACGTGACCGGCTTCGACATGGAGTAGATGCGGAACAACGTGTCCGGCTCGACGGGGAGCCCCGCCGAGATGTCGCGCCTGCCACCCGTCGACAGGTGCGCGATCTCACCCTTCCGGCTGATCAGGATCAGCCAGCCGGGCCATCGGCCGTCATCCACGCCGGCGGCGAAGTAGCCATCGATCCTGGCCAGTCGCGCGGGATCGAACCCCACCTTCGCGGGGTCGCACGTCAAGGACACTCCACTCATCGACAACCTCCGTCTGCCTTCAGGTTTCTGATCAAAGCGGCCCGGCTACCGGCGTCCGCGGAAGGTTCGCCGCAGGTCATCGACCCACCGGTCGGGGATCTCCCAAGGGATGAAATGGCCGCCGCCGTCGTGGGCGGTGAGGTTGACCAGGTTGTACCAGGTGGCGCGGTCGCTGCCGAGAAAGTGCTGGACGCGCTGGTCGGTGGTGACGCCGGGCGGGTTCTCATAGCCGACGAAGGTGATGCCGGTGGGCGCCTCGACGACCGGCTGCCGATCGTGGGACGGGGTCCAGGGGTAGCGGTTGTTGTTGGCGTAGGTGCGGATCGAGGTGCCGATCGTGTTGGTCACCCAGAAGATCATGGCGTGGGTGAGCAGGTCGTCTTTGGTGAAGACGGTCTCGATGTCGCCGCCGTTGTCGCTCCAGTTCACCCAGCGTTCCAGGATCCAGGCGAGCATCCCGGCGGGCGAGTCGGTCAGGCCGTAGGCGAGGGTGCTCGGGGCGAGCATGTGCGCGGCCAGATGCACGGCGAACCGCTTTTCCAGCGCCAGGAGCCGGGCATGGACGTCAGCGGGCAGGCCGTCGGGGATGGGCAGGCCGCCGGTGAGGTCCCAGGCCCGGTCGCCGTTGAACAGGGTGAGCTTCTGGCCGGAGCCGATGTGGATGCCGTACAACTCGTCGGCGTACTTGTGGCCGAGCTGTCCGGTGACCATGGCGCCGACGTCGCAGCCGGCCGCCGCGTACCTGGAGTGGCCGAGTATGCCGGTCATGAGGGTGTGCCACAGGTCGGCGACCTTCCAGAAGTTCATGTCCGGGTGGTCGGGCAGCGGGCTGGAGAAGCCGAAGCCGGGGAAGGAGGGGACGATCACCTCGAACGCCTCGGCGGGGTCGCCGCCGTGGGCGCCTGGGTCGGCCAGCGGGTCGATGACCTTGGACCAGTGCCAGAACGTCCAGGGCCAGCCGTGCGTGAGGATCAGGGGTTTGGGGTCGGGACCGACTCCGGGCTTGCGCATGAAGTGCACCGGGACGCCGTCGACCTTGACGCGGTAGTGCTCGTAGGCGTTGATCGCCGCCTCGGCCTTGCGCCAGTCGTAGCCGTCGCGCCAGTACTCGACCAGCTCTTCCAGGTAGGGGCGGGTCACGCCGTAGCGCCCGTCCTGGTTGCCTGTGTCATCCGGCCAGCGGGTTGACTCCAGTCGCTGCCGGAGGTCGGCAAGCATCTCGCCGGGCACATGGATGGGTACCGGTTCCAGCGGGAACTTCAAGATCCTGTCCTCCTGTTCATGTTGCCGCTCTGCGCATGGCAAGAACATAAGAGATTTATATAACATTTTTATGCACTCCTTCGCCGCGCGCGCCGCTGCCGCGAACGCCACGGCCTTCCTGTAGTCTCGGGGAAATTTCCAACGGATTTGTCTGACCTGCACTTATGTGGGCCTGTTCCGGTTGTTGATCATTTCCGCTACGGTTCGTACGGTCCCGACCCGGGTTGCGGTGTGGAGGTGGTCGATGTCGACCCGGATGTTCTCCGAGGACCAGCTGGAGCGGCTGCGCTCGTACCCCGACATCGGCCGCGACGATCTGATCCGGTACTTCACTCTGACGCCCGCCGACGTCGCCTTCATCGATCCGGGCCGTGGCCGGGATGCCAGTGATCGCCTTGGGCTTGCTGTCCAGCTCGCCACGTTGCCCTGGCGGGGGTTCGTGCCGGATGAAGTGACGGCGGCGCCGCCGGTGCCGCCACCATCAAAGTGATCTTGCAGCGGTTCGTGCGCGGCGGCGGTTCGGTGGACGCCCGCGCCGCCGCCCAGCAGCGCGGGCACGAGCGCCCCGCAGGCCTTCGGCCGGTGTGGAGGAGGAGACGGAGTAGCGGCCCAGGACGTTGAGGTGGGCGTGGCCAAGCGGGGACAGCCGGGCGGCGTCCTCGTCCTTGACCGGGACGCCTTCGGCGCGCAGCTGGTCGACCGCAGCCGACAGGTACTTCGAGTTCCACAGCGCGACAGCGTTGACGACGAGACCAAGAGCCGCTAGTTGATCTTCTTGTCCTTCGCGGTAGGTCTTGCGGATCTGCCCGTTGCTACCGTGGCAGATCTTGCGGGCCAGCCGATGCCGGGACTCCTGGACGGTGAGCTGCTTGTTTAGCTTGCGGCGGTAGGTGTCGTCGATCGGGTCCAGGATTGACAGCAGGTGGAGGGTCTTGTCGATCCGCCCGTACTCGGCGAACGCCTGTCCGAGGGGGGTGGGCCGCCCGTTACGGGCGAACATGCGCAGCAGGTCGTAGGCGCGGACCTGGTTGGTGACCAGGGATCCGGCGACCCTGGTCATATCCGACCACTGGGTGTGGATCTTCTGCCGGTTGATCTTGTTGCGGGCGATCGCCTCCAGCGGCCCGTACGCCGGCGTCGTCCCGTCGGGGAGGTCGGCGCACCAGAACCGCTGATCGCCCAGGTCGGCGAAGCGGGGCGCGAACCGGTAGCCGAGCATGGAGAAGATCTCGAACACGATGTCCGAATCGGACGCCTGGTCGGTCGTGACGACTTCGGGCTGCGGCCCGGCATCGATGTTGATCAGGGTGTCGAGGATGTACAGCGAGTCGCGCGGTGTGCCGGGCACGACCATCTGCCCGATCCCCATCACCTGATCATTGGCTGCGTTCAAGAGCGTCACGCCGCTCCCTCGCCGAAGTACTTCGGCGAGGGAGCGGCGTTGATCGTCTGAACCGGGACGACGAACCGCAGCTCGTCGACCGAGGCCAGCAGCCCGCCGCCCCACAGCGCCACGATCGGCACGCCGCGCTGGGCCTCGATCAGGATCGCGTTCGCCGCAGCGTGCGTCTCAGCCCGCACGTAGTTCTGGTCGACATGCGAGAGCCGGCCGCGGGTCAGCGCCTCGTCCCGGGCGCCGTGGACGACTCCGCCCTGGCGTGCCGCTTACGCTCGTGTCCAGCGTTGGTTGGCGCCGGCGTGGCAGTTCCACAGGACCACGGCGGTGCCGTTACCGGTGTTCGCCCTGTCGACGTCCAGGCACAACCCGCTCTGGGCGTTGCTGATCGTGCCGTTGCCGTTGAAGATCCATTGCTGGTTGGCGCTGCCGTTGCAGTCCCAGATCTGTACACGGGCGCCGGGAGTCGCATTGATGGGCGCGTCCAGGCACTTGCCCAGCACCTGCAGTGCCCGCCCGCTCTGAGTGAACTGCTGATTGGCCCCGTTGTGGCAGTCCCAGATCAGCATCTGGGCGCCGTTGGCCGAGGAGCCCTGATTGACGTCCAGGCACCGACCGGACGCCTCGCCACGCAGGCGGAAGGAGGGCGGTGGGTTCGACGTCCCGCCCCCGCTGACGCGGTAGACGGCGGTTCCGTGCGCCGGCACCGTTGCCGAGATGGTGCCGCTGCTGGTGGACGTCGCCCCGGTCCAGAGGTCGCGGAGCGTGAACGACGAACCCGTCTTGCCGATCGCGGCGGCGGTGGTGGAGATCGTCGTCGTGGAACCACCCTGGTTGAACAGCGCCACGGCGACATCACCGTTGGCGAGCCGCTTGGCGAGCACGCGGCGGGTGCCGTCATTGGAGACCTGTACGGCCTGCAGACCGAGCGAGTCCTGGTTGACCGCGATCAGGTCGGCGTTCTTCAAGATGGCCAAGGTCTCCGTGCTGGCGCTGCGCAGGTCGTTACCCGCGATGAGCGGAGCGGCCATGACGGCCCAGAGCGCGAAGTGGCTACGCTGCTCCGTGGCGGTCAGTACCCCGCGGCCCACCTCCATCATGTCCGGGTCGTTGAAGCCGCCCGGCCCGGCGTAGGACGCCAGTGGCACATTGACGTTGACGATGTTCTGGATGCCCATCGGGTATCCGTTGGTCTGGCCGGTGTCCCATGCGTTGGTGATGTCCTCGGTGGTGCGCCACATGTTGGCCACATCGCTCCAGTTGCGAAGTGGGCCGGTCTTCTCGTGGATGCTGTTCGGGTTGATGCTGTACACGATGGGCCGGCCGGTGGCAGCCAGCGCATCCCGCATCTTCGCGAACGCGGCCACCTGGTCATTGATGGTTCCGTTTGGCGAACACCAGTCGTACTTGAGGAAGTCGACACCCCAGGCGGCGAACTGGCGGGCGTCCTGCGCCTCGTGGCCGAGGCTGCCGGTCGCCCCGGGGAAGGCGTCGAAGTACTGTGCGCAGGTCTGGTCCATCGGAGACTGGTAGATGCCGAACAACAGACCACGAGCGTGCAGGTAGTCGCCGAGAGCCCGCATGCCGCTCGGGAACCGTGTCGGGTGAGCCTGTAGGTTGCCCTGCGCGTCCCGATCCGGGTTGAACCAGCAGTCGTCGACCACGACGTACCGGTAGCCTTGTTCCCGCATGCCGTTGGCCACGATGGCATCCGCCGTCTGCCGGATGAGCGTTTCGTTGATGTTGCATCCGAACGTGTTCCAGGTGTTCCACCCCATCGGCGGGGTACGGGCGACGCCGTTGTTGAGCGCCATTGCCGGGGGCGTGGTGACCTGTGTCGTGACGACGACGCTGACCGCGACTGCCGCGAGTATCGTCGTTGCCGCGCTCGTCCATCGGGCTACGCGGGGCCTGGCCCGTTGGCTTAACCATGTCATCGCACTACTCCGATCTGAACGGCCTCCGACCGGAGGCTCGGACCCGTCGTGGGCTAGGGGATGACCCGGAAGGTGGTGTCCTGCCGGTCAGTAAGGCTGGAGGCGCGCGGGCCCTGTGTCCTGGCCGTCGGCGTGACAACAGCGTTGTTCTGGTTCAGCGGCGTCGAGTTCAGGCCGTCACGGGTGACCGCGAGGTACAGGCCCGTCCGCGCCCTGTAGCGCCTTCTACCGTGGGTGCACCTTTCCGAAAGAGTGCGGTGGTTGCGCCCAAGGGCTCGAGGAGGCGAAAGGCAGAGCGAGGCGGAGCTGAGCGGCTCGATGTAGCCGCGGTGGTCCCGGGGACGGAGCGGTACCGACCAGAAGATCGCAGCGTCACTACTAGCGCCAACATTTGAGTTTGCAGGTGCAGTGCCGTCTCGCCCCTGGTCAGTCATCGCGGACAACCCGGCACGGTTGAGCCCCAGTTCCCATGGGCCCTACAGCCTCGCGACCAGAGTGTGTCCAGGCACAGCGGAACCCCGACCAATCCGGTGATGCCGAATACGCGACGGGCCCGGAGCGATGGGCTGTTATCGCTAACAATTACACGCCTTCCCGTGCGCGGTGGTGAGATGCCAGTGAGTACATCCAACGCGCCGACGCCCGTCAACGAGCCGTCATCCTCGTCGGCAGACCTCTCGCGAGACCCGCACATCCAGCCTGTCTCTTTGCCCTCTGGCGAGCACACCAGGCACCCCCCGAGCGGTGAAACTTTCATCACTTCCCGGGCTCTCGATATGCTGCGCGCGGACCGCGTTGCCTGCCGCCTGCAGGGCTCCGCTATGGTGCGGCCTCATGCTGTAAGTTCCGGCAGTAAATGGCCGGGAATCTCCGGAGCTACTCGGCCGGACATGATCTCTTGACGGCAGGAGTACAGCCCTCAGGACCAGTCCTGCCAGAGAATCCTGCCACCGGTGCTGGACCCGAAGCGTTAGCTGCCGGGCGGCAGCGGGATCAGCACGTACGGCTTGACCGGGTCCTCGATCAGCCCGCCCGAGAACGCCCAGCCCGGACCGCCCATCATGATGACGTCCACCAGCAGGGTCCGCCCAGGACCGAGGAGCCGCGGGTCGAGGTTGAACCTATTTCCTGCTGGGATTGAGGAGTTCACGTGGTTTGAGGTGAATCCGCTTTCCCCGCTCCGGGTCGCACGTCTGGCCGCGCGGGACAAAGCTGATGTCGGCGTTCACCCCGAGGTCCTTCAGATCCTGTTCAAGCCGCTCGGACTCTCTGAGCTCCTCGAACTCCGTCGCTGACGTTCCACGAAAGCGAGCTGGCCATTGCCGGCTGTGCCAGGGCGAAACTCGATGCGATCGCGATGGCGCCGATGGCGGCGGTCTTGAGCAGCTTCTTCATGATGCTCCTTCTGTCGGGGCGGGTTCTGGTGCCCGCCGAGAAGGAGCATGGGTCAAGGGTTGAGTCAGGCGACAGATCCCTTGGACACAGTTCGGCCGGCAGCCGTGCGGACTTTGGTCGTCGGCTGCTTGGTCGTCGAAACCTAGCGTCTGACTAGCGTCCCACTAGCGCGCTCCGAGTGGTCTGATTGGGACATACCTCCGCCATACCGCGTCTCCGTATGGTCTCACCTCGACGGGAAATCAACGGAGGGAACCATATGAAGATCATGCGTACCGCGGTCGTTGTCGGGGCCATGGGGGCCGTGGCCATGATGGGCGCGCCCGCGCCCGCGTCGGCGTCGGTGACCGCGTCCGCCTCGGCGTCCGCGCCGGCGGCGTC